>PANO01000048.1 GCA_002707655.1 Deltaproteobacteria bacterium
AAGCCCGTGCAGGAGGTGTTTGTGCTGGAGGATGGTTTAGACACAGGGTGTCTGCTGGATCAGCCCGATTGCGCTGTGCTCGGAAAACCAGGCCTTGCTTGGAGAAAGAGCGTCCCGTCCTGTCCGGAACCGACGAGCAGCGGCAGATCGTGGACATTGGAGCCGCCCCACTCCGGGATGATGCTGGAGCCGTGACCGGCGCGGTTCTCACCTTCCGGGACATCAGCGCCCGCCCTCAGGCCGAACTTGTCCTCGCCGAAGCCTGCGATACCTTCGTCAAGCTCCTGACTCCCCGGGAAAACGAGGTCCTGCAACTCATGGTGGACGGCTTCTCCACCAAGGAAATCGCCTCCGATTTCAACATCTCCCCACGCACTGTGGAGTCCCACCGACAGAACATGATNCGCAAATTCGGGCTGCACGACATGCCCATGCTCATCCGCTTTGCCCTCGTCCACCACCTCGTGGAGGTTCCTCCCGGAAACTCCGTGGCGGGATCGCCTAAATCTCTAAAATGAGCNTCCCTTTGGTGAAGCCTCCTTCGATGGTATCGTGGGCGGCACNGGTTTCAGCGAGGGGGAAGCTGCGAGCGNTGGTCACTTGNGGACACNNGAGAGGATTGCTGTTAACCGTCGTAAGTCCGCGCACCGGAGTCTCGATGCCATGTCCGGTAGAGGTGTCGTTTGAAACGAGGATCGGGGTGATCAGTGAAATGGCTCCGGTAGTGCCCCAACTCATGATTGTTCAGAAACTGCACCTGTCCTCGCTCCAAAGGCGCTTCCAGCCACAAATCCGGGGAGTTGGCCACATCTTCCACGACCTCCAGAGCTTCTGACAGGACTACGTCCATTTCGAGGTTGGCGACNTGGTAGCCCTTACGCACTAGCTGAACATTGGCCCGCGCCATCAATGATTCGCCATTCCAGATGAANAAGGGTGCCCACACGGTTTTTGGCGCGGTATCTGCGTGTTCTTTTTGGCGGTCAAACAGCATGGGCTGGTAGAGGCGTTCCAGTCCTTTGGGGTGCTGTTCCAATAGGCGATTGTGGATCGAGTAGAAGCTGCAAAAACGACTGACTCCCCCCTCGGGTGCGGGGTATTTGCAGAGCAAGCCCACATAGTTCGGCACCCGCACTCCAAAGGCGTTGTCGGTGTGAAAAACCAGTTCGGCATTGGTGTGTGACCCCCGCACACCATAGCTGAAAGATTTTCCTGTGTCGGTGACATTGTACACCATCGTTCCGTCCCACTTTTGGGCGACTGTCCGCCCAATCAATTGCGAAAGCACCCAATAGCACGACACGATCTCCTCGTCCTCCATCGGCATCCCCTCCAATATGCAAAACCCACAACCCTTGTCGAGAATGAACTTGGCCTGNATCGTGATTTCACGCAAATGGGGAATCTCGAAATCGTCCGGATGCCGTAAAATCAATGGAAGCGGATGCTCNCACAAAACTTCCAGCATCGTCTTGATTTCTGCTAGGGTTGAGTCAGAAATACGGATCCTCCAAGCCTCCGGAACCAGTTGCTCCGCAAGCCACGCTCGGCCATCGCTGATGGAGTGAGACAGGATTTGCGGTGCGGCCCCAGTGGTCAGGTCTAGGCTCCCCGGAGGAACAGGNCAGGAGAACATCTCAAGAGGTAGAGTGTTGCGGTAGAATTGCAGCGTCAGGTGGTTAGGCGGACGATGGGAAAACACCCGGAGCAACATCATCACCATCCCCGCTTTGGCATTTCAAGCTGAAAGGGGCGGANGCCGGAATGGACGGTTTCGTGTTCTTNGATTCACTNGTCCTCATTGAGGTGGTAGAATGGGACGGAGTCGAACCCCAAGCTTTTTCAAACAACCTGACGCAGATGGCCTCCCTGTCGTTTTCCCTGACGCAACTGCACTACTTTGTGNCCGCAGCCCACACGCTCAACCTGACGCGGGCTNCACGGGAGTGCCATGTCTCGCAGCCCTCGATCTCCGGAGCCGTGCATCATTTGGAGGAGATGTTTTGTACCCAGCTTTTCCATCGTGATCCCTCACGCGGGTTGTCGTTGACGACTTCCGGAACGCAGTTGCAGGAACTTGCAGAATCCTTGCTCGCTCAAGCCCANCAGCTTGAATCCCAAATGAATCCGGGAACATCGGAGGAAGCCCTCAAGGTTGGTTGCCTGATGACACTGGAGGCACTCATCATGCCCGCCATGATCCAGNTGTTTCAAGAACGATCCCCCGGAATCATGCTGGCACATGAAACCGCACATCAGCAGGAACTACTGGAATGGGTTNATCGTGGAGCAGTGGAGTTGACCTATGACATGCAGATTGCAGAGGGCATGGGTTTCACACCACTGGGCGAGGCGCAGTTACCGCCCTACNCGATTCTCGCGCCAGACTCCTCTTGGGCACAGCAAGACGCCGTTTCCCTGTTAGAATTGGCGGAGCAACCACTGGTGCTGCTAGACCTTCCGGTGAGCCNGGATTACTTTTTTCCCTTCTTCGAGGATTTGGGGGTGCGNCCNAAGATCGCCNATCGGGAGGCATCGCTGAATATGGTGTGCAGCATGGTCGCCAACGGGCTGGGCTATTCCATCCTCAACGCCCACTCCAAAACTCAAACCGCACAGGACGGCAAGCCGTTTGTCGCCCNCTCCTTTGTGGAAACACTACGCCCCCTGCGTTTTGGCGCAGTTTGGTCGGAACGGCAACCTCTGGGCAAAACGGCGACCGGGTTTCTGGACTTTTGCCGGGAAACGGNTGCNCAGTGGATGCCCGATTTCGAGTAATTGNCCTCCTAGCAAAAAACAAGACCGAGGCGGNCTCTTGCTTTGCATGAAAAACCATGAAGATCATCGACGCTCATCAGCACTTTTGGGACATTGAAACCAACCATCACCCGTGGTTGTGCGACCAGCCGGTGCCCTTTCGGTACGGGGATTACTCGGCACTCCAAAAGAACTACCTGCCGGAGGATTACCGTGATGATGCGAAATACTTTGACCTCGCAGGCTCTGTCTTCGTTGAAGCAGAATGGACTCCAGACGATCCACAGGGGGAAGTGTCGTGGGTCTCACAACTGCGTAAGCAAGCACAACTCCCTTCGGTGATGGTTGCGCAAGTTTGGCTGCACCGGGACGATGCCGAGGCCGTGCTGTCCAGCTATGGACAGGTGGACTTTGTGCGCGGGATCCGACACAAACCGACATCTGCAACGGCTCCCGGCAAGGTCGTGCCGGGCACTCCAAAGTCCATGAGTGACCCGAATTGGCGTCGGGGCTACGCCTTACTTGCTCCAAACGGGTTGAGCTTTGACTTGCAAACCCCATGGTGGCAGCTTGCGGAAGCTCGAGAGTTAGCCGAGGATTTTCCTGAAACCAGCATCTTTCTGAACCACACCGGACTGCCTGCGGATCGTTCCAAGGAAGGGCTGTCAGGCTGGCGCAAGGCGATGAAGCATTTTGCTCAAGCACCGAACACTGCCGTGAAAATCTCCGGACTGGGATGCAGGGGTCGGGTCTGGTCGGTTGCAGAAAACCACCGTGTGGTGCTGGAGACCATTGAGATTTTTAGTCCACAACGTTGCATGTTCGCCTCAAATTTTCCTGTGGATGGACTGGTGGGCAGCTACAAGACGATCATGGGCGGCTTTCTAGCGATCACCGAGCCGTTTTCTGAAGCAGAGCGCAATGCCATGTTTCACGACAATGCTGCTAAGTTCTATCGAATCAATCAACCTCTCTTTTCTAAAAAGGCTTTGTGAACACAACCTCGCGTTTTGTCCCACCCACCCGCATTGGATTTGTGGGGCTTGGCATCATGGGCGTACCGCTGGTACAGCGGTTTCTGGAAAAGGGCCTGTCGGTCACAGTTTGGAACTTGGAACCGGAGCGGTTTGCTCTGGTTCAGGACGCAGGTGCAGTTTGGGTAGATTCTCCCGCAGCAGTTTGTACGGCATCTGAGGTTGTCTTTGTCTGTGTCCTTGGCGATGATGCTCTTGCAAGCGTCTGCTTGGGAGAACACGGATTTGTGCAGGCCAAAGGAGCTTCGCTGCTGGTTGATTTCTCAACCTCCTCCCCTGCAGCTACCTTGCGGGTCGCTGCACAGTTGCAGGAAGCCACCGGCCTCGTATGGTTGGATGCTCCCATGTCCGGAGGCCCGCAAGCAGCACGGGAGGGCAAGCTAACACTGCTGGTTGGTGGAGACTCCAAAGTCTATGAGCAAGCAAAATCCCTCTTGTCACTGGTGTCCTCCAACCTCACCCGTATGGGTGGTTTGGGTTCAGGACAAAAGACTAAGATTCTCAATCAGTTGCTCGTTGGCGTGAATTATGTCCTCATGGCAGAACTGCTGACAACCGCAAAGGCCGCAGGCATTGACCCGCATCAGCTTCCGGAATGCTTGAAAGGGGGCATGGCAGATAGTACCATCCTGCAACGCATTTTTCCACAGATGGCGTCCGGCGACTTCAATCCTCCCAAAAGCTACGCACGGCAACTCAACAAAGACCTCAAATCCGTTAAGGTATTTGTGGAAAACCTGAAATTGGAGCTGCCTGTTGTCGCCATTGCCATTCAACAGTATCGCAACTACACTGAAGCAGGAAATGAGATGGAGGATGGGGCTTCCGTCTCTCGCCTGTATGAAGAATAACAAACTGACCACTACCAAGGCATCATTGTTGCTCTCTTCAAAGCCATCCGCATCATGATCGAGATCGACAAGAGCATCGACCAACGCGGCAGTTGGCCTGATACAATTCAGTGAATCAGGAGATCAACAAGTTTGAAGACGCAGGAAACATGGACCCAATTCTTGTAATCAGAGCGGCAAATAATTTCTGAAACCTCAAACCTTCAAGGGAGCAAAGCATCATGACCGGAATCACTCGCCAGCTTGCAGAATTTGCAGCAAATCTTAAACCTAAGGACATTCCCGAAGAGGTGGTCGCACGTACCAGACTGCTCATTCTAGACATCACAGGAATCATGGTGCGTGCTCGTCATGACGCAGAGTCGACTCCGAGCATGATGGGCGCTATCCAAAGGCTCGGGCTGAATCAAGGACGCTACCTTGTGTTGGGCGACCCCACCGGCTACGCCTCTTCAGCAGCGGCGCTGATCAACGGGACTCTGGCCCATTCCCTCGATTTCGACGACACCCACGCCGCCGCATCGCTGCATTCCTCCGCACCCATTTTTCCTGCGGCCCTGACCGCAGCGGAAATGACTTCGGCCTCGGGACGGGATCTGATTGCAGCTTGCGTGGCAGGCTATGAAGTGCAAGTGCGCCTTGCCCTCGCGCTCAACCCCTCCGATCACTACGACCGTGGATTTCACCCGACCGCGACCTGTGGCGTTTTCGGGGCCGCTGCAGCTGCGGGCCGTCTGCTCGGACTCGACGCAGAAGGCATCCAAAGTGCTTTCGGCATCGCCCTCTCCCAGTCCGCCGGTTCCATGCAGTTTCTTGCCGATGGCGCTTGGACCAAGCGTTCCCATGTTGGACAGGCGGCTTCCAACGGACTGCTCTGTGCGACCTTTGCCGCAGAAGGTTTCCGCGGACCTGCTGAAGCCTTCGAGGGCAACTGGGGGTTCCTGAGAAGTTATGCCCCGCACGCGGAGCCGGAGAAAGCCGTGAAGGCCCTCGGAGAAAAATGGGAGACTCTCGAACTCGCCGTCAAACCTTATCCCTCCTGCCGCTACACTCATGCTCCGATGGATGGTCTGGTTGCGCTGAGGAACGAGCAAGCTCTGGATCCGGACGCCATTGAATCTGTCGAAGTCGGGGTTTCCGCCACCGGACACAAGCTGATCGGAGAGCCGCAACATCTGAAAACCCACCCGGTGAGCATTGTTGACGGGCAGTTCTCGATGCCCTTCTGTGCCGCCGTGGTTCTGCGTCACGGCAATCTGCTGTGGGACGACTACCCCGTCCAACTCAAGGACCAGGAAACCCTTGCCCTTTGCCGAAAAGTAANCACAGTGGTGGACNAACGCGCCGANGCCACGTTCCCCGACAGCATGTCNGGTGNCGTGANGGTGAAGACNGGNCAGGGCAGCTTNGAGACCTTCGTCGGGCTTCCGAAGGGNGAACCNGGCAACTTCATGAGCGAGGANGANTTTCGCGCCAAGTTCAGCGGACTCTGCGNNCCCTANCTNGANGAAAANCGGCTGGAGCAGCTTGCGGATNCGCTGCTCNANCTCGATGGAGCCGCCAACGTGNCNGAGGTNTTCTCCCTCAGTCGTCCCCNNGNAGNNTNANCNTGGTTGCCAAAGCAAAGGNAGTCGGNAAGCAAAGATACCGCGAATCCTACGGACGNTNCCTCGAGGATTTCGAAATCGGGGATGTTTACGAGCACCGCCCTGGACGCACCATCACTGAAAGCGATAACACTTGGTTTACCCTGCTCACCATGAATCAGCACCCCCTGCACTTCGACGCGGAGTACGCCGCCAAGAGTGAATTCGGGAAACCTGTCGTCAATTCCTGCCTCACCCTCTCCATCGTTGCAGGTATGAGCGTTTCTGACATCAGCCAGAAAACCATCGCCAATTTAGGCTGGGACAAGATCCGACTGACGGCACCGGTTTTCGTAGGTGACACCCTCTATGCCGAATCGGAGGTGCTTGCAATCCGTGAATCGAAGTCCCGTCCCAGTCAAGGCATCGTGAAGGTTCGGACAACAGGCATGAAGCAGGACGGCACCAAGTTCATCAGNTACGAACGCACCATGCTGATCCCCAAACGCGGCTTTGCCGTGGACGACAAAGCGGGCTACTGAAAACATGGCTTCTTCGCAGAGCAGCACACCAGACGAGGAGGCNCTGATCCTCGAGAGCATCGGAAAATTCCTAGAGCGCGATGTCCGACCCAGTGTCCGTCGTCTGGAAGCCGCCGATGAATACCCACACGAAATTGCGGACAGGCTCGCCGCACTAGGNCTTTTTGGCGCCACCATTCCTCCTGCATACGGAGGCCTTGGCCTGAACGCGACAATCTACTCACAGATCGTCGAAAAAGTGGCAGCGGTTTGGATGGCCGTCTCAGGCATCTTCAACTCCCACCTCATCATGTGCAGCGTCATTGAGCGCTTCGGCACCGAGGCGATGAAGCAGGCCTGCCTGCCACGCTTCGCCACGGGCGAGNTGCGCGGAGGGATTGCCCTGACCGAACCCGACTGTGGCACCGACCTGCAGGCGATCCGTACCCGTGCCGTCCGGGAGGGTGATGAATACATCCTCAACGGTGCTAAGCTGTGGTGCACGAACTCCGTTGAGGGGAATGTGCTCGCGGTGCTTGCCAAGACGGAGCATCTGCCAGATACACCAAGGCACAAGGGGATCAGCCTCTTTCTCGTCACAAAGGAGATGGGCTACCGGGCCAGCAAGCTACAGAAGCTCGGCTACCGGAGCATCGACACCGGTGAGGTTTTTTTTGAAAACGTCCGGGTTCCCGCTGATCACCTGATCGGCACCGAAGAGGGAGGGGGGCTGAACCAAATCCTGAGCGGATTGGAACTGGGGCGGATCAACGTTGCGGCACGGGGAGTCGGCATCGCACGGGCGTGCCTCGAGGAATCNGTGGCTTATGCTCAGGTGCGACACACTTTCGGCAAACCGATTTGCGAACACCAAACGATCCAGATCAAGCTCGCCGACATGGCCACCCGTGTCGATGCCGCACGCCTGCTCACCGAACAAGCGGCCCGTGCCTACGACCGTGGGGAACGGTGCGACATGGAGGCCGGGATGGCGAAGCTCAATGCCACCGAGGCAGCNCTCGAGAATTCGCTGGAGGCCATGCGAATTCATGGTGCCTACGGCTATTCACCGGAATACAACATCGAACGCTACTACCGTGACGCCCCCCTGCTCGCCATCGGGGAGGGGACCAACGAACTCCAACGGCTCATCATTGCACGGCAGCTCGTGGAGCGGAATCCCGTTCAGAACTGAAAAACTAAGAGACCGTCATGACCCTTCCGCTTGCAGGTCTCCGTGTTCTGGCAGTCGAACAGTACGGCGCAGGCCCCTTTGGCACGCAGTTTCTTGCAGANCAAGGTGCCGAGGTGATCAAGATCGAAAATCCCAATGACGGNGGAGACTTNGCCCGCGCAGTGGGTCCCCATTTCTTCACTCCGGAACACTCCCAATTCTTCCACGCCTACAATCGCAACAAGAAAAGNCTGACCCTCGACCTTTCAAAATCCGCAGGNNCCGAGATTTTCANGGACATGACGCGGACTGCCGATGCGGTCGTCTCTAACCTGAGGGGTGATGTTCCGGAGAAGCTGGGACTGACCTACGCGGCACTGAAAGAAGTCAACGAAAAGATCGTCTGTGCTCACCTTTCGGCTTACGGACGCAGCGGATCCCGTGCAAACTGGCCGGGCTTCGACTACCTGATGCAAGCGGAGGCCGGCTACTTCTCGCTGACCGGAGAGCCTGGCGGGCCGCCGACACGTTTTGGATTGTCGGTGGTCGATCAGATGACTGGACTCGCTCTTGCCTACGCGGTGCTGGCGGGNATCACTGGAGCCAGAGAGACAGGAANGGGACGGGACCTCGACGTCAGCCTCTTTGATGTGGCACTTTCCAACTTAAGCTACCCCGCAATTTGGTACCTCAACGAGAACCACGTCACCGGACGCCTCGAACGTTCCTCCCATCCCGTGTTGACCCCTTGCGCCCTTTACCGCACTGCGGACGGCTGGATCTACATCATGTGCAACAAGGAAAAATTCTGGCCCGCCCTCTGTGGGGTGCTGGGACAGGACGACTGGGCGGAGGACAAACGCTTCATGGATTTCAAGAGCAGGTTGGAGCACCGCGAGCAGATCAGGGAAATGCTGGACGACGTGCTTTCTGGACAAACCACTGCCCACTGGCTCGAGCTCTTTGCCGGACAGATTCCCGCTGCTCCAGTCAATTCCCTACAGGAGGCTCTCGAAAATCCTTTTGTGAAAGACGAAAGCCGCTTGCAAGAACTGGAGTTGGAAGGATACGGAAACTACCGGACCATTGCTTCTCCTGTGAAATGTGGAGAGCCGACCCCAGCACGTCCTGCCCCAGGACTCGGACAGCATACTGAAGAACTGCTGACAAAACTGGGTTACAACCAGACACGACTTGCCGAACTAAAAAAAATGGGGGTCATCTGAAGTCCTGCTCCAGATGACGACCACCTTGACCCGCATACGGAGTATCTAGGAAGCCCTGCCTAGGAACGGGTAGCTGCGCACAGCGCACAGCGCCGCTACATTTAAGACGATCAAAAGTTCTGATGACCCTATCAGTTAATCGTATTTCACAGCATCGGAAAAATCGCGTACTTTTGTTGAGCATTTTTTAGACACGAGTCCCCCTTCTCTTTTCCACCCAAGGAGCCGCATGATACGCACAGGAGCCGAATATCTTGAATCCATCCGGGATGGACGTGAGGTCTGGATTGACGGTGAGCGCGTCAAGGACATGTCCACGCATCCAGCCTTCAAGCCGATCATTGACGTGCGGGCGCGGATGTACGACATGGCGCACGAAGCCCTGTACCAAGAGCAGTTGACGTACCAAGACGAGGAAACCGGCGAACTCAACACCACCTACCACAAGCCTCCCCGCACCCGTGAGGATTGGTACGAGAAGGACGTGGCGCTGGACGCGCTCATGAACGACATCGGCGGCGTGGTCATCCGCATCAGCGACGAATCGGTTGGAGAAATGTGGTCGCTGTTTGACGGCAAGGACGTGCTCAACGAGGCCGATCCGCAATTCGCCACGAACATCGAGCAGCACATCCTCCGGACCACCCGCGAGGATCCCTTCCACGTCTCGGCCAACACAGACCCCAAGGGCGACCGTTCCAAGCCTCCACAGGAGCAGGATCCGGACATGCTGCTGCATGTGGTCAAGGAAACCGACGCTGGAATCATTGTGCGTGGTGCAAAGTACGAAACGGCCGCAGCCTATTCCAACCAAGCGTTCGTGAAGCCGACCATCGCAGCATGGTCCGGGAACGAAACGCTTTCGGATTACGCGGTGAGCTTTATGTGCGACATGGGGGTTCCGGGCCTGAAGCACATCTGCCGCAGCGGATTTGCCGGACGTGCGCCCGTTGAGGATTATCCGCTCGCCAACCGTTTTGACGAAGTGGACACCCTGCTCGTGTTCGATAATGTTTTGATCCCATGGGAAAACGTCCTCTTCTACCGTCACACCAAAGCAGCGGCGTTTATCCGTGCGACGCTCCATCGCTACAGCGCCTATCCCTTCGTGTTGCGCATCCGCTACATGGCTGACATGATGATCGGTGCGGCACTTTTCAACGTGAAGCAGACCGGGCTGGACAAGAACCCGGCGGTGTGCGAAAAGCTGGCAACACTGGCCTGTTATCGTGAAGGCATCCACGCGCACCTGACGGCCTCCATCGCGCTGGCAGAGCAGAGTCCAGGAGGGTTGTTGATGCCCAACCAGTCGTTGCTCTACACCGGACGGGTCCACGCCTGCTCGCGGCTTCCGGAGATGATGCACCTCGCCCGCGAACTCTGCGGCGGGCAGATTTGCATCACGCCGAACCACGCCGCCTTCCAAGACCCGGAGTCCGGACATTGGCTGGAAAAATACTACACGGTCAATGAAAACTGGGTCGCGGAGGATCGCCGCAAGCTGCTCGCGCTTGCACGGGATCTGCTCAACTCGGATTACGCCGGACATCGGCTCACCTTCCAGTTGTTCGCCCAAGCGCCCCCGTTCGCACACCTCAACGCGGTGTACAACAATTTCGACTTCTCCGGGCCGCTGGATTTTGTTCGCAATGCCGCCGGATTGTCGGAGAAGGTCATGCAAACTTGAACAAGTGATTTGATGGCACACGAACGCATCCGAAAATTCAACACCAAGGACACCTATCCGGATCAGGACTTGGACAACGACCTCTGCCAAGTGGTGCGGGCGGGAAACATACTCTTTTTGCGGGGACAGGTNGGCACCGATTTTGACGGCAAGCTTGTCGGCCTCGGCGATGCGGAAGCCCAGACAGATCAGGCGCTGCGGAATGTCCAACAACTGCTNGAAGAANCGGGAAGCTGCCTCGNNCACATCTGCAAGATNACGATTTACTTGATCGATCGTGGATACCGGGACCCGGTGTATCGCACGGTCGGCAAGTGGCTCAAGGGCGTGTTTCCGGTCTCCACCGGAGTTGTGGTTGCAGGGCTTGCAAAACCTGAATGGCTGATGGAGATTGACGTGATCGCCNTGATTCCGGAGGAAGGAAAATGACNCTTTCCTTAGTTGGACGNTGCCCGGNAACTGGAATGCTCGGTGGGGTCATCACCTCATCGAGCATCTGCGTTGCAAGCCGTTGTTTGTGCACTCGTACAGGCGTTGGTGCGGCACTCACGCAAAATGTCACGGACCCGGCCTTGGGTGACAAAATGCTCGACTTGCTGGAGTCCGGAGCCGATGCAAGCACGGTGATTTCCCAAGTTGTCGCGGAAGCCGATTACATGGCGTGGCGACAACTCGTACTTTTGGATTCCGGGGGAAACTCCGCAATTCACACTGGAGCAAAAGCCTTGGGGAAACACGCCTCTGCGCAGGGGAAGCAGTGTGCTGCTGCCGCAAATCTCTTGGCCGATGAGCAGGTGCCCCAGGCAATGGTCACGGCCTTTGAACAAAGCTCCGGACACCTCGCTCTGCGGTTGATCACCGCCCTTGAAGCCGGAATCAAAGCTGGAGGCGAAGCAGGTCCGGTGCGCTCTGCCGGAGTGCAAGTCGTTCATAAAGTTTCGTGGCCCATTGTTGATTTGCGAGTTGATTGGGACGACGATCCCATTCCCAAGCTGCGCACGATTTGGAACGAATACCAGCCGCAACTCGAACCCTATGTCACCCGCGCCCTCAATCCGGAAGCCGCTCCGTCTTACGGAGTTCCGGGGGATTTGTGAACTGCATTTTCCTTTCCTGAGCGAACTCCTCATCTTCCGACAACCTACCGCTTGAGCGACACGATGCCTGACGAGCGTTACCAACTCCTCTTTGAGTCGGTAAAAATCGGCCCTGTTGTTGCGCCGAATCGTTTTTATCAAGTGCCGCACTGCAACGGCATGGGCTACCGAGATGTCTCCGCAATGGCGGCATTGCGGGCCATCAAGGCCGAGGGCGGCTGGGGCGTGGTCAACACTGAGCAGGTGGAAATTCACCACACCTCAGAAATCACGCCTTTCATCGAACTGCGGATTTGGGACGACCGTGACCTGCCAGCACTCTCCCGGATCACCAACGCCGTCCACACACACGGTGCACTCGCTGGCATCGAACTCGCCTACAACGGCATCAACGGCCCAAACTTGTATTCGCGTGAAGTACCGCTTGGGCCGAGCGATTTGCCCACTGTGACCTTCACCAATGATCCAGTGCAGGCGCGGGCGATGACGAAACAGGACTTGGCGGACTTGCGTCGCTGGCATCGTAACGCCGCACTGCGGGCCAAATCCGTGGGCTTCGATATCGTCTATGTTTACGCTGCTCACGGTTTCGGCGCCCCTCAGCATTTCCTTTCCAGACGCTACAACCAGCGTACAGATGAATATGGCGGCAGTTTGAAAAATCGGGCGCGGTTGCTTGTCGAGTTGCTTGAAGAGACCAAAGCTGCGGTCGGCGACACTTGTGCGGTGGCTTGTCGCATCGGTTTGGATGAGCTATTGGGCGAAGAGGGCATTCACCGCGAAGAAATGCTGGAACTTTTCAGTGAAATCAGCGAGCTTCCGGATTTATGGGATTTGACGCTGTGCAGTTGGGAGCATGATTCGCGCACCTCGCGCTTTAGCGAAGAAGGTCACGAGGAATCGTTTGTGAGTGGTTTTAAGCAACTCACCACCAAACCAGTTGTCGGGGTGGGACGTTTCACTTCTCCGGATGCGATGGTTTCGCAAATCCGGCGGGGAGTGTTGGACTTGATTGGCGCGGCGCGGCCCTCGATTGCTGATCCGTTTCTGCCCAAGAAGATCGCGGAGGGTCGGCTAGAAGACATCCGGGAGTGCATCGGTTGCAACATTTGTGTTTCCGGAGACATGACCATGTCTCCAATTCGTTGTACGCAAAATCCAACAATGGGCGAAGAATGGCGACGGCGTTGGCATCCGGAAATAATTCACGACAAAGGTCCCAGCAAAAGTGTGTTGATTGTCGGCGGAGGACCAGCCGGATTGGAATGCGCCCGTGCCTTGGGGCGCAGAGGTTATCAAGTCACGCTGGCCGAAAAAAACAAGGAACTCGGTGGACGCGTCACGCAAGAATCCCGCTTGCCCGGCTTGGCCGCTTGGAATCGGGTCCGGGATTATCGGCTGGGTCAAATCCGACAGCTGGAGAATGTTGAAACTTATCTTGCTAGTGATGTTACAGTCAGCGACATTTTGGAATTCGGCAGTGAACACGTTGTGCTGGCGACTGGTTCAAACTGGCGGCGAGACGGAGTGAGCCGTCACCACTTGGCTCCACTGACGTTTCCGGAAGCCACCACCTTCACTCCAGACGATCTCTACGCCGGAAAGCTTCCGCAGGGGCGGGTGATCGTGTACGATGACGACCACTACTACCTCGGCGGGGTGATTGCGGAACTCTGCCGCAATCACGGTTGCGAGGTCACGCTGGTGACTCCGGCGGCCATTGCATCGTCGTGGACCATCCACACGCTGGAGCAGGACCTCATTCAGGCCGACCTCTTGAAAAAGGGCATCCAAATTCTGCCACATCATTTTGTACGTCCCGGCAAAAACACAAACCCGGAAGCCGTTCACATTTACACCGGAGCAGCAAATATTCTGGATTGTGATGCTTTGGTGTTGGTCACGGCCCGTTTGCCCAATTCTGAACTCGAATCCGGCTTGGAACAAGTCCAGAGTTCATGGGCCGATGCCGGAATAAAAAGCGTCACCCGCATCGGCGATGCTTTGGCTCCGGCCACCATCGCGGCTGCGGTCTATTCAGGACACCGCTACGCCCGCGAGTTGGACGAAGTAATTGATCCAGATGCCGTACCTTTCGAGCGGGAACTGACCGAACTTGCTCCCGAATCGGATTGGAATACATTTTGGCAGTGCGGATTCAACTCGTAAGTGCAACAGCGGATTGAAGCCGCGTGCCTTTTTCTGAGCCGCTCAGTGCCTTTTACAAAAGAGGTGTGCCACACTGCTTGGAAGAGCAACTCTACAACTTGGAGAATCCGATGGCACAAGAAATCCCGACCGGCGAGGGCTTGAACTTTGAGCAGGTCTGGCTGATGTTTTATGATTTTTAAAATNNTCTAAAATATGAAANAACCTTAAAGGATTTGAAGTCTTTATGGAAAACGATTATTTCATAAATCATTTAAAAATCTAAACTGGCAAAACCATGCAGTTAAAAAATAGAGAAACACTCCCAGTTGATTCCCATTCAGCCTGTCTGGTTGGACGTGCCTGGATTCCAAATAGCCCGCAAGGTCCCTCACCCGTATGGATCCATGATGGAAACGTCTATGATCTTGCACCCTTTTCGCCAACCGTCAGTGAATTACTTGAAAAAGAACCCCTGGTGGAAACCCTTCAGAGTTGGTCTGATCTTGAGCTTATAGGATCTTTAGAAGAGCTTTTGGACAACACGCCTCATGATCAGCGTGATTCTTCAAAACCTTGGTTTTTAGCTCCATGTGATTTGCAGGCAATCAAGGCCAGCGGTGTGACCTTTGTCTCAAGCATGCTCGAACGGGTCATTGAGGAGCAGGCTCGGGGAGACTGGACCAAGGCAGAAGAGATTCGTAAACAGATTCATGAATTGGTTGGTGANAACCTTGCTGAGATCCAGCCGGGTTCTGCTTCAGCAATGAAGGTCAAAGAGGTTCTCATCAAACAAGGTGCTTGGTCTCAATACCTGGAAGTCGGGATTGGTCCAGATGCCGAAATNTTCACCAAAAGCCANCCCATGTCTGCCGTGGGAACGGGAGCAGAAGTTGGTATTCATCCAGGATCACATTGGAACAATCCTGAACCTGAGATCGTATTGGCCGTTAATTCCAAAGGTAAAATCGTCGGTACTGCTTTGGGGAACGATGTAAATCTCAGAGACTTCGAGGGACGCAGCGCCCTCCTTCTCGGGAAAGCCAAAGACAATAATGCATCGTGTGCGATCGGACCATTCATAAGGTTATTTGATGATCAATTCAGTCTTGATGATGTTCGTCAGGCCAATATTACTCTCTCGGTGGAGGGCCCTGAGGGTTTTACACTTGAGGGCAGCAGTTCCATGAAGCATATCAGCAGGGATCCTTTGGAACTGGTTCAACACTGTGCTGGATCGCATCATCAATATCCCGATGGATTGATGCTTTTCCTCGGCACCATGTTCTCCCCCATCCAGGATCGCGATGAGCCAGGACAAGGGTTCACCCACAAAGTTGGTGACATCGTCTACATTCAGACTCCCCTACTTGGATCATTGATCAACCGTGTCAATACATGCGATCAGATCCCACCTTGGACTTTTGGAACGGGAGCCTTGATGCGGAACCTTGCGCAACGTGGGCTTCTCTGACTNAAATGGTTCCAGCTCAGGAGACTGACAAGAAGTTTCAGGAGACCAACAAGAAAATGGACCGCTTGGATGAGCAAATCGAGGAAACCAACCGCATCATCGGACGCTTGGGGAATAAGCTCGGTGAGTTCGTCGAAGGGCTGGTGCGTCCGGGACTGGTGCGTCGCTTCATGCAGCCGATGCCTCCTTTTGTGGAGTGTGTCGGCTTTTTTTGTGGAGGGAAACGTTAAGGGGCTACGGGGAGCAGCACAATTTTTGGGGCGGGGGAACGACCCCTATTGAGATCAGAAAACGCGNCTGAACCTTCACTCAGTGGGCGTTCCTCAACCCAGGTGAGATCGCCCAAGACTCCGGAGTGCAACGCCTGCAACGCAGCTTGCAAGTCTGTGGGCGTGTAGGTGTAGGAACCGATAACCGTGATTTCGGAGAGGGTAATTTTGCGGAAATCGCAAATGCCGGAGCCTTCCTGCAAGCCAATGTGCATGAGGACGCCTCCGGGGCGCACCGCCCGGATTGCGAGTTTCCGGGTTGCCTCCATNCCNACCGCATCCACGACCAATTCAAAACGGTTTTCAAGATCGACGGGTTCCTGTCCGGGATCGAAGACGTCGCAACTGCCTGTGCGGAAAGCGGTTTCGCGGCGCAGGGGATTGGTGTCGCAGAGCAGGATTTCCGGACAACCGTGAGAGCGCAAGATTAGCGCGGCCAGCAAACCGATGGAACCTCCGCCGATCACGAGTGCCCGACCTTCGGAAACAGGGCGGTGCAGGGCTCGTTCCGCCAAATGAACTGCATGAAGCGAGGTCGCCGCAGGTTCGGTGAGTGCGGCGTGGGTGGGTTTCATCCCTGCGGGCATCGGGATCAGGTTCTGTTCCGGAATCGTGATGAACTCGGCAAAGGCTCCCGGGTAGTTCATACCGATGAGTTTGCGGTTCGTGCAGAGGTTGCTGCGTCCGCCCCGGCAATCCTCGCAGGTTCCGCAAGCAATCAGCGGATTCAACACCACCTGCTGCCCCGCTTGCTTTCCGGAAACGATAACCCCGGCGGCTTCGTGCCCCAAAATCAACGGTGGCACTCGACGGGCATCCTCGCCGTGGTAGGCGTGCATGTCTGAACCACAAATGCCCACGGCCTCAATGCGGATTTGGGCTTCGCCTGCGCCAAGCTCGCGCAACGGTTCTTCCCGATACATCACCTCATTGGTATTGGTGTAAACAAGGGCTTTCATATCGTGATGCTTCAGTTGACGGATTGGAAAGATTCGTTTGGAAAATACTTGCGCAATCGTTCATCGCCGGTGCGGGCGTGGGCTTCCATGCCTTCGAGTCGGGAGATGCGGGCGGTAACAGCGGCAACTTCGCGGTTGGCCTCACGACTCATGCGCTGGTAGGTGACGGTTTTAATGAACTTACCGACGGACAGCCCTCCGGTGTAGCGAGCCGCCCTTTTGGTGGGAAGGATGTGATTGGTGCCGGAACACTTGTCGCCAAAGGCCACGGTGGTTTCTTCGCCAAGAAAAAGCGAACCGTAGTTGCGGAGGCGTTTCAGCCACCAATCCAGATCGTCCGCCTGCACCTCCAGATGTTCTGCAGCGTAGTGGTCGCTTTGCTGCGCGGCTTCCTCGCGGTTTTCGCAGAGTACAATTTCTCCGTAATCTTGCCAAGCGGCTTCAGCGGCTTGGGATTGCACCTCCGGTAAATCTGCAATCAAGCCGGGCATTCTGGAAATAACCTGTTCTGCCAGTNCNCGGNTGGTCGTGATCAGCCATGCAGGCGAGTCCGGTCCATGTTCGGCTTGTCCGACAAGGTCTGAGGCGACAAGGTCCGGGTCTGCATTTNCATCGGCGATGATGGCAATTTCGGTGGGTCCGGCGAAAAGGTCAATGCCCACTCTTCCGTAAAGAATGCGCTTGGCTTCAGCGACAAAACGATTGCCGGGGCCGACGAGGATGTCTGCCGGATTTCCGCTGAACAATCCGAAAGCCAGCGCGGCGATGCCTTGCACTCCGCCGACGGCGAGAATCGTATCGGCCCCACACAAATCCATCGCATAGAGAATTGCGGGATGCACTCCCTCTCTAGGCTTGGGAGGCGAACAGGCCACGACATTGCCGACTCCGGCAACCTTCGCTGTGGTGATGCTCATGATCGCCGAAGCAACATGGGCGTAGCGGCCTCCGGGGACATAGCATCCGGCGGTTTCCATCGGAATCAAGCGCTGTCCACAAAACAACCCCGGTGCGATTTCGGACTCGAACTCGGTCATGCTCTCGTGTTGCCGCTCCGCGAAAGTACGCACTCGGTCGTAAGCAAAGCGTAGATCGTCCTTGAGTTGATCCGGAACTTTGCAAGTTGCCTCCGCAATTTCTTCCGGAGTCACGATGCTGTTGCCTGTGTAATGATCGAGTTTTTCAGCATACTCCCGCACCTTGTCCTCGCCTCCGGACTCAATCGCACTCAGTATTTCCGTGACGATGCGGCGCGTGTCTTCTTCACCGGATTGTGGAGTTTTGGCAGCTTTTTTCAGAAACTCAATGGCCATCAGTCCTGCTCGGAATGTGGAAGGCGAGGAAAACCGGGAAAACTCTTGTGAACAGACAGGTTGGGGGACANTGTCATTTTCCGTAAATCAGTTCTGGGAGCCAAAGTGCGATTTGCGGGAAGATCATNATCATGATGAGTCCGAAGACTTGAATCACCATGAATTGCTCATGCCACCGTAAATGTCCTTGAGGTCCCATTCCGGCACCACCCCCTTGAGAAAGTAGGCCGAAAGCGCGACNGGAGGAGAAAGCCAAGCGGTTTGCAGATTGACCGCCACAAGGATGCCAAACCCCCTGAACGAAACCCCACGCAAGAGCGGAACGGAACGCGGGGAAAAAATTGGGTACTCGTCAAAAAATCAACAACTGATCACGCACTCCGGAACAGTTTGGTCAACACAAACTCACGGTGGCCGAGGGCTTCGGCACAGGTGTGGCGTCCGTTGGCCGTGCGGATCGTGCAGTGGACCAAGGCGTTTCCAGCCTGATCGAGGTTCAACTCACGCTTGAGGATTCCGGAGACATCAAGATCAATGTGTTCGCTCATGGTTGCCGCCGTGTGTGGGTTGGCCGTGAGCTTGATCACCGGCTCAATAGGATTGCCGATCACATTGCCCTGCCCGGTGGGGAAGAGATGCACCGTGAAGCCTGCCGCCGCTTGCAACGTTACGCACTCGGCAGCAGCAGAAGAGGTGTCCATGAAGTACAGCCCCGGACCTCGTGCAGGTGCTTCGGCAGGTTCCAGCACATCAATGAAGTTGGTTTGCCTGCCGATTTTCTGGAGGTTCCCGAACGCCTTTTCCTCGATAGTCGTCAAACCACCCGCGATGTTGCCCTTGGTCGGCTGCGATTCGGAGAGGTCGTTGGTCTTGTTCTCTAGGATGAAATCGTTGTAGTCGTTCCAAGTCTTGAGAAATTTCTGCTGCGCCTCCGGATTTGCCGCTCGTGTGGCACAAACCTGCTCGGCTCCTGTGAGTTCCGAGGTCTCTCCGAAACAAAGGTGCACTCCGAGCGGATCGAGCTTGTCCATCAGACTGCCGACGGNTGGATTTGANCCAAGTCCNGAAGTGGTGTCCGATTCCCCGCACTTGACGGAAATCCAGAGCTCCGAGAGTGGACATTCCTCGCGCTGAAGTTCGGTNGCCCATTGCACATACTCTTGGGCTTTGCGAGCCGCCTGCATTGCTGTGGCGAGATCGCCCCCGCCTTCGATGCTGAATCCGGACACGGGCTTGCCGGTTTCGGCAATGCCGTCCACCACGCGCTTGGTCCAGCCCGGCTCAATGCCGATCACNATCACCGCAGCAACATTCGGATTACGCCCTGTGCCGATGATCGTCCGGAAGAAGAGTTCAAGGTCAGCACCGAACTGCAAGCGCCCGTAGCTGTGCGAAATCGGCAGTGTGCCCTTGATGGTGTTTCCCACCATCTCGACACAGGCATTTGAGATGTCATCCACTGGCAAAATGACAACATGGTTGCGCACCCCCACGCGCCCGTTCTCCCGTCGGTAGCCTTGAAAGCTTTGTGGAAAATCAGCCATCACCACCTCTTCGTCTTCACATTGTGGACATGGACATAGCCCCCCTTGGGAATGTCCGCGATGGCGCGACCGATGTCGTTGCCGTACTTGATGATGGTGTCGTCAGCCTTGATGTCGGCGAGTGCGAGTTTGTGGCCCAGCGGAACTTCTGCAAGAGCCTGGACCGAGACGGTTTCATCTGTCTCCATAATCCAGCCCGCCGCCTGCTGGCCCGCTGTGACTTTTTCCACCACGACCACCCCAACGGTGTCGGCAGGTTCGTGGGCAATAAAATGTGTGGTCATCCGTGTGCTTGCTGGTTGTAGGTTGTGGTCAACACCATGACGAGCAACTTTACCGCAGTTTGAGCGTGGAGTCAAATATTCACACGCAGCACTTCGCCGACAAGGTGGNCAAGGTGGTGCTGCGTTAATCCCGGCTTGAGAGTTCAGGCCACCCCGCTATTGTTTTGGAATTGTTCACCGCCTTCCGTCAGGCTTGATGCTGGAGTTCCTCAGTCGCCGTGGCCGCTTTGTGGTCGCCCTTACCCTGCTCGCCGCACTTGCGGTGGCGTTGCTGTTTCTCCACGACATCCTTTTCCCGTTCTTAGTGGCCCTTTTCTTGGCCTACGTCCTTGCCCCGGTGATTGACCGGATGCACACCTGGAAGGTGCGCGGTCATCTGGTGCCACGCGGGCTGGCGGTGATCCTCGTCTATCTTGGCATTCTGGTGATCCTGATTGGCGGGGGCACCTATGTCGTGCCAAAAGTAAGCGCCGAACTTGCAAAAATGGTGGGGCAGATTCCGCAAACGGTGTCGAAACTCACCCACGTGTGGGTGCCTAAAGCAGAAGCCAGTTTTGAGAACCTGTTCTCCCTGCTGCCAAAGCCTCCGGAACCCGTTGCTTTTCCAGTGCCTGAAGTGGCCAGCGAGGAAAACACACCCGTTCTGCCGATCAGTGGTGTTCCTCGCGAGTGGATGGATTTGCTGAACGCCTACACCTTTGAAATCCGGACGCTGGACGGCGAGCGGGTGGAGGTGATTCCCCGGATCAGGGTCAATGGTTCCTCAACGGTGACACAAAGCCCATCTCCCGCCAGCTTGCAGGAACAGATTGATGCGGCGGTCGCCCAGGCCACGCAGCGCATCCAGCAGGACATCGCCAAATTGGTGGTGTGGGGTCAGCAACTGGTTGGAGGCGTGCTAGGTTCTGTGTTCACCTTCTTTCTTATTTTTATGGTTGCCGGTTTCATTCTTGTGGACACCGGTCGTATTTTGTATTTTTTCCGCACCCTGATTCCAGAAGTACATCAGGGGCGTTACAGAAATTTGGTTGCACGTCTGGACACCGGACTCAATGGCGTGGTGCGTGGGCAGTTGCTGATTTGTCTGGTCAATGGCATCTTCACGCTCGTCGGGTTGGTGATCATTGGTGTGCCCTTTGCGTTCACCCTTGCCCTTGTGGCAATGGTTTGCTCACTGATCCCAATTTTCGGAACGATCATCTCCAGCATCCCGGTCGTGATCATGGGAGTAACGGTGTCCTTTGGGACGGGGTTACTTGCGCTGGGCTGGATTTTGTTGATCCACTTCATTGAGGCAAATTTTCTCAACCCCAAGATCATGGGCACCGCCGCCCAAATTCACCCGGCGTTGATCGTCTTCGCACTCGTCACCGGAGAGTACATGGCGGGGATCGCTGGGGCGCTACTGGCGGTGCCGATTTTCTCCATTCTCCAAACCCTCTTCCTCTCCCTCAAGGCGCTGGCCGAGGAATTGGAACCAAAACGCTTTCAGGATGTACCACGAGAAGTTGCCGGAGACTAAGCTGAACTCAACCTTTCCCACTTTGAAGGTGCTGGGTTGGCTCGCAGTGATCCTCACGCTCATCACGGGGGCGTACCTGCTTGGCCCGCAGGTGGAGGTGGACGAAGCTGTAAAAACNCCAGAACTTCCAAAAAACCTCAACTCCTACCTCTGGGTTACAGAATCGCAGTACNCACTGCGCCCGGGCACCGAGAAGAAGATCGTCTGGAGCAACCCCCGCGCCCCGCAAATCACGCCCTACTCGGTCGTGTATCTGCACGGCTTCTCTGCGAGTCGTCAGGAGATCGANCCCTTCTGCGAGCAGCTTGCCTTTGAACTGCGGGCAAACCTCTTTCTGACACGACTTGCTGGACATGGACGGGATGCCGAGGCGATGGCGGAACCGGAGGTGAAGGACTGGCTACAGGATGCTCTGGAAGCCTATGCGATTGGAGAACGCCTTGGCCGCAAGGTGATCGTGGTGGGCACCTCCACTGGAGCCACCCTCGCGCTCTGGCTCGCCCTGCGCGAGGAGGCCAAGAACCTACAGGCCCTTGTGCTGCTTTCCCCGAATTTCAGCCCGCGCAACAAACTCGCCGGCTTGACGGCAGGACCGTGGGGTGATCAGATCATGCGGCTGTTCGTGGGCACTCACCGCGAGTTCATGCCGGAAAGTCCCGAACACGCCCGAGGCTGGACCACCCGTTACCGCTCCGAGGCCATTCCCACCCTGATGGGACTCGTCAAGCTGGTGGAACGGCTCAAGCTGCAAAAACTGACCACCCCAACCTTCATGGCCTACTCTCCCAACGACAAGGTGGTGGATGTCTCTCGCATCGAACAGCGCTTTGCAGAATTGGGAGCCTTGCTGAAGGTCTTGGTGCCCTACGATGAACCGGGGGATCCCTCCTACCATGTGCTGGCAGGACGCATCCTTTCTCCCCGCAACACTGAAGCTCTGCTTGCGGATGTTACTCAATTTCTCAGAAAGCTCGAGTGATGACCCAAGCTGTGGACCGCTGGCGTGAGGTGGCCGAGCAACTGGCAGACCTCGCTCGCAAAACCGTGCGCCCCTACTTTCGCAGTGGCTTGAGCGTGGAGGCAAAAGGCACGGCAGGCTTCGATCCTGTCACCGAGGCGGATCGTCAGACAGAAACCGTGATGCGCGAACGGCTCGAGGTCGTGTTTCCAGAACATGGCATCATCGGCGAGGAACACGGGAAACTGCGTCCGGAGAGTCGCTGGCAGTGGGTGCTGGACCCGATTGACGGCACCCGCGCCTTCATCATGGGCAGTCCGCTGTTNGGCACACTGATCGCGCTTTTGGAAGATGGCGAACCACTGGTCGGNGTGATTGAAGCTTCGGTGCAGGGTGAACGCTGGATCGGCGTCCGGGGGCAGGGGGCAAGCTACGTCCGGGAGTATCCGGAACCGTTAAACCTCCAATTGCAGACTTCCCAAACCACCGAACTCGGGCAAGCACTCATTGGTTCCACCGACCCTTCGATGTTTTCCGGAGCGCAGTGGGAGCGGGTGCAGAGGCTTTACGAAAAAACACGGATGCGTCGCTATGGCGGGGATTGCTACCTGTACGGAATGCTGGCGCTGGGCTGCGTGGACGTGGTCGTGGAAGCCAACTTGGCGTCTTACGATGTGATGGCGCTCATTCCCGTGGTGCAGGAAGCCGGAGGGGTGGTGACGGACTGGTCCGGAAACACCGTGACGCTCGACTGGGACGGCACCCTGCTCGCCAGCGCCAACCCCGCCCTGCACGAACAGGCCCTCGCGGCCCTCAAGGGAGCATCACACTTGGGTTGACGGTTCCAACAAGTTGCCGTAAGGTGAGGGCATAAAGTTCCATGCTCTCTGACGAGACCCCATGCGCTTACTCCTTTTCTGCCTGTTCCTGCTCCTGCCGACCCTGACTCTGGGGCAGTCGGCCTGCTACCTCTTTGTCGGGGGAGAGCTTGGCGGCAACTCTTCCAAAATAGACTCCATCATCCGACCCCTGCTGGCCACCTTCGTGGCTCCCCTGAAACAACTTCCAGCCGCAGGAATCTCTGAATCCAAACTGGCGTCCTCCTGCTTTTATGAGGTTTCACTACTGTCCTCCGAAAACGGACTTGACCTCTCGATCATCGATCAGCGCACTCCGATTTCACTGAACGGGGGCGCACACTCCAAACTCCCCTTTCCCGACAATGTGCGGCACGCCACCCTGCGGATTCTCCACAAGGAGTTGTCACAACCACAGAAAGATCAGATTTGTCGGAAGTATGGAGAGTTGTTGGTTGAGGAGTGTCCTCAGACTCAAAGATTGATCCTTGTCTTCAGGGAGAAACGTGATTCAGAACGGGAATCCCTGTCCAAGGAACCAAGAACCATCCTCAGTTCAGAACTGGAGTCCCTGTTCGAGGAGCTGGATTCCATCGAATTCCTTGGAGTCTCCAAGGTCATGTCTGGAATTTCCTTCCAGCAAGCCCTTGGCAAGACCATGAACGAAAGGGGTTCCAACGCCAGTCTGGTCATTTCCACGGACTGGGAGTTCCAAAAACAACAGACCAGTATGTGGAAGGGGGTGGGTTTTGTGTAGTGGTTCACACACGGTGTGGAGGGGGCAGTCCCTTCGGTTACTTACCTCCTCAGATTCTTCAGACTCACCCTGAGGGATTCCGGTAGTCCATCAAACTCCTCATCGGTCAGTTCCTGAACGACTCCGGTAATCTCCTTGAGTTTCTTCTTCGTCCAGTCCTTCTTTGATTCCCTCTTCTTCTCAGTCCCTTCACTTCTCAGTTTCCTCTCTCTTCCTCTGGACTTTGAAACCGTCATCACATCCTGTCTTGGAAGTCCTTCAGTCAGATAGTCCTCTTACCAAGTCATCCACCTTCTTACGAAACGAGTCGTCCACCGTGAAGTAGTGTCCGTTCTCGTCATGGATGGAGACTCCGGTCTTGTGGAAGAGTTGGAGGTGTTTCTGGAAGGTTCGGATGTTCTCTATGGGACACTCCCTTCCACTGTCGTCCCTGATGGTCACTTTGAGGTTACTCATTTGTTCTTCTCCTTTTTCTTTTTCCAGAGGTAGTGTCCATGGTAGACGAGTTTCAGAATCTGGAGGACAATGATGACAGTGACAATCCAGAAGATATTCTCAGTGGTCAGGTTCACAGAACCTTCCTCCAGTCCACTTTCAACTTCAAAAAGTCGATTGTCCGTTTACTGGAAGTCTCATAACGAATCTTACTGACCACCTTGTTGTAGAGGATATCTGGGTTGTATCCATCCCCATACCTCTCAAGGTCGATATTTCCTGTTGAGTGACCCAAGAACTCGTTGATGAAGTGGGGGTCTATCCCCTTTTGTTTGAGATGGTCGGACACGGTGTGACGAAGACTGTGGAAGGACTTCTTGTCGGTCTTGATTCCTATTCTGTGGAGATACTCTTGGTTGAAGAACCGACTGACATTCTTTCCGTAGTTCCCCTCACTCAAGGGGAGTTCCTCAAATATCCTCTCCCTTTTCCTGTAAATGTCCTTCAATCGTTTCAGGTAGTCCAAGAATCCCAATTCCAAGATGGTGTCGTGAATGGGAATGACTCTCCTTGAGGACAGGTTTTTGAGATGTTTGTCGGGTCTGTCGTGTTCTTCCCTGATGTCAATTACCCACCTCTTCTTCCGTTGATTCCCCTCCATTTGGTAGACATTGTCCAGATAGAGAGAACAAATTTCGTTGAGTCTCATTCCCGTGAAGACTCCAATCAGGGGAATCCAGTAGTAGTGGAACTTTCTTTTTTCAACAGTCTCAAAAATGAAACTTCTACTGAAAATCTTCTTCAAGTCTCCTTCCGTGAACCTGTCCCTCTCATCCCTTGGTCTTCTCTGGATTTTCAGTTTCATCCCCTTGAAGACATTCTCGTTTACATAGTGGTTGTTCTTCGACCACTCCATCCATGAGGAGACAATAGTCAGGATATGATTGACGGTGGTGTCCGAAATCCGTTCCTTGACGTTCATCGTGACCAATTCCCTGAAGGTCTTTTTCCTATACTTGGGATTCTTTTTCCAGTTTGGAGGAAGTTTCCTCAACCCATCCTTGAACTGTTTCCCCATCTCTCTGGTGATGGTTCCAATGGGAATGTCTCCGAAACAATCAATGGTCAGGTTGACTCCACTTCTGAACTCCCTCCTTGTCTTGTCCGTGATGTTCCCTTTCTCGTCAAGATAGTCATCTCTCACGTCAGAGATTGGTTTGGACTGGAGTTTGGTCAACCCCATGACTTGTGTCTGGACTGTCTCAGTTGGGTGTATGACTCCCATTTCCTGATTTGAGGAAGACCATGACCGGGAACCCAGTTCTGGATAGAGTCTCATTTTGAAACTCTCCTCAACCTCTCTCCTGAAGTCATCCTCTTCTCCAGAACCTTTCAGAAGGTCAACTTTCCACTTGGTCCTCATCAATCTCAGTTCGATGAACCTCTTCCTCAGGGTTTTGAACTCAATGGAGTTGGTGTCCACCTTGAAATCCTGACTCTTGAGAAGTCTCTCGACTTCTCCGTCTATGTGGGAAACGACTTCTCCCAAATCAGTCTCAAGTCGGGTTCTCAACTTGGTTTCCTCTTCCTCAATCCTCTTGAGACTCCTCTGAAGTTCAGATTCCAGAAACGAGAATGTCTCCAGTTCAGTGTGACGGGAATGGAGGATGGTCCTGTCCACCTTGTCCTTCAGAATGGTCTTCACATCATCCAAGGTGAGGGTTTTCATACC
The DNA here is from genome assembly GCA_002707655.1 of Deltaproteobacteria bacterium. The sequence continues at coordinate 26,186 of PANO01000048.1, forward strand.
GAGACGAATGTCGAAATACAGGTGTTGGACAGTCTGGTGGAGTTCCAAGGACAGTTGGTAACTCAGACCAATATTACCATTTTTCAGGGAGATTTGGAACTCTCTCTGACCCCCAAGTTTCTCAATGAGGTCGAGGGGGATTCTGGAACGATAGAGATAGAGTTGGGAGGTTTTGTTCCTCTTCAGGACAAGGTGAGTCTTCATTGGAATCTCTTCTGTCACCCACAACTCACCAAACGACTCCAATCAGTCCGATGGTGACCAAAATGGGGACCCTAATGGGGACCTAATGGGG
>PANO01000049.1 GCA_002707655.1 Deltaproteobacteria bacterium
ACGGAAATCACCACCCACGCCGTGATCACAAAATCGCGGTCCAGTATCCCCCATTCCCAAACGAGGTCGGTGTTGCTCAAAAATTTGAATGCCGCCGCGAGTTCCAGTAAGCCCAGCACGACCTTGAGGTGGTCCATCCAACCCCCGGATTTGCCCCGCAGTGACTGAATCCAGCGCGGGAAGAACCCGAGCAAGAAGAAAGGCAGGGCGAAAACGGTCGCGAAGACGAGCATTCCGATCAGCGGCCAAAGCCAATGCCCTTGCGATGCGGCAATCAGCATCGTGCCGACAAACTGGACGGTGCAGGTGAAGGAGGTCAGCGTGAAGACGAGCCCCATCAACAGCACTCCCACTGCCCCCCCGTAGCGGCGGGACCACTGGTCTGCGTGGGTGCCGACTCCGGAGGGCAGGCGGAGTTCAAAGAAGCCCATCAGGCTGAACCCGAAGGCGAGGAAGAGCAAACCGATGGCCAGATTCACCCAGCCGTTGGTGGCCAACTGCACCGCCCCTGTTGCGCCGAGCAGGACGGACAGCCCCATGCCGGTGACCGTGTAGGTGCCGATGATGCCGAGTCCAAACAACCCTGCGAGGCGTACCGTGCTGCCGGATTCGCTCTGTTTGGTGAAGTACGCGACCGTGATCGGAATCATCGGGAACACACAGGGAGTGAGCAACGCCAGCAGTCCGGCCACCAGCGCCAGCCCGAGGAAGCCCGGCACGCCTTCCGAAAGCACGGATTCGAGTTCTGAGTTTGATAGACTTTCAGCATCCGGAACCTCGTCCACTGCATACTGCGCGAACGAATACTCCGGACGCACTGGACCAGATGTGATTGTGAAATCGGTGATTAAGGGGACTGTTTTGGGCGGCAGGCAAACACGGTCGCTACAGGTTTGAAAGCGCAAATTTGCTTGCACCGCAAATGTTCCAAGTGGGGCCGATTCTGGAACCCGCAAATTCTGGAAAAGACGCGCTTGGTTTTTGTGGAAGCTGAGCACCATGTCCAACACCGGATCGTTGTCGGTGAGCGGGTTGGATTCGTAAATCGGTCCTTGTGCTTCCAGATTTACGGTGTCGAGGGTGAGTGTCGTAGGGATCGGTGCGAAATCCCCTGTGGCCGGAACGACTGAGTAGATGTGCCAGCCCGGATGGAGCTTCATCCGCACCACGGCCCGCACCTGCTCGCCGAGACGAGGATCAGACGGTTCCAGTGCAAGCTCCGGAAAGACCACCTGATCCGGGATTTCCGGTTCGTTAAACTGGGCGGCAACGGGCGCGGCAGCTCCGAACAACAGCAGAAGGATCGCAAGCACGGCGGTCACTGCGGCCGAAAAATTTGTCCGGAAAGTCATGCGTGTGAGTCAGGCAGGCGAGTTCNGAGTTTCAGAAGACTGGACGAGTTTCAGTATGCCGGAGCGGTGGCGAACACGCCAGCCCTTCTCAAGGGAGAATTCCCACACCCCCGGATTGGAACGCAGCAATTTCAGAAANTCTAACAGGCGACGATAGGGGAGCGTGGTGCCGGATCGCTCAGTGATGAAGTGATGCACGATTTCCTGCTGCACCAGTTCCGGGAGGCCGTCCAACGTCGGCACCGCAAGCGAAATTCCGGAAGCTCGAACTCCCGTCTCTGCTTGCCATGCCCTCACACAGTCAGCGANCCAAGTTTGCAGGTGGGTGCTTTGCGTTTCCAAGTCCTCAAGCCTTTGCGGCAAGCCGTTGCGCGACAACTCCTTCAACAACGGAATCAATTCGTTCCGGACGCGGTTACGCANGTATTTTGGGCTTTGATTGGATTTGTCTTCGCGCCAAGCTAGGTTATTTCGAGTCAAGAAATCTTGGAGTTCCTGGCGGGTGCAGGCCAGCAGAGGACGGATGAAAGGCAATGTGGACCAGCGCATGCCGTGCAGTTTGGAAAGATGCGCTCCGCGCAGCCACTTCAGCAGCCATGTTTCAATCTGGTCATCTGCTTGATGCGCGGTGGCGATGCGTTCTGCACCAAGTTGGGTTGCCAGTTTCATGGAGACGGCCTGTCGCCATTCCCGTGCCTTGGCCTGTAGTCCGGAGGTTTCGTGCTGAAGGGATTCACTGATTTGGAGATGGCAAGGAAGCTTCAGGCTCTCGCACAGGTTTTGGACGAATTCTGCATCCGCAGCAGATTCTTGACGAAGCTGGTGATTGAAGTGAACCACTTCGAGTTGGAACTGATGGCAGGGNCTGAGGTGCTGGAGCAGGTGGAGNAGGGCCGCCGAATCGCTGCCGCNGCTCACACAGACAAGGANTCGGCTTCCGGAACGGATCAGCTCATGCCGGGTCAGTGCTGCGCTGAGGCGCTGGAGCAGTCCGTCCACATTCGTTGATCAATCGTCGTCGTAGGCTTCTTCTTCTTCCGCCCGCTCAAGCTGATTGATGGCGCTCTCCACGCGCTTCTGGAGCGGCATAAAACTTTGGTCCACCGTGACCGCCGCATCAATCGTGTCCTTGCCCAGCTTCATCAGGTGCTTCACGCCATCCTTGGTGAAGCGCATGAGGTCACGATGCACAAAGCCGTATTGCGTGAGGTTGGCGAACTCGGTGAGGACCGGGAGGTCGCCCTTCTTGGGNTTGGTTTTGGAGACGAGCTTGATCGCNCGACGATAGGCGACCACCGCCTGATTGAAGGTCGGGGCCATGTTCTCGCGTGCCNACTTGTCTCCGGACTCGATGCGCAGCAGGTGATACTTGAGTCCTTGCATGTAGAGCCGTCCCTCCATCACGAGCGGAAAGGTGAGCTTGTTGTCAATGCGCCCCATGGCCTGCGCCAGTTCCAGTCCGGCTCCTTGAAGCAGGGGAACCTGCTTGATCGCCTCGATCACCTGCACGGTCTTGCCGATGACAACGTTTTCCTTCTGCTGACTGTTCTCGTCTTCGCCCCCGCCAAAGAAACTTGCGGCGGCTTTGCCGTCCGCAGTGACTTCCTCCAGTTCCTCGCGGGACAAGGTGGTGGCCATGGGACGGTTCTGCATGGCCTTGAGCAGGTCGTCCACCTGCCCCACCAAGGATTCGCCCACGTTGATCTCGGTGAGNATGCCCTCCGAGTTCTTGAGGTTTTCGTCGCCGGCTTCGTCGTTCACGTTGATCCCACTCATGTTGACGTTCTTCAGCACCGAGGACTTGATCGCCATCATGTTCTGCTTGTGGACGTTCTGGAGTTTTTCCAGATAGGTCTTGTAGGTGACAATGCTGACTTGGACGAATACCGGCGTGATGTCGCCAAGATAAATCGGCACTGCCGCTTGCAGCATGANGTCCCGGTGGGTGTCNAGNTGNTNNTCCTTGCTGTGNTTGANCACGGCATTGACCAACTGGACGCGGGAGNNGGAGTCGGTGGGNTCCTTGTTGAGCTTGCTGACGAGTTTCTTGACTTCCGAGTTACCCTCTGCCGCAAAACCGATGATGCTGCCGTCAACGTGGTTGCTCTCTTTGTTGCGGCCCAGCATTTTCTTGAGGGGGGATTTCTTGTTGTGTTCCTTGATCTCGNCTGTGATNCCGAGCAACTNCTTCTGGNACNCNATGAAGTTGATGTTGGGCGTGTTTTTGTTTTCTNCGATCTTGCNTGCCATNAGACCTNNTGGGTGAAAGGNGTGACTCNGGANNNCTNTTAGNAGTATTGATNNCTCACTNTCCCNCAAAAGTCNAGANAAATNAGCGAGANGCTCANCNTNCNGNCAGTTCGTTGANGGNACGNCGCCCCATGCTGTCNAAGCTNTCNGAGAGNGGANGNGGGATGAGGTGTTCNCGNGTGCCNATGGCNTCGTGNGGCCAGAGGGTGTTGGCNANCCCNTTGATGTACACCTGNGTNAANTTNGGNGCNACCGGNACATCGAACTTNCCGTGTCCCACCCAAATCCGCAGCTTCGGAGGATGCGAGGCCAGCAGCGGAATCTTCAATGCAGCAATGTACTTGAGGAACAGCATGCGGCATTGCTTGCTGTAGAGCCGCAGGAAGAAGCGCGGTAGCTCCTCGTCATGCCCCATCTTCTGATCCGGAGGGATTTTGGGAACCTTGATGTCGCGGATGTCGAAGCTCAGCACGAACTGCTCCCCCATGTTGTCGCGGATGATCAGCGAGAGCATGTTGAAGCGGTTGACATGACAGGCGATGAAGACATCCTTGAGGTAGTGGATATTCTCCAAAAGCTCCTGTGAGGAAGCGTGCATGGGCGCAAAGAACTCCTTGATCTCCGATGCAAGGTCGAAGAGCGCCTGCGGGGTCACGGGGTTGGTGGCAATCTCGCTGCGGACCGTGGCCGGAGGTTTCTCGAAGGAGGAGAGGTTGCGGCTGGAGAAGCCAAGATAGCCACTGAAGACGCAGCGGGCGATGCCTTCCACAAGATGCGCATCGAACATGGGCATGACGGTGTTGGCGTTGCGCCCCGCCCCGCCCCCAGAGGCTTCGGCGCGGCTGAGCATCGAACTGAAGCTCCACTTGCCGTTTTTTTGGTTGAAGTCCACCTTCACCCGGCTGCGGGGGATGCTCAGACTTTTAGAAATCGGCAGTGGCACCTGAAAGGGTTTGCGCTCGAAATTGCGCTCAAAGTGATACTTGAAGATTACGTTTTCCAAAGTGTCCCCGGCGATTTGCACCTTGGAACCCTCGATGGTGCGCCGCACCCAGTTTTCGTTCAACTCGATTCCAGACTGCCGGAAATAATCCGAGACGTTGCCGATCACGCTCTTGAGCTTCTGGTGGTCCTGATAAATGCTGCGGGCCTGCATTTTCTCCAACGCGTTCATGGGTTGCTTGCGCTTGACCTTGAGCAACACCTTGCGGTCCTCAATGGCGACCCGCTGGTTGACCACAGCAAGTAAGGGGGAGAGAAATTTTTTGGCATTTTCCAAATCCGCCGAACTGTCTCCCACCTTGAGCAGGTGCTTGGCAATATTATCCACACCGTTGGTGTGCCCGATGCTGCACAGCTTTTTATCGGTGCGCTGCATGGATTCAAGGAAGAGTTTTTTGAGGATTTTCTCGGTACGGTTGCCGGCATCGTCCCGACCCTGCGAGAAGCGGATCAACTCCAAGCGCTCTTCCGGGTCACTGAAAAAGAGGTTGTAGAAGGCGATCAACGCCCGTGTGCGCCAATTGACGGTGTCATCAATCCAGATGGCCTTGCCGTCGTTGCCATAGTCAATGATGTCCGAAATCCGGATGTGCTGGGCGAAGCAGAAAATGATCTGCTTCTGCGTCACAGAAAGCGTGTTGAGCTCGAAATCATGCTCGGTTTCCTCCGGTTGCTCGTAACTCTCGAAGCGGGCGAGCATTTCAGTGAACTTGAGCCACCACGGATCCAGCGGCAATTCCGGGAAATCCGCTTCAAGTTGCCGGAGTCCTGCCACCAAGGAGCCTTCGAGTTCTTGGCTGACGAAATAGCGTTGGTCCGGATTCCAGAGCAGGCGAGTGAGGCTGCTCGGCGGATCGTCTTCCTTGTCGATGCAGACGATCATTTCCAGCCACCAGCAGTTGAGCAGCGCCTTGGGGAGGTTGCGGTGACTGACCTTCTCGCTTTCTCGCAGGAAGATCGGCGTGGCGTGTTCCAGAAATTTTTTGCGCGGAATCTTGGTCTCACCCCAACTGGGCAGCTTGCGGAGCGCAAAAGTCTCGACCAAATCCTCCCCGGTTTTCTCGCCGTTCTCATCACTTGGGGCCGGAGTGGTCTGGGTGAGTTGCCACTCGTCTTCCGGAAACACCCCGATCTGCTGAAGTACCTGAAATTCGTAGGGCAGGTCAAAGGGCATAGAAGTAATTCCACATAGCACCACCGCCGGGTTGAGCAGGAAGTCGTTGAGCATGTTCGAGTAGGCCATGCTGCCTTCCGGAGAGACGAGGAAGGGCGTGTGCTGCCCGGCGCGTTGCCTGCGGAGGATGTTGGTGAAGAAGTGGATTTCCGTGCTGGGGTATTTCTTGGTGAGGTACGCTTCCGCCTGAAACACCTTCTGGTGAATGGGAAATTCGATCTCAACTTCACGGAGCTTCGCTTCAAAATCCGAGTAAGCTTGCGCGAGTTGTGTCATGTGGACGCGGAAATGCTCAGCTAGCGTGGCGGACAACTTCTGGGTGTGGTCCTCCGGAAGTTCGACCTTGCCGCAGTGCTGCTGGAGCAGTTGCACCACCTCCGGCAACTTGCCTTGGTAGGTGCTGGCCATGCGGGAGGTCAACTGCTCCAGAAAATCAACTGCAAAAAAAGAGGAGGCTTGGCTGTTTTTGAGATGCCCGAGCAAGGCTTTTTCCTGCTGCGGGCCTGATGCCTTGGGGTCCAGGCCCTGCTGCACCAAAACCAAACGTGCGCTTTCCTCTCCCAAAAAATGCTCGCGGTAGTACAGAGCCATCCAGTGGTTGACCACCTCTCCGGACAGCTTTGCCATCGAGAAGGGAAAACAGCGTTTGCGCAAATCGTCGGCAGATTCCTTTTTGAGAAAACTGAAGAACTGCTTGAGGGCATCGAGGAAAATCTCGCAGTCCGGATACTCCCGGACCGTGTGTGAAATGGGAATGTGGAAAAGCTCACCTTGTTCTTCGGGACTTAGTTTCTGGAGGCGTTCCTGAATAAGCCGATACACCTCCTTGCGGAAACTGCTTTCGAAAATCACATCTGCAACCTTGGCCTCTTCTGCGGTCAGCCCTTCCCCAATCTGCTCCAGTAATGCGTCAACCGCTTCCTGCTTGAGGGCTTTGTGCTCTGCCGGAGAGAGGACTTGGTAGTAGTAGTGATCATGGAAGTGGTTGAGGATCGCCGTGACTAACGCGATGAAGAAATCTCCATCGTTCCAGCTTCCGTCATACTCCGGATTGGTGTCAATGATGATTTGCGCGTCCATGTCGGAATCGGGTTTGTGCCCGATGCCCCCAAGGCTACCGATGGTGGTGAGCGCCTTGATGGGCCGGACCTGTGCCTGCTGGAACTGACCACAAATTTCGGAATACTCCTCCTGAAGGTAGTTGAAGATGCTGATGTCCCCACCTTCGCACATCTTCTTAGGAAGGAAGCGCAGCCCCCCCTCAATGCCAAACGGTGCCCCTTCCTTGAAAATCGGATAGGAGAGGGTGCGCATCACCGGTTTGCCGTCCTCGTCAAACTGCTTGGTGCGCTCCTGCACCTCCATCGGTGGAGCGTCCACTTGGTTGATGTCGAAGAGGAAAAGTCCTTCAAACATGGTGTTGTGCATCTCATCGCTTGCCAGCGTGACCAGACTTTCCATGCGCTTGCGGTTGATCTGTCCCATCGCGTCGAATTCCCGCTGCGCGTACTCCTTGAGTTCATCGAGTTGTTCCTTGGAGTAGGAACTGCGCAGGGCGTCCGTGAGGGTGCTTTTCTGGAGGGACTTCAGGATTGTCTGCAAGCCCGACTTGGCGGCATCTCCCTGCGGATTGCAGGGGACGAGCGCATTGCGGGCGGAGAGGGCTTCGAGTTGCTGCTCAAGCGTCATGGTGTTGCGATTCCGGCCATTGGGTTGGAAGTGACCCGTGGGGCTTCTCTCTGGAGTTGCAGGTGTGCGAGTGGATTGGCTTTTGGACGCTGCTGGGAGCGTTGGTTGATGGTTCGTACCACGCTGGTGATGCGTCNTCCGGTGGCTACGGCTTCTGGAGTCACGGTGTAGCCTTTGCTGCGGGAAAGTCCTTTGGCGGTGTAGCCCGCCGCCACCTCCCGCTGGGAGAGCCTGCGGATTTGCGGAGCCGTGATACGCCGGATCTTGCGGCCAAGCTGCACTTCACGCCTTGTGGTCTTCGGAATATGAGAGCGGATTTTCACCANAGGTGCTTTGCGAAGCGGTTTCTCCGGAGACAGCTTGATCCAGCGCATGTCCNGCATCAGTCGTTTGGCACTGCGTCCTGTTTTTCCCTGCTCGGACTGCAGAGNGCGNAGCGGTTGTTTGAGAGGCCGCAAACGGATGGAACCGCTGCCCCAACTCGTGATCCGGATGTAACGCTGCACCGTCTTGGGGTCGTCCTTCGCAAAGGCGGAATCCATGCCCAACCCCAACGTGCCGAGGACGANGATTCCCGCTCCAAGCATCCGGAGCTTTTGGAGTTGATCACGCAGCATGGTTTCCCGAGGGTTAACGGATTCCGGAACATGCGAACTGCACAGGCGCAAAAAAGCAGCAGATTGTACCCGCTCGCTGGTACGCAAAAGTATCGGTGCTGGCACTACGATCCAGACTGACATCAACCTGTCAAATTCTCCTGCGAACCTCAATCCCAAAATGAAACGACAACTTTTTTTCNGGGTGATGCAGAAAAAGATTGCACTGAGCGGCAGTTCGTAATATGTATAATCATTAACTTTGTGCAACCCTTTGAAAGGAGCTGAACATGCAACACCCCATCCAGAAACTCTTGCTGGTGGCACTTGCCATCGCAGGGCCAGCNACGCNTGCGTATGCAGGCGGAGGTGGACCTGGGGGCAATTACCTGATCGAACCGCTTGGTTTGATGTTACTGGCCGCAACGGTATTTGCGATCATCCTGAGCTACGCCAAGCAGGCGAGCCTNTTCGCCTTCATCATCGTAGGCATCCTAGGAGGTGGNTATTTNCACCTCACCGACCCTGAGACCGCCTTCATGGGCTGGGCGATCAACAAAAACGTCCTCACNGCCTTCGTGGACGTCGGCATCATCTTGCTACTCTTCATGGCCGGGATGGAGGTGGACATCCAAGGGATGATCAAGCGCTGGAAGTTGCTGCTCATCAACGGGGTTGGCCAAGTCGCGGGCCTCTTCGTTATTTGCATCGGCCTTGGTGTGGCCTACATGGGCATCAATGAGGATTATATGGCAGCGGCGGGCTTACCTCCCGCAAACGCAACTGCCGCCTTGCTCTACTTTGCGCTCTGCCTGACGCTGTCCTCCACCATCCTCGTGATCGGCACGCTCAAGAGTACCGGGCAGATGGAGACCGCCCACGGGCAGGTTGCGCTGGGACTGATGGTGCTTCAGGACATTGTGGCCGTGGTCGCCTTGGCAATTCTTGGTAGCCTCAAGCCGCCCGCGCCGGGCACCGAACCCCCCAACCTTGGAATGGAGGTGGGGATGATTTTCGCGAAGATGTTTGCCTTGGCGATCATCCTCTACTTCGTCACCAAGTACCTCCTCAATCCACTCTTCAAGTACTTTGCGAAATCCGGAGAGCTGCTTTTCATCGGCACGCTTGGCTACGGATTGGGCGTTGCCGCGCTTTGCGAGGTGGTCCATTTCTCCTCCGGAATNGGCGCCTTCTTCGCTGGAGCAACGCTGGCGGCGCTGCCCTACCGTCATGAGATCGAGGACAAGGTCGAACCCCTCAAGGCGTTCGGCATCATCCTCTTCTTCATCGGTTTGGGCTTCGACATTTCCGCCCTCCCGGTGGACAAGCTGATTGGCGGCTTGACCGACGGGGTGATCCTCGCGATTTTGGTGGTGATCCTCACGATTCCGCTGATGATCCTGCTGGGCTATCTCAGCAAGATGAAGGGGCGGCCCTCATTTATGATCGGNGCNATCATCAACCAAAGCTCCGAGTTTTCGCTGATGCTTGCGGTCTTGTGTCTGCAATACAAGCTGTTTGACGCAAACCTCTTCATCGTCATCACCATTGTCGTGCTGGTGACCTTCTTCCTTTCATCGCTGGGACACCAGTTTCTGGAACCCCTGTATGGAGCGCTTGCAAAGAGCCTCAACTTCGTGGACACCCATGCGGCGGAGGAGGAGGTTGCTGCTGCCGGGTTTGAGATGGANAACCATGTGGTCATCATGTCGTACAACGAACTGGCGATGGAGATTGCGGATTTCTACGCAAAACGCGGGCAACAGGTGCTGCTGCTGGACCTTGATCCAGAGATCACGGGCTACTTCGAGGAACATCACCACGACAACAACATCCACGCGCACTACTCGGACATGCAGGATCCGGACGTGTGGGGGGACATGGGCTTCGACAAAGCCAAGGTGGTGATCTCATGCATGGATGGTGGGCAGGAAGCCGAGGTGGCGATTGCCCGCTGGNTGAACAAGGAGGGCAAGGTNCCGTTNATCGCGGCCACCTCCTCGCANGAGGAAACGCTGGAACTCTACGAGGCGGGTGCCCGNTATGTGATCCAGACNGACTTNTTGGCGGCCAAGAGCTTCCGCAGCCTCTTNGAGCAAGAGGTGGACAAGCCCTTGNCGGAAGCCTTCTCCGAGTTGGGCAAGNCCCACTGGGATGAGACTCGCAAGATCAAGGAGGGCATGGGTGCCCTCTTTGCCACCGTTTAATCCGGGAACTTCTACTGAGAGAATGGCTATGCTGCATTCACATCCACTTCGGATCGCGGTCCTGTTCGTAGGAACGCTGCTCCTCGCCTCCCCGGCTTATGCCGGAGGTGGGGGCTGGTTGATCAAACCGCTTGGGCTGATGCTCGGCGGTGCTATGCTCATCACCTTGGTGTTGAGCAAAATCCAACAAACGAGCATCCTCTCCTTCATCGCGATGGGAGTCGTGATGGGGTTGGCGATCGGAGGGTATGAGGAGGATTATCTCCTTGCGCACTTCCCCGGACTTGATGCTATTGTCTCGGGCTTCCAACAAGTTGGAGTCGCCCTGCTGCTCTTCATCGCCGGGATGGAGTTTGACATTGGCAGCGTCACCAAGCGCGCACGGTTGGTGCTCACCAACGGCATCGGGCAGATTGTCCTTGCGCTGCTGCTGCTGTTCTTGGTGGCTCAGGCTTTGCTGCAAGGCGAGAGCTTCAGCACGCTCTTCTACTTTGCGCTCTGCCTGACCCTCTCCTCCACCATCATCATCCGCACAGCGCTGGACACACGAGGCGGGGGGGATTCGCTGCAAGGGCAAATCGTGATGGGCATCACCGTCCTTCAGGACTTGGTGGCCATCATTCTGCTGGCCCAACTCCTAGGCTTGAAAGAGACGGGTGGGGTCATCGTTCCTGGGGCTGCTCTTCTGATCCTTGCCAAGCTCGTCGGCCTTGCGCTCGTGCTCTGGGTTTTGTCCAAGTACATCTTGGACCCTGTGGTCAAGTACCTCACGAAGTCCCCGGAACTGCTCTTCGTCAGTGCCTTGGGCTGGTGCATGGGGGTCGCCTCGGTGTGTGCAGCCATTGGCATCTCCCCGGAAGCCGGGGCGTTTCTCGCCGGGGTGTCGGTGGGCATCTTGCCCTACAAGCTCGACATTGAAGATAAGGTGGAGCCGCTCAAGTCCTTTGGGATGGTCCTGTTCTTCCTGACGCTTGGGTATGGGCTGACCAAGGTTGACGGACAGGTGTACCAGGATGACATCAAACTGGCGGGCTTCTTTGTCGCCCTCGTCGTGATTGGCAAGCCGATCCTCTCCATCATTTTTGGCTGGTTGACGAAACTCAAGGGTCGACCGTCGTTCATGATTGGCGGCTACCTGAACCAGTGTTCCGAGATTTCACTGATCATCGCTCTCATCGCAAGAGAAGCGGGGGTGTTTAACGACCGGATGTTTGCGCTGGTTGTCCTCACCGTCATCGGTTCGTTCATTGTCTCCTCTTTTGGACATCTCTACATCAACGAACTCTATGCGATGATCCGGGGAATGTTGCGGTTTGTGGACAACCATAGTGCGCCTTATCAGGTCGAATCCTTCGACTTCGAGTTCAAGGATCATGTGGTGGTGCTGTCCTACAACGAGCTTTCCGGAGAGATCGCGGATTTCTACGCCCAGCGTGGGGAGAAGGTTTTGCTGATGGACCTCGATCCGGAGATCACGGAGTTCTTCAAGAGCAAGGAAAACAGCAACATCATCCCGCTTTACGCGGACATGGAGGATCCGGACGTGTGGGAGCAGTTCGCCTTTGACAAGGCCAAGCTGGTCATCTCCTGCCTTGATGAAGGGCAGGAGGCCGAAATCGGCATCTCCCAGTTCCTCAAGCAGCGCTCTCCGGATGTGCCCTTCCTCGCGGCCACCTCGTCACACGAGGAGGCACTGGAACTCTACGAGATGGGAGTGCGCTATGTGATCCAAACCGACTACCTCGCGTCCAAGAAATTCCGGGAGGTGTTTGGGGAAGAAATCGACAAATCGGGGTCTGAAGCTTTCAAGGAGAAAGGGGAGGAACATTGGAAGGCCACCCGTGAAATCAAGGAAGGTCTCGGCGAGATCTTCAAGTTCGTCTGAGAAAACTCTCAGCGTTGTTCAACCTGCACCGGCATGGACGCTGGTGCAGCACACACACGACCGGAGGCAGGGACGCCGTCCGGATCGGGCCATTCCGTCCTTGTGCCCGATCCAATTTACCCACACTGGCGTTCAGCGTCCTCCGGCAGACAGGGACGTCAATGCAGCAATCCGGCGCTTTTGCCGAGGAGGAACCCGTGTTGGGTTTCTCGGAAGACATGCTTCTGGAGCAGATGCTTCAGGAAACCCTCAATCCCGCTTACGAGGGGCCAGAACCTCAAGCCGTTCCAGTCGCCATCAGACGGGAGCAAGCCCTCCACGGACTCCGGAAGCGGGCAACTCACTACGCCTTGCAGTTACAACCGCTCTTGCGGTTGTGGGTGTCTCCCACTGTGCGGGTTCAACTCAAGCAACGCAAACTCCTGCCCTTTGCGGAATTGTCCGGACTCGCCACCGGGCGTTCGTACTTCAATCTCGTCAGCATTGAGGAACCTCGGTCGCTGTGGACCATGCACTGCTCCCGGAGTCTTGCCGAAGGTTTGGTCCAGCAGCGGCTCCGCCAGCGCTACGGCTGGCTGAAAGACGGGGAATTGGAGGGCGAGGGGGCGCACTCGGCGGTGTTTCTGGAGATTGGCGAGTTCCTCCGCAAATCCCGGGATGCGATGCTGGAAGACTGGGGGGGGCCACTGGCGATTGCGGGCTATCGTCCTGTGCTGCGGCCCCGTTTCACGAAGGAGGCCTCTCCAAGTGACGAGTACGCTCTGCTGAGTTATCGGGTGGAGAGTCCGGAGGTTTCCGGAGACCTGCACTGGGCGATTCCGATGAATGCAATTTTGGAGATTTTTGGNAAAACACTACAGCCTCGGGATNAGCTTTCCGGACTGGGACGTTTGCAAACCCTCCGTCCGGTCTGAATAAACAGGTGGGGCTAACGTTCCACCTTCAGCACCGCCATGAAGGCTTCCTGCGGCACCTCCACGGTGCCGATGCGTTTCATGCGGCGCTTGCCCTTCTTTTGCTTCTCCANCAGCTTGCGCTTGCGGGTGATGTCTCCGCCGTAACACTTGGCCGTGACATCCTTGCGCAAGGCGCCCAGCGTTTCCCGTGCGATGATTTTGGCCCCGATGGCGGCCTGGATGGCAATCTCGAACATCTGCTTGGGGATCAGTTCCTTGATGCGCTTGGCCAACTCGCGGCCTNGNTAGTACGCTTGGTCGCGGGGGACGATCAGGGAAAGCGCATCGACCGGATCGCCATTGAGGAGGATGTCGAGCTTGGCNAGTTCNCCNCGNTTGAAGCNGCTCAGTTCGTAGTCGAANGACGCATAGCCTCGGGAAACCGATTTGAGCCGATCGTAGAAGTCCATCACGATCTCGTTGAGCGGCAGTTCATACTCCAGCATCACGCGGTTCGGGGCCGGATACTCCATGTGAACCTGAGTGCCTCGACGTTCCTGCGCGAGTGTCATGATCTGTCCGACAAACTCGGTCGGCGTGAAGACGCGCCCCCGGATGTACGGCTCCTTGATGTGATCAATGTTTCCGGCGGGTGGAAGCTGGGCGGGGTTGTCCACGGCCACCGTTGTGCCGTTGCGCAGGTGGACGTGATAGACCACGCTGGGGGCGGTTGTGATCAGTTGCAGCTTGAATTCGCGCTCCAGTCGCTCCTGTGCGACCTCCATGTGCAGCAGGCCTAGAAAGCCGCAGCGGAACCCAAAGCCGAGGGCCACCGAGGTTTCTGGCTCAAAGGTGAGGGAGGCATCGTTGAGTGCGAGCTTGTTGAGGGCTTCGCGCAATTCCTCGTAATCGTCGCCATCAACAGGATAGATGCCGCTGAAGACCATCGGCTTGGCCTCGGTGTAGCCCGCAAGTGGCGTAGCCGCAGGGCGTTCTGCAAGCGTGACCGTGTCACCNATCTTGGAGTGACCAATNGTCTTGATGGACGCGCAAAGGAATCCGACCTCTCCGGGGCCGAGGGTTTCACGCACCTCCCGGAAGGGCGTGAACACGCCAAGCTGGACGACTTCGTAATCCTGCTGGGTGGCCATGAAACGGATGACCTCGCCAGTACGGACCCGGCCATCAACAATCCGGACCATCACGACCACCCCAAGGTAAGCGTCAAACCACGAATCGAAAATGAGGGCGCGCAACGGAGCCTCCGGATCGCCCTTGGGTGCAGGAACCTGNGCGACGACTTGCTCAAGGATTTCGCCAATGCCCAAGCCTTGCTTGGCGCTGGCNCGCACCGCGTTGCTGGCGTCCAAGCCAATGATGTCCTCGATCTCCTGAGCGACACGATCCGGCTCTGCCGTAGGCAGGTCCACCTTGTTCAACACGGGCAGCACCTCCAAGTCGTTCTCAACGGCGAGATAGACGTTGGCGAGGGTTTGCGCCTCCACCCCCTGCGCAGCATCNACAACGAGCAAAGCACCTTCGCAGGCGGCCAGCGAGCGGGAAACCTCGTAGGTGAAATCAACGTGTCCGGGTGTGTCAATCAGGTTGAGAACGTACTCCAATCCGTCTGCGGCGCGGTACTGAAGCCGCACGGCTTGGGACTTGATCGTGATGCCGCGCTCGCGCTCGATGTCCATGCTGTCGAGCAACTGCTCCTGCGCCTCGCGTTCGGAGACCGCCCCAGTTGTTTGCATGAGGCAGTCTGCGAGCGTCGATTTGCCGTGGTCAATGTGGGCGATGATCGAGAAGTTGCGGATGCGCTGGGGNTCAATGTCCTGGGATTTCATGAAGTGGTGCGGGACGCGATGCATGGAAACGTATCAGTTTATCAATNCGCATTCTTTGGTTCCAGCCGAATCTGNAGTGTGTGCCCCTCAGTACTGGATTAAACGCTGGACTGTTCGCCCAGCCGACCCTACCATTGGGAAAGCTGTGAATCCTCTCAACTTCCTACCGTGACTGCACCGCTGCTTTCCTTTGAAGACTACCTCCGGCAACCTCCGGAANCACGGATGACGCACTACGTCCGGNAGGGACGGCTCTACCACGTCATGCTCCCCCAGCAGTTTGAGGAACCGCTGATGGAAAAACTGTTCGACACTGCGGACCTCATCAAGGAAATTACTCGCAAGTCCAACGGCAGCGGCTTCCTCAAGTCCGTTTTGCGGCATAAGAAGGCGATGCTCTACTTCACGCAGCCGTCCACGCGGACCTTCCTTTCCTTCCTCGCCGCCTGCCAACTCGTGGGCATAGACACGGCGGAAGTGCGCGACCCCTCGCTTTCTTCCGAATACAAGGGGGAGAGTCAGGAGGACGGGGTGCGGGTCTTCAGCAGCTACTTCGACTGCATCGTGATGCGCGATCCCAAGCCCGGATTCTGCGAGTACATGGCCTATCTGCTCGACGCCACCGGACGCAGTGTGCCCATCCTCAACGGTGGCAGTGGCAAGGATCAGCATCCCACGCAAGCACTGCTCGACCTCTACACCATGCATCGGTCGTTTTTCAACCGAGGGGGCCTCCGGAAGAAACGCTATGCGTTCGTTGGTGATCTCTTGCGTGGACGGGCGGTGCGTTCGTCGGTGTATCTGCTCAGCCAGTTCCAAGATTTGGAGTTTCATTTTGTGGCTCCGGCAGCGTTCCAGATTGCTCCGGATTTGGAGGATCACCTCAAGACCCTCGGCATTTCCTATCAACTCTCCGAAGATTTGGAGTCGGTGCTTCCGGAGATGGATTGCGTTTACATGACGCGGCTTCAGGACGAGTATGACCTGTCCGGAGAGTCGCAACTGGTGGACTACTCACGCTACAGCCTTGATCTGGAAAAGGTTCAGAAAATGAAACAAGACTCGATCATCCTGCACCCGCTGCCGCGTCGGGACGAGATTCACCCGGAAGTCGATGCCGATCCGAGGGCGGTGTACTGGCGGCAACTCCGCAACGGCATGTACTTGCGGGCCGCACTGCTGCTGCACGTCTTTGGTGCCGCACATCGCTTGCAGGAGTATTGACGATGCAGAAACGAGAGTTTCTGTCCACCCAAGCCGCCCTTGTGTTGGTGTACGGACGCCCGCCGCTGGTGTTTGCCGGGATGGTCTTCGCCCTCATGGTTTTGCTCAGTCGGCAGCCCATCTTCTACGTGGCCGGAGTCGTCTGCCTGTTGGTGGCGATGGTCTTCGATTTGATGGATGGCTGGTTCGCCGCACGTTTCCGTCCCCAAGCCAAGCTCGCACATCTGGCGGACCGCATCATGGACAAGGCGGTGTACTCGATGGTCTTCCCGCTCGTGGCGGTGGGCATGATGTGGCGCTACCAGTTTCTGCCGGACGGAGCGGATCGGCAGCTGGAAATGCTGCATGTGGTCTTCGTGCTGGTGCTGTGCGTGACCGTGCTGCTGCGCGACAACTTCGCGCATTTCATGCGCAACTTCTCGTTGCGTCATGGAGAGGAAGAAGAACTCAAGGAGGTCACTCGCCTGCGCACGATGGTTGCCGCACCCGTCGGGGCTATTCTCTACGCCCACGCTTTTTATGTTCCGGAAGGTCCGGGGTCTGGACTCTATGCGTGGATCAGTCCGTTGGGGGAAATCCCCATTCAGCAACTCTTCTTTCTGGAAATCCTCTTCCTCATCATCAATTTCGGCTCGCTTGCGGGTTACTGCCGCAAGTACGGAACCGCGTGTCTTGACGACCTCTGCCTCGGCGACGAGGTGTTGCGCCGCCGCATCCTCTCGGTGTTCCCCAACGCTCTGACGGTGATGAACGCAGTCATGGGAGTGTTGGCGATGCTGTTCGCCTACCGGGGGCGGGTTCAGGAAGCCTACCTCATTCTGTTAGGCGCAGGTTTTTTCGATCGACTGGATGGCGCATTGGCCCGCAAGCTGGGACTCACGGAACCCCTGCCCTCCGCAAAACCCAAGCAGCACAACATCACCTTTGGCGGGGTGCTGGATGATGTTTCGGACACGGTCAGTTTCTGCATCGCGCCTGCGGTGATTTTCTATTTGTTGATGGCCCAGGTTCCGGAGGAGCACACCGCAGGGCTGCCCTATGCTTGGATGGCCGGGTTGTACGCTTTGCTCGGCATCACCCGGCTCGTCTTCTTCATCCTCGATCAGAACAGCATTCCGGGCTTCTTCAAGGGTATGCCGGTTCCGGCAGCGGCCTTGCTGACCACCGCTCCGCTCATCATGCTCTCCCAAAGTCTTGCAGCCAAGGCCGCAACCCTGGCCTTTTGGAGTTCGTTTTGTTTTTGGTTGATGCTGGCGGGGTCGCTGCTGATGATCGCCTTCCCCATTCGCTACCTCCACATCGGACGCTTGATGGGCCGCAAGCCGTGGGTCGGACGCATGACCCTGCTGCTGATCTTTGGATTCGCGTTCACGCCCTACTTCGGCCACGTTGCACTCGCCTACCTGCTCTTCTACACCTTCTCGCCCCTGTTCACATGGCGTATCAGTCCAGAAATTGCCGATCAGGAAACTCGCCCGACTGTTGTATCTAACGGGTGACAATGGAGGAAATCCACGATGAGGAAGGACGGGTGGTCAGTCCGGCTCCCCAACCGGAAGAGCAGTACGACCTTTCCCTGCGGCCCCAGCACTTGAGCGAGTACATCGGCCAGCCTGAAATCAAGGCAAACCTCAAAGTCTTCATTGCGGCGGCGAAAAAGCGCGGACATCCGCTCGACCATGTGCTGCTGAGTGGCCCTCCGGGTTTGGGCAAGACGACTCTCGCTAACATCTTCGCCAAGGAGATGGAGACGCAAATCCGTTCCACTTCCGGACCCGTCATTGAACGGCAGGGCGACCTTGCCGCGATCCTCACCAACCTGGAACCCGGCACCATCCTCTTCATTGATGAAATCCACCGCATGAACCGGGTGGTCGAGGAAGTCCTTTATGGAGCGATGGAGGATTTCACCCTCGACATCATCATCGGGCAGGGACCGGCAGCGAGGACCGTGAAACTCGACCTTCCGCGTTTCACGCTGGTGGGGGCCACCACCCGGACAGGTTTGCTCTCCTCACCGCTCCGGGATCGCTTTGGCATCCAGAGCCGCCTCAACTACTACACTCCGGAAGAACTGCAAATCGTCATTCTGCGTGCCGCTGCGATTTTGCAGGTAGAGATTGTCGAAGAAGCCGCGCTGGAACTGGCCCAACGCTCCCGAGGCACCCCCCGGATTGCCAACCGCATGTTGCGGCGCTGCCGGGATTTCGCGGATCTCGAAACCGGAGGGGTGATCACGTTCCCCCTCATGCAGCGCAGCCTTGAAAAGATGGGGATCGATCTTGAAGGACTGGACCAGATGGACCGTCACATTCTTCAGACGATCATCGAAAAATTCAGCGGTGGGCCGGTTGGGCTTGGAACCCTGGCGGCGGCAGTCTCGGAAGAGAAGGACACGCTGGAAGATGTTTACGAACCTTTCCTGCTGCTCAATGGTTTCATCCAGCGCACCCCTCGTGGCCGCACGGCCACACTGCGGGCGTTTGAGCACCTGAACCTTCCGACCCTCCAGACGGATTCCCACACCTCCCTTTTCTAGGTTCCCCTCTGCATGGATTATCTCTCACGCCTCGCCACCCGTAGCGTCCAAGCCCAGCGTCCGAACCTGTGGCTGTTTCTTGCGATGTTGCTGGTTTGCTACGGACTTTCCGCGTACATGCGTCTCGCGCAGTTCGAAACTTGGAAGCAAAACCCGCGAGCGTACTTCGTCGGGGAGCGTCCCATGATGACCACGCTCGATGCTCCGTATTGGTTGCGTCTGGGCNGGGAGTATCAAGAAGGNANNTACGGCANNNACAANNNCCGCTTCTNTCCGGACTANANCNANTCCCTNAGNAAACGNNTGGCCCCTCCNAGTGANTTTCAGGATCAGCGNTCACAACCNGNTNCAACNGNNNAGGTTGGCGTTCGTGATGTCCCGCTCCTCAGTGTCTTATCCGGGACACTGGCGGCAATATTGGACGGCAATCACTACCTTGCGGGAACGCTGCTCGTGCCCATGCTCGCGGGTTTGTTCATCATCCCGCTAGGAATTTACTTTTATCTGCTTGGCGTTCCCGCAGCCGGGCTGCTCGGTGGTTTGATTGGCACGTTTTGCGCGGAGTATTACATGCGCGCCTCGATCGGGCGCATTGACACCGACATGCTCAACCTCTTTTTTCCGGCGTTGGGGGGCTTGCTGGTGCTGCTTGCAGGAAATGCTGCATCGCTACGGAACCGTGTTCTCTTCAGTGCGCTTGCGGGATTGGCGCTGCACGGATTCGATTGGTGGTACGAGAAACCGGGGTTCGCGCTTGCCTATTTTTGTGTCCTGCTGGCCATGCTCGCGATCCATCGTACCCCCCTCCGGACGCTCCTGCTCTGTGCGGTGGTGTTTGTGGTTGTGGTGGGTCCGGGCCACTTCCGGGGAGGAGTCGGCTCAATCTCTTCTAATCTTTTCGCCCGTTACCTCAACGTTGGGCAAGAGCAAGTGGTTGAGGCGGAGAATGAAGCAATTTCCCCAGCCACCTTCCCGAATGTGTACAAGACCATCTCCGAGGCAGAACGTGTGCCGATGGGGAAAGTGCTGACTCAGGTGCTCGACAGCGAAGTCCTCGGCTGGCTCGGCTTTGTGAGCTTTGGGCTGTTTGCCCTTTTGCGGTGGCGATACGTCATTCCACTGCTGCCTTTCCTTGCCCTTGGAGTGTTTGGTTTCTACTCCTCCCGCCGCTTCATTATGTTCCTCGCACCTTTTGTTGGAGTGGGGCTTGGCTTGTTTGTTACGCTTGCGGTTCAGTATGTCTGGTCTGGAATGAAATCCCTGACAGGATCACCCCCGGCAGAGAAAAATTCTGGTAAAACGAAGCCAAAGCCGGAACCAGAGCAAAAAGCAGGGATTTGGCACAACCCGCTGTTCCGGGAAGCTCTGGTTTATGGGGCTGTGGGGTTGTGCTTTCTCGGAGTTTACAAAAACACTGCCTTTTCTTTTGTGCCCGGACCTTCGATTCCGACGGCGGTGTACGCGACTTTCCTAGAGGTGAAGAAACGTGTGCCTCCGGATGCTGTCATTGTGACTTGGTGGGACTATGGATATGCACTCGCGGATGCAACCGGATTGGGGACATTTCATGATGGCGGGGTTCAAACGACTCCGAAAACCTACTTTGTCGCTCGCAGTTTGATCACTCCAAGTCCGAAAGACCTGTTCCGCATCACGAAATTCCTTGCAACAGAAGGCAATCCGGGCATCACTGCGGCGAACACCTCTCCAAAGCGGTTGCTCCAAGCGGTTCACAATCCAACCCGGATTCCGGAACAGCCGATCTACCTCTTCTTCACCTACGACATGATCGGCAAGTACATCGCCTTTTCCAACTTGGGATCGCATGACTTGGCCAAAGGCGGCAGTCGCCCGAAGGGCTTCCAGAAAATCGTCTGCCAGAGTCTCGCCAATGATGTGCTGAACTGCAATCGGTACCGCATTGACCTCAAGCAGGGGCGCATCAACGACCGTTTCCCAGTCAAACGGACCGTGCAAGTGCTGGNGGGCAAGGTCGTTCACGAACAGGAATATCCCAACGCGCAGGGGATCACGGTGCAGTTCCACTTGCAGCAGCCACGTCAAATCTCCGAGGTTTACTTGTTGGAGGAGGAAGTCTTTGCTTCTAATTTCAATCAGATGTACCTGCTGGGTCGCTACGACACTTCGCGTTTTGAGGAAGTNCTGAACGCCTTTCCACTGTCCCGCCTCTATCGGTTCCGTTTTGAGGAGGCAAACCCGTCAACTGAGTGATGTCCGGAACCCACCCGCCTGTTGAGAACTACCCCTTCCTCGCCGAATTCCGACTGCCCCAGCAGTCGGAGGAGCGCGAACAGCACATTGCCGTCCTCCAACAACAGCTCAGCCAAGCGCAGAGCCAACTGCCAGAAAACTCCGGGTTGGCACTGGAGTATCTGGCGGCAAGGGAGCAGAGTTTCATGGAGGTGGTCTCAAGTTACTTTGCCGAGATTCACCAGCACTTGATCACGGAAAATCTCGCGTCCGACAATGCCTTCCGGATGCTGGCTCGCAACACCCACCTGCTGGATGCGATTTTATTGGTGACGGCAGATTATGTGCTGGAAGACCTGCCTGCGGTCAAGGAAATCCTTGTTGATGAACTGGAACGCGAGTGCAATTACAAACTGCGGGTGCTGCCGGAAAAGGCAGAGAAACGCAGGGTTTTGCGGGATGAGGTCGCGCAATATGCGAATCCGGAAAGCACGGACGAGCAGAATCTGGGGAACTANTANCGNCGTGTTNNCGANGANCTTTCACAGGAAATCGGGCGGTTCCAAACGCAGCTGGAGGAAGTCCAGAAACTCCTGCCCCAAGTCCGGAATTGCAGCATTGACCCCAAAGAGGTGCTGGAGCATCTGGTCGTCTTTGCGCGTGGAGGATACGGACGGGCGGAGCTGAGTTTCGCCTCCGATCGTGACCTCGGCTACTGTCTCGACACCCGACACTTGGAGGTCGGGGCGGTCAAACTTTACCAGCAGATTGTGGTCCGGATTGAGCAATTGCTCAACCGGGCAGGCATTGAAACGGCCCACCAGTACTTTGAGATTGATGAAGACCTCTCGCGCTTCCGAGAACCGGGGTCACTGCACACGATCCCCTCGATTCTGGAAAGTCGGGTGNTGCTCGGNAGCCCTGANCTTGCGGCNGAACTCAAGCNGCGCTTCTTTCAGGTGCTGCCCTACGAACCCTACGTTCTCAGCAAGATTCAGGAGTACCACGGCCGTCAGGAACCNTCGCTCAACCTGATGAACCTCAAGGAGGATCACGGCGGACTGCGGACCTTGCANATTCCGCTCTGGATTGCGGCGGCGACCTTCGGTGAATTNCCCAGCCAAACCGCCGACCTGCTGGCTCTGCTGATCCAGCGCCGCATCCTCACCCCNCGTCAGGGACTCAAGGTGTGTCAAGCTCTTGAGTTTTTCTACGATCTTCGCAACTTCAGCGGGGCCGCCCAACACTACTACGACGAGGAAGCGCAGGCGAGCGGCTGTGTGGACACCGACCTCAAGGCCAACATCATCAACGACAGCCTCGAACGGCTTTACTTGCTCAAGAAGCGGCGTTTCCGCACGGTGGACGAGTTCGACCGCTTCCGATTGCAGATGGTCCACAACATCCAGATGCTCTCGCGCACGATCCTCCGCAAACTGCTCGACCGCACGATTGTCCGGACCTTCTCCTCGTTTCAGGCGGTGGTGCAACTGCGCAAGCGCCGCATCGTCGAGGTTCATGCGCTGGAGGGNCTTCCGCAAGTGCCGCTGCCNCTGATCTTCAACACACCNACGGCGCTGCTTGACCTCTTTGTCTATCTCGCCGAGTCCGGATACAAGCTCTCGCTGGAGTTGAAGGACGAGCTTGCGGAACTGCTTCCGACCATCACCCCAGAAACCATGCAGNCCGACCGGGTGGANCTTCGGACACGCTTCTCGGCGTTGATGATTGCCCCCTACGCCGCAGATGCGCTGGAGTCGATGTTGGAAATTTCAGATCCCTTTGAGGCCGGAAAGGGACCGGACACGTTGCTGGGACGCTTCATTCCGGAGTGTAACGAAATGCGTTTCCTGCTGCGTAACCTTTCGTACCACNAGCGTCCCGTCTGCTTGCACAGCCTGCGGGCCGTGCAGAACGGTGAAGAAGAATTGGGACGTTTGCGCACCAAATATCCGGAACTGCACCAGTTTCTTGAACGCAAGCACATCCTTGCGCTCAAGTGGGGATTGCTCTTCCACGATGTCGGCAAGATTGACCCGCAGTCTCGCCACCAGATTTCNGGAACCTCGATTGCTGTGCGGGCACTNGAACGGTTGGGGTACGACGATGCTGAGTTGTTCCAACTGGTTTCGTTGCTCATCGTCCACCACATGACCGTGGTGCAACTCAGCCGCACTTCTGCGTATTTCGATCAGGCGCTCCAGAGTTTTTTTGAAATCGCAGACCGCAACGTCCTCAACGTCGTGCTGCTCTACCTCGTCAACATCTCGGATTATCGAGCCGTCAGTGATGCCAACGAGCGCGACACACGGCACCTGCGGGATTTCTTTGACGAAGCTTTCAAGCTCTACGCGGAGATGCGCTCCTCCGGGATGCCGGAGGGGTCGCTGGACGTGATTCAGACCTATCTTGACAACAAGAAGCAGGACCTCGAATTCGACACGCGCATCCACCTGCTCATTGACCGCAGCCTGCAAGAGGATTTGGAGAGCACCCTCTTGACGCCCTTGGAGCAGATCAACCCCCGCGAGCGGGAACAGTTGCGTAGTGGAGAAGACGCCCTCGGCGAGTTGTGGCGGGAACTCAAGCTCGGCTCATTGGACACGAAGGGCATCAACCAAACGACTGACCGGCTGATCCGGATGTTCCGCCAACACCTGAGCAACGCAACGATCACGGAACTGACGGCCTCCTTCAATCCGGCGATCAATTGGTTTTTCATGGCGTTTCCTAACCGCTTTCTGCTCAGTGCGCCTCCGGATTTGCTCTCGCAGAATCTGAACCTTTTCCAGCACACGGAGCGTCGCGTGGTGGCGAGTGTGTTGACGAATGCACGGCGGCGCGTGAACGGCGTCCTGCTCTATGCGCACGAACTCCCGGACATCCACCGCCGCGTCGCCTATGCCCTCTCGCAGCGGCAGTTCAACATCGAGTCCGCGAAGATGAACAAGGTGCAGTTCCTCAATGGACGCATCGGCTTCTGCTACTACGTCGAGGTTTCCCAACGCGGCAAGTCCGAGTTGACCTTTCCACGCGAGTTGGAAACCTCCATCCTGCGAGACTCCCCGCCGCCTCTGCGCTCCAGCACGGAGACCTACGACTACACCACACGGGTGCAGATCGAGCATCTGGAGGACGACCAAAAGGGTTATCTTGTGGAGGAACGTCCTCCGAAATCCGGAGTTGGCTCCACACGGTTCCGGCGCCGCCCGCAGGAGTATCATTTGGTGCGCATCACCGCCGAAGACGCTTTTCTCGTGTACTACAAAATGGCGCTCGCCTTTGAGCAGGCGCAGGTACCCATCCAGCAGTCCCTCATCACCACCACCGGACACCAAGTCACGGACATCTTCTACATTCTTCCAGAAGACCGCCAGACGCTGCTCGATTCGAACTTTGAGGAAAACCTGCGGCAACTGCTCTCCACTCCCGCAAAAGTCTGAAATCACTTCAGTTGCATAAAGTGATGCTTTCAGGCTTGACACCTCCGGGCAATCTCTTATCCTCCTTCTCAAACCTTCGCACTTGTGCTTGGATGTTTATCTCTTTTTCAGACCTGAAACGATGACCCTAATTCTGCGAGAGGACTACCACGGGCTCCCGATTGTCGAGCAGAACCGTCTGCGCTGGATTCCTCCGGAGCGGGCGGAGCGGCAGGACATCCGCCCGCTGCGCATTGGCATTCTCAACATCATGCCGCTCGGTGAGCAGTACGAGTTCAACATCCTCCACCCGCTCGGACTCTCCGTTCTTCAGATCGAACCGATTTGGATTCGCTTGGAATCTCACACTTATAAAACGTGGCTTCCCGATCATGTTGAGAAAGTGTATGTGACCTTCCAAGAGGCCGTGCGGCAACAGCCCCTCGACGGCCTCATCCTCACGGGGGCTCCCGTCGAAACGATCCGTTTTGAGGACGTGAACTACTGGGAGGAAACCAGCACGATTCTTCAGGAAGCCCGCCGCACAATCTCCAGCACACTTGGACTCTGCTGGGCCGGATTTGCGATGGCCTACATGGAGGGCGTGGACAAATTCAACTACGACCGCAAGCTTTTCGGGGTCTATCCGCTCCGCAATCTTGATCCCACCCACCCGGTCACAGGCGAGTTGGATGATGAGTTCTGGTGCCCGCAAAGCCGCCACGCTGGACTCGCCGACGAAGCGATGGAACAAGCCCAACGCGATGGCCGACTCAAGTTGCTCGCACATGGGGCCGATGCAGGCTATGCGATCTTTGCCACCGCTGATGACCGTTTTCTCGCACACACCGGACACCCGGAGTACAATGCAACCCGCCTCGCCGACGAAGCCGAGCGCGACCAGCACAACCCGGAAGTCCCGGTCCCCGCAAACTTCGACTTCCACAATCCCGTCAATCGCTGGCGCTCGCACCGCAACAATTTCTTCGGACAGTGGATTCGACATTGTTACATGAGCATCAGCTTCAGCAACGGCAACCGTAGTTAAGTGCGCCCTGCGAGCGCAAAACAAAAATTGTGTGTTTTGAAAAAATTGTGGTAAGCTATTTGAAGAAACTCCTCAAAAAGTCTTTTGCCGTCGAAACTTGCCGTGTCCCTGATCTCACGCCTGCTGATTGGCCTGCTCGCTGCCGTCCTCGCCCTGCTTTCGGGCTGCGAGGTGCAGAAGGAGGGGGTGAAGACCGTGCAGGTGCAGCTTTCGCTCGATCATCAGGATGCGGCGGGACGCTCACTTTCACGGACAGGGAGCCGCAACGAGAACCTCACGCAGGGAGTGCGGACGGAACTGGTGCTGGCCCTTTCCGCCGCCATAGGGGNCACAAAAAACTACCGCGCCCTCGACCCGCAGGATTCTGNCCTNAGTAACCTGCTCGACAGCACGGTTTCGCTCAACCTGCCCCTCAACACTTCGCTGCGGCTGGCGGTCTTCCGCTTCCGGGGCATTTACTCCGCCACCCAACTCAAGGCCCAACTTAGGGACTTCGACTCCTACGGTTTCTCCGCGCCCTTCACGCTCTCGGCCAGTCAGTCGGACCTGACCGTTGAGATCACGATCCTTCCCAACGGGACTCCGGCGGTGGTGGTGAGTAGGCTGGACGGCACAGTGAGCGAATCCGGAAGCCAAGCCACCTTCACGGTCTCGCTGGCGACGGCTCCGAAGCAGGACGTGCAGATCCCCCTCACGGTCAGCGACACCAGCGAGGGAAGCGTGACCCCCACACCCCTGACCTTCACCCCGGTCAACTGGTTCACCACACAAACGGTAACGGTGACGGGCAAGGATGATTTCGTGGATGATGACAACGTGACGTGGACGGTGCGGCTCGGCTCGATCGTTTCCCTTGACACAGACTACAACGGCATGAATCCCACCGCCGTCTCTGTGACCACGGCGGACAACGACACGGCAGACCTTG
>PANO01000050.1 GCA_002707655.1 Deltaproteobacteria bacterium
TGGGATTTTGCAAATAGACGGCGTTTTCNGGTACGTTTCCCCCGGTTTACAGTTATTGTTCCNGATTTTCAAGAGGAACAACACTCAATGNGNGAGACTACCTATTATACCAATAACGTAAATTCAATAGCAAGAGAATTCNTCAGGCAAGCTGTACTGGCCACCGAGGTGCTTGCTAACGATGAGGCATAACGAGCAGAGAAAATGATTGACTTGCATGATCATGCGAGTTAAAAGAACATGTCTTTGCTTCATNCAGAAGCGTTAACCACTAACACAGGAGAAACCTCCATGCAANTGACAATGACTGTGAACGGCTCCTCGTTCACAAGCGATGTGGAGTCCCGGACTTTGCTCGTGCAACACCTGCGCGACAATCTGGACCTCACAGGAACCCACGTTGGCTGCGACACCAGCAGTTGCGGTGCCTGCACCATTGTGGTGAATGGCGAGGCGGTCAAATCCTGCACCCTGCTCGCCGTGCANTGCGACGGGGCNGAGATCACCACCATCGAAGGACTCGCCTCCAACGGCACCCTTCATCCCATTCAAGAGGGCTTCCGCGAGAAGCACGGCNTGCAGTGCGGNTTCTGCACTCCNGGCATGATCATGACCTCGTGGCAGTTGCTCGAACGCAACCCGAACCCGTCGGACGGGGAAATCCGGCGTGCGCTGGAAGGCAACTTCTGCCGCTGCACGGGCTACGACAACATCGTCAAGGCGGTCCAGTGGGCTGCCCAGAATTCCTAACCCTGATCTAAGGAGATTTCTATGGGCAAGCTGATTGGACAATCGGTCAAGCGGGTGGAGGACCGTCGGTTCACCACAGGCTCAGGCCAGTACACGGACGACATCGTNCTGCCGCGCATGACCCACGCGCACATCGTGCGCAGTCACCTCGCTCACGCCCGCATCCGCAGCGTGAACACCACTGCCGCTCAAAACGCCCCCGGCGTGGTGGCCGTGCTGACTGGCGAGGATTTCAAGGATGTCGGCGGAGTGCCCTGCGGTTGGCAGGTGGACTTCAAGGACGGCACGACCATGCGGGAGCCGAAGCATCCGATTCTCGTTGCGGACAAAGTCCGTCACGTTGGGGATGCGGTGGCCGTCGTCATCGCCGAAACCAAGGCGCAGGCNAAGGATGGCGCNGANTTGNTNGAGGTTGATTACGAGGAACTGCCNGNNGTNACCGANNCNACCGCAGCNCTNCAGNCCGGTGCGCCGCTGGTGCATGACGACCTTCCGGACAACCGGGTTTATGACTGGGAGCTGGGAGATTCAGCCGCCACGGACGCGGGCATCNCCAATGCCCACCACGTCACCAAGTTGCAAATCCGCAACCAGCGTCTGGTTCCGAACGCGATTGAACCGCGCAGTTACATCGGCGATTACGATGCGGCTCGTGACTTCTACACGCTCTACACCTCTTCCCAAAACCCCCACG
This sequence comes from Deltaproteobacteria bacterium, assembly GCA_002707655.1. The sequence continues at coordinate 1,445 of PANO01000050.1, forward strand.
TCATCCGCCTGTTGATGTGCGCGTTTGTGCTGGGGCTTCCGGAGCATAAGGTGCGCGTGGTTTCCAGAGATGTCGGAGGTGGGTTCGGCAGCAAGATCTACCACTACACCGAAGAGGCGCTGGTCATTTGGGCTTCCAAAAAAATCGGTCGTCCCATCAAGTGGACCGCCGAGCGCAGCGAGGCGTTCCTGACGGACGCGCACGGACGCGACCACAACACGACGGCGGAGATGGGTTTTGATGCCGCAGGCAAGATCACCGCCATGCGGGTCCGCACCGATGCCAACCTCGGCGCGTACCTCTCCACCTTCTCCACCGCCGTTCCGACCTATCTGTACGGAACGCTGTTGCAGGGGCAGTACACGTCCCCGGCGATCCATGTGAGCGTGAACGCGGTGTTCACGAACACGACTGCGGTGGATGCCTACCGTGGGGCCGGACGCCCGGAGGCGACGTATTTGATCGAGCGCCTGATGGACACCGCCGCTGCCGAGCTGAACATTGATCCGGCGGAACTCCGCAAGCGCAACTTCATTCCGCCCTTTGACGGAGTGAACGAGCCGGGNTACCAAACGCAGGTGGCNCTGCAATACGACAGCGGCAACTACGTTGCGGCGATGGACAAGGCGCTGGAAACCATCGGCTACCAGGACCTGCGCCGCGAGCAGGAAGAAGCGCGNAAGCAAGGCCGCTACCTCGGCATCGGCTTCTCGTCCTACATCGAGGCTTGCGGCATCGCGCCCTCGGCGGTGGTCGGTTCGCTGGGTGCCCGTGCCGGACTCTTTGAAAGTGCAAACATCCGGGTCCAGCCCACCGGGACGGTTTCGGTGTACACCGGAAGCCACTCGCACGGGCAGGGTCACGAGACCACCTTTGCCCAGCTTGTGGCCGACAACCTTGGCATTCCCATGGAGAATGTCGAGATTGTCCATGGCGACACCGAGCAGATTCCCTTCGGGATGGGCACCTACGGTTCCCGCAGTCTCGCCGTTGGCGGTTCTGCAATTTCCAAGGCGCTTGACAAGGTCAAGGAGAAGGGAGCCAAGATCGCGGCGCATCTGCTGGAGGCTTCGGCGGATGACCTCGATTTTGCCGATGGAAGCTGGACAGTACGGGGCACGGACAAGTCCATCGCCTTTGGCGAGGTCTCCTTGGCCGCCTATGTGCCGCACAACTTCCCGGAAGGCATGGAACCCGGCCTCGAGTTCAACAGCTTCTACGATCCGGCGAACTTCACCTTTCCCTTCGGGACGTACATCGCGGTGGTCGAAGTGGAACCCGACACGGGGACCGTCACGCTCAAGCGTTTCGTCGCAGTGGACGACGTGGGCAACATCCTCAATCCGATGATTGTGGATGGGCAAATCCACGGTGGCATCGCCCAAGGCGTGGGGCAGGCGTTGCTGGAAAGTGCCAATTACGACGAGAGCGGACAACTCTCGACAGGCACTTATCTGGATTACGCCATGCCGCGTGCCGATGACCTGCCGAGCTTTGAGGTCTCACAGAACGTGACTCCGTGCCCGCACAACCCGTTGGGGGTGAAGGGCTGCGGAGAAGCGGGAACCATCGGCTCGACTCCGGCGGTGGTCAATGCCGCCATTGACGCCCTGCGTCCTCTTGGAGTCACCGACCTCGAAATGCCGCTGTCGCCGCCCCGTGTGTGGTCGGCCATCCAGCAGGCGTCGGCGTAACAGACTGAAACCCGGCACGGAGGGCTTTCCTCCGTGTCTTCGCAACCATCCTCTTTGGAGGCTTATGATTCCAGCAGCGTTTGAATACTACCGCGCCTCGTCTGTCGACGAGGCCCTTGCCCTGATGCAACAGCATGGGGAAGACGCCAAGGTGCTTGCCGGGGGCCACAGTCTTGTGCCCGCTATGAAGCTCCGTTTGGCAACACCAGAGAAGGTCATCGACATCGGTGGCATCGGCGGTCTGAAAGGCATTCAGGACCGCGGAGACCATCTCGCGATTGGCGCTCTCACCACCCACTGGCAGCTTGAATCCTCGGACGTGGTGCAGCAAAAGGCTCCGGCCTTGAGCCAAGCCGCCGGGGCCATCGGCGACGTTCAGGTTCGCAACCGAGGCACGATTGGCGGGGCACTCGCTCATGCCGATCCGGCCGCAGATTATCCCGGAGCTGTCCTCGCACTCAACGCGACCCTCGTGATCCGGGGTTCCGGAGGCGAGCGCGCGGTGGCAGTGGCAGATTTCTTCACGGGACTCTGGGAGACCGCCGTTCAGGACGGGGAATTGCTCACCGAAATCCGGATTCCCACGGATGCGGTGAACGCCAACTCGTGCTACCTCAAGTTCCCGCAACCAGCCTCTCGCTACCCTTATGTGGGCTGCGCGGTCGCCATGACCACCTCCGGAGGCGCCTGCTCCGACGTGCGTGTCGGCTTCAGCGGGGTGGGGGAATCTGCCTTCCGGGATTCCGGAGTGGAGAACGCCATGCGTGGCCAAGCCGTGAACGAGGCGTCCGCCAAGTCGGCAGGCGACCAAGCCGCAAATGGCCGCAGCGTCCTCAGCGACTGGTCTGTGAGCGAGGAGTATCGCCGCGCCATGGCCAAGGTTTTCGCCAAGCGGGCATTGCTGCAAGTCGGCAGCTGACCGCACCCCCTTCCACCGACCCTCCACCGTGGGGGTCGGCACCTCTCCCTCCCCGTTTTCTCAAAACTTTTCGCCGTCTTTCTGGAATGCCACGCCACGTCTCGCAGGTGATTCAAACCGTCCAAACGCTCGAAGGCGGGGGCTTTCCGGTGCGGCGTCCGTTTCCCACGCCGCAGTGTTCGCAGGTGGATCCGTTTTTATTGCTGGATCACATGGGTCCAAAGGACTGGTTGCCCGGCGAAGCGATTGGTGCTCCGGACCACCCGCACCGGGGTTTCGAGACCGTCACCTACCTGCTTTCCGGAGAGATGGAACACAAAGACTCGCAGGGCAACTACGGTAAGCTCACGCCGGGAGACGTACAATGGATGACTGCCGGGGCGGGCGTGGTTCACTCGGAAATGCCCACTGTCGAATTCCGGGAGCGTGGTGGAGTCACCAACGGTTTCCAGATTTGGGTGAACCTGCCTGCCAAGCTGAAGCTGACCCCACCGCGCTACCAGGACATTCCTGCCGCCCAGATTCCGGAGGTGGACTTGGACGGCGAAGGTAGCCGTGTGCGCATCATCGCCGGGACGGTTGGAGACACCACCGCCGTGATTGACACCCACACGCCCATCACGTTTCTACACGTCACGCTGCAACCCGGAGCCGCGTTCACACATGCGGTGCCGCCGTCACAAAACGCGATGGCCTACGTTATTTCCGGGAGTGGGCAGTTTGGAGAAAACGCACAAACCGCCGCTGCCGGACAGCTTGCGGTCTTCGCCAACGACGCGGAAACGGTCACGGCCTCCGCCCTTCCGGACGCGCCGCTCGATTTGCTGGTGCTGACCGGGGAACCGCTCAACGAACCAGTGGTGCGCTACGGCCCGTTTGTGATGAACACGCGGGAGGAAATCTTGCAGGCGTTTCAGGATTACCAATCTGGAAAAATGGGGGTCATTTCCTGAGTTTGTAGCACCTCTGTCGGTCTCACGCCGCAAAGCTTCAAACCTGACTCCACCACCAGCTTGCCTTGCGGCGTAGGCCGTGCTGGAGTTTGTCATCGATCCAAAGTGCCAACCTCCGCCAGCGCGTTCCAGCCAGCCAGCGCCACCAACGGGCCAACGGCTTAGTGAAGTCCCGATTGTACGGGCAGACCCGGATGCAAATGGAGCAGTCCGAATTCTGTGCCGCCCAGAACCCAAAACACTTTTCCGCAATCGTCGTCCACTTGCGAACACCTGTGAGGTTTGAGCGGCTGTGAGGTTCCGGCTGGGGTTCGCCACTTGAGATCGCTTTGACCGGACAATTCGTGGAACACTTGTGGCAGATTTCGCAGAATTCCCGGACACCAAAATGTTGTGGACGGTCCGGAACCAGCGGAAGGTCGGTGAAAATCTTCCCCAGCCGCAGCCTTGGCCCGAACTCCGGGGTGATCAGCAAGCTGTGCCGTCCGACCTCGCCCAGCCCGGCTTGTGCTGCCAGTGGCACCGCCAGCGCGGAATCGTTCATGGTCGCGTAAGCGCGGTAGCCGAGGTTTCGGAGGTACTGCGTTAGTGTGAGCAGCACCACCGCGTCCTGCGTGTAGCCCATACCGGTCGCAGCTCCGGAGAGGGCGGAAGGCACCGTCCACATGAGGTCGCGGTCCATCGCCTCTCCAATCACGATCACCCACGGCAAATCGTCCGGAAGGTCCATCGGTTCGGCTTGTTGGGTGCGTTCGCTGTAGCGGGTGCGGTAAATCCAGCGTTCGTCATACGCACACACGCCCACCAAGTCCGCTCCCACAAAACCGGCGACGCGCTTGAGCTCCGCCGTCGCCTGCTCCGGGGATTCAAACGGAAACGGTTCCAGCCCGCCCTCGGCGTGGGTGGTGAACTCGGCAAGAAAACCCTCTTTGCGGTCTTCAGATTCGCGCTTCAAGTCCCGGAGGACATTGGTGACGTGCCACGTAGCGTTGCGCAGGGCGTAGTCACGCTGCCCAAAACCGTCCACGTTACGGGCGCGGGCCTGGGGCATGTCATGCCCCCGGTAAAACGCCTCGCTCTTGGCAGAGCGGATTTCCGGATCCCAGTCTGAACGGCAAAACGCCTCATCCCGCTGATCAAAACGCCGAAACTCTGCCGAAACCTCGAATCCGGTCTCGTGGTCAATCTCACGGAAGTTAGGGTTTTTCAAAGACACAGACTTACGCCGCCGCCCATTGCAACCCCACCCCTTCCAGGGTGACCGACCCCAGCACGTCCAAATCCGGGAGGCGTTCCCGAACATCAAGGATTTCCAAACCAACCAAGCGGCCATCTGCATCGTAATCTGCCGCAACCCCTTCGGTAAGGTGGACCGTCGTTACTGTGGTCTCTGCAAATGCGATCCGCATCGCGTCCACCTCGGCATCATATTGTATTTTCATGGCTCCTCAGAAGTAGTAGGTGTACACAGTGATCACAACAATCTCCTCCACCTCTTCAACGAAGATCGGTCGAACCTGCTTGGTCGCATACTGTTTCCCATTCCACACTTGGTTATACAGAAAATCCTTGCGGCATTCCATCCGAGAGTTGCGTCCGGTCTTGGACTAAGCTGTGGTACGAATCGCCTGCTCTACCTCGTCCACCACAAACCCGCGAATGTCGCAGTAGCCCTCAGCGTGGCGGCTGAGCCGGATAGGTTTTCCTCAGTCAAAGGTTGACTTTGCAAGGACTCTCCCTTAGAAAACAGGATCGGTTTTGGTCAAAATTCCTTTGGAATTGCTAGACCGAAACCTTCTGGAATCGTTCTTCTCGCCAAACTTCTGTGGATAGCACTTCCTTGAGTCGTTGGATCCCGGCCCAAATGTCCTCATGGCTATGGTACAATGGTGAGATTCCAAAGCGAATGGAATCGGGTTTCCGGAAGGAGGACACGACTCCATGCTCCAGCAGCGCCTCACTCACCGGACCAGCCCCCGGATGCCGGATGGAAACGTGCCCGCCTTGCTGAGAATGGTTGCGGGGTGAGGTCATTTCTGCTCCAAGTGGACCGCATTCCTGTTCCAGAAGTTCCCGGAACAATTGGGTCAACGATTCGTGTTTCCGGTCGAGTTCGTCCACTTGCACCTCCTGCCAAATTTCCACCGCTGCTGAAAAGATTTCGTTGGCCATGATCGCTGGCGATCCCGTGGTCTGGCTGATGATGCTGGGGTGAGCCTCATAATTTTGTGCAAAGGCAAATACGTCCAAGTGCCCCATCCAACCTGCAATTGTGGGCCATGTCTGGTTTTGATGCCGGGGATGGATAAACAAGTATGCCGGAGCGCCTGGGCCTCCGCAGAGGTACTTGTAACTACAGCCAACCGCAAAATCGGCATCGCATTCCATCAAATCAATCCTTACCGCACCAGCGGCGTGGGACAAATCCCAAACCACCAAGGCTCCCACCTCCTTGGCCTTCTGCATGAGACGGGACATCTCCCAGCGCAGACTGGTTCGATAGTCAACATAGGTCAAACTGACCACCGCAACTTCCTCGTTCAAGGAATCCATGACCTCCTCGTGCGAATCCGCGAATCTGATTTCTGCCTCGCTTCCAAGCTCTTGCACGGTTTTCACCCAGCCTTCAGCAATGTAGATGTCCGTGGGGAAATGGTTAGACTCGGTCAACAGGATGTTGCCCCCCTTCCGGATTCGCCACGCATAGCTCAAAAGCTTGTAGAGATTGATGGAGGTACTGTCGCAGACGATCACATCCTCCGGGTTCGCACCCAGCAAATGGGCAATACCAGCCGCTAGTTTTTTCGGCTTGTCCAGCCAATCAAGTTTTGACCATCCTTGTCTGCTCAGATTCCGCCAACCTTCGTTGAGCATCCATGCCACTTGCTCCGGAACTGCCTTCGGCATGGCTCCCATCGAATTTGCATCGTAATGGATTGCACCGCTTTCCGATTGGGAAAATTTGGCTCGCAAGGAGCGCAGGGGATCCTGCTCATCAAGCGTTTGGCAATCATTCAAATCAATCGATTTTTTCATTCTCAAGTGTTATTCCAGCAAAGTTTTGATTTGTAAAATTTCGTGTTCGTGAGCCGCGATCAGCCCACACCAGCGTTCATCATCCATGCTTTCAAGCCGCCACGCCATCATGGAAACTACACACTGCTCACTCGTTGTGCCAAGGCATTCTCCGGAAACCACCCGAATCATGATGCGCGGAACGAGTTGGTCCTGGAAGCCTCCGACAAAGAAATGGATCGTGTGGGTGCTTGCATCCGCCTGCACTTGTACCCAGACCGTGGTTCCGGTCTGCGTGACCACCCCCCTCGCCAGAGCGTTTTCAACAATCTCAATCTCAGACATGTTGAGGTTCCATGCCGCCATGCGCTCCAAGCTGGTGAGGTAGGCAAACGCCTCGTCTGCCCCGCAACGGACTTGCGCCGAGGCAATGTGAGCGTATCCGTCATCCATGCGAATCAAACACAAGCGGTTGCCGTAGCGGCTTACTCCAAATCTCAATAATCACGCGCAGCGCCTTCCGGAGTCACGTAGCCCGCTTCAAGATCCTGCTGAATTCGTTGCCGATCACGTTTTTGGGGATCCCCCAAGCCGCCGCCGCCCGGAAGTTCCACCCGGAGACGATCACCCTGCGGCACGGTGTAAACCGCCTTGTCGGCGAATTCCATGCCGGAAACCAGTTGGGCCTTGCCCGGTCGGCCAGCTTGTCCCCCCTCGCGGCCTCGGGGAGGGTTGTGGATACGGTCGAAGGTCGCGGCGGAAATCGTGAAGGACGCGGCCTCGGTGTTGCTGACTTCGATGACCTGCCCCAAGCCCCCCCGAAACATTCCTGGACCCCCGGAATCGGACAGGAACTCCTTGCGCCAAAAGACGAGTGGAGAATCGGATTCCGTGACCTCCACCGGAATTGCGCCCACCCCGCTTGGAAAAGCGGTCACGGAAAGGCCGTCCTTTCCGGGGCGCGCTCCGACCCCACCCATGCCGACGTTCATCACGTTGAAACGGGAAGCGCCTTGTCCGGTGTCAGCGAAGGGCAGCACCCAAATGCTACCAGCACTCTCAGCAGGGACTTTGCCTTCAAGAGCTTGCGCGAGGCATCCGAAGGCGACATCCGGGAGCATTTGCCCGATCACGTGCCTTGCTGTCACAGGAGAAGGTGGTAGCGGGTGGACCACCGAACCCGATTCGGCAACGATCCGGAATAAACTCAGCGAACCCTGATTGTTGGGAACCTCCGGAGCGAGGATGCACTTGAGTCCAAAAAAAGTGTAGGCTTCCGTGTAGCAAAGGGGGGAGTTGATGCCGTAGGCAGAGACAGAGGACGATCCGGAGTAGTCAATCACAATCTCCTCGTCCATAACCTGCATGACCGCCTTAAGCGTCACTGGAGACTCATACCCATCCAGTAGCATCTCCGTGGAATACTCGCCCTTGGGGACGGCGGTGATGGCCTTTTTCATGGCCGCGCGGGAGTTGTCAAGAATGAACTCGGCCAGAGGCTCGATGGTATCCAGTTCGAACTCCCGCATCATTTCCTGCAAGCGAGCTTCCCCCGTGTCGTTACAGCTCACAAGCGAAAGGATGTCCCCTTTCACCTCCACGGGATTACGGCTATTCGCTTCCAAGATGCGCAAAAGGTCTTCATTCAAACGACCTTGGTCGCGCAGTTTCATGTGGGGAATGCAAATCCCTTCCTCGAAAACCGATTTTGCTTCCGCAGAAAACCCTCGGCCTCCAACGTCCATCACATGGCAGGTCGAAGCAAACAGCGCAACCGCATTTCCCTTGTGGTATGCGGGGGAGACCACCACGAAATCGAAGAGGTGCCCTGTGCCCATCCAAGGGTCATTGGTTACAAACACATCCCCGGAACGCATGGAATCCACCGGAAACCGGGTCAGGAAATGCTGCACAGCCCTGGCCATTGTGTTGACATGCCCTGGAGTTCCTGTGACCGCCTGCGCGATCATGCGTCCCTGAAGATCGTAAATGCCCGTGGACAAATCCCCGGCCTCCCGGACCACCGAACCGAACGCAGTCCGCAGAATCGCTTGAGCCTGTTCTTCAACCACGGCAATCAGGCGGTTCCACATCACCTGCTGGTGAATCTGCGCGAGGGCTTCCTTAGCCATTTTCATGCTCCAGAGGCAGCGTTTCCATGACGATGTGACCGAGCGAATTGATGGATGCTGAAAAATGACCCGGAACAATGGTGGTGGTTTCCTCTTCAGCAATCACCGCAGGCCCGGAAAAACGGGTTCCGGGATTGAGGTCAAACCGCCAGTAAACGGGGCATTCGACCTGTTCTCCGGAAAAGGAATCATACACCTTTCGGTGGTTCAACGGAATCGCAGAAGTATTCGGAACCCCATCCGCAGCTTTTTCGGGCGCATCCGGTTTCGTCGTCACTGTGACCGACCACGACACGCTCTGCACCTCCATGTCCGGGATTCTCAATCCGTAGATCGTTTCGTATTGCTCCTCGAATTGCCCCCGCAGAGCCTCGGCATCTTTTAGCTCCAGCAGACGCTCTGGCAAAGGAATTCTCAACTCATGCCCCTGTCCGAGATAGCGGAGTTCCACGACTCGTTTTTCCAAGAAATCCTTGCTCCCGGTAACTCCTTGTGCGACCACCCCTCGGGCCTCCGCGCTCATTACCTCCAGAAGTTGGTTGACTTGGAAGGCGTCGAATTCCCGAAACTCAATCATCAGTGAACGGACCACCTCATAGGAGATGGGCGCCCGCAGGAATCCGATTGCTGAACCAACTCCAGCTCCGAAAGGAATCACCACCTTCGAAATCCCAAGCTTCTGCGCAAGCCGCCCCGCATGCAGTGGCGCCCCGCCACCGAAGGCGATCATGGTGTGACGACCGATCACCTTGCCGCGTTCAATCGCGTGAACCCTTGCTGCGTTGACCATGTTCTCCTCGACAATTTCCACCACCCCCGTAGCGGGCCAGTGCCTCTCAAGACCAAGTTTGCCACCGATTTCCTGCGCCAGCACGACTTCGGACTTGCTCGAATCCAGGGCAATCTTGCCCCCTGCGAAGCGTTCCGGATCAAGCTTTCCCAGCGCAAGGTTGGCATCGGTGACGGTGGCGTGGAGGCCTCCTCGTCCGTAGCAGGCCGGTCCCGGTTCAGAACCTGCGCTCTTCGGTCCCACCTGAATGCGTCCCATCTCGTCCACCTGCGCAATCGAACCTCCTCCGGCTCCGATCTCCACCATCTCAATCACTGGAATCCGCACAGGCAGGCCACTGCCCTTCAAATTCCGATACATGCGGGCAACCTCGAAGTGTCGGGAGCGTTCCGGCACACCGTTTTCAATCAGGCAGATTTTTGCCGTGGTCCCACCCATGTCAAAAGAAAGTGCATCCGTGACTCCGCATTCCAATGCCACTTTTCCTGCCAGAATGGCCCCTCCCGCTGGACCTGATTCCACCAACCGGATTGGAAACGTCGTTGCATTTTCAAGGGTGGTCAGACCTCCTCCGGACATCATCAGCAAAAGCGGGCATGACATGCCCCGTTCTTGAGCTAACACCTGCAAGCGTTGCAAGTATCCGGACATCAGCGGGCGGATGTAGGCGTTCGCGCAAGTGGTCGAAAATCGTTCGTACTCGCGCATTTCCGGACAGACCTCGCTGGAGAGGCAGATGGTCACTTCCGGGAGTTCGGTGGCAAGGATTTCGCGGATTCGCTGTTCGTGCGCTGGGTGGGCATAGGCATGCAGTAGGCCGACCGCGACCGCTTCAATCTCCACATGTTTCAGTTGTGCGATCGTTTTCAGCAGTCCGGATTCATCAAGCGCAAGCAAGGTTTCCCCCCTTGCGCTCATCCGCTCAGTGACCGGGAATCGCAACGGGCGCGGCACCAATGGCGTGGGCTTGTCCATATAAATGTCATAGTGTTCGAAGCGTTTCTCATGGCCCATCTCCAGAATGTCCCGGAATCCTTCCGTGGTGAGAAACGCGATTTTCGCACCCTTGCGCTCGATGAGCGCGTTCGTGCCCAGCGTGGTTCCATGAATGAAAAGCGCAACTTCATCGGCTTCCGTTCCAGACTGCTCCAACACCTCTTCGAGTCCCTCCATCACGCCAAGTTCAGGAGCCTGCGAGGTCGTGAGCACTTTGGTCGAGAAACTCCGGCTTCCTGATTCCAGCACCACGTCTGTGAACGTGCCGCCGATGTCTGCGGCCAAACGGGTTTTGCGCATATTCATCATGGGTTGGGAATTCCAGAGCCTCGCAGGGCTTCAGCTTCGATTTCAACAAGGCAACCGGAAACAGCCAGAGCGGTGCAGACCGTGGTATTCGCCGGCCTAGTGAAGCCAAGCCTCGCTTTCAAAACAGAGGAAACTGAGGCCACATCTTCTGGATCAGGAATGAAGACTCTGACACGCACGACATCCTGCAAACCGGAATCCGCTTTCACAAGTGCGGACTCGATGGTGTTTAAGGCCACTTCCGCCTGCTCTTTGGCACTCTCCGGAAGTTTGCCCGTCTTAAAGTCAATCCCCACGGTTCCGGAAACAAAGATCTGGTCTTTTACAACCACAGCACGGGCATAGCCGGCTTGTTCTTCGTAGCTAGAACCAGAGAATATGTGCTGGCGGGGATGAGTTAATGGAGCTTTCAAGGACATCTGGTGGCACTTATTGTTGAGTTGATTGAGCGAACAACACTGAGACTCTAATGGTCAATCACAGCCTCAGCTTCGATTTCAACCAGATGGTTCCCGATCAACCCGGAAACCTCAAGAGTCGTATTGGCTGGGCAAAGACCTTCAAAATAACGGCCATGAACTCGGGAAACCTCCTCACAATGTGCCGTGTTCTTAAGGTAGACCCGGGTCCGGACCACGTCAGCCAATGATCCGCCGAGGGCTGTGATTCCAGCAATAATCTTATCCAAGATGTAGACCGCCTGCCCGCGAGGGTCTCCAGCACAGATTACCCGATCCAAGCCATGAGTTGCCGTTGTGCCGCTCACCAAAATCCTGTTACCCACTCTAACTGCCCGTGAATACCCACATGCCGACTCCCAATAACTTTCGCTGTTGATTCGCATACGCTTGGGCCTCTCAAAGATCGAAGTGGCATTGTAGAGTTTAGGAATTGATGCCAAGTGGTGGCTGAGATCCCCTGAAGCCGTGAGAAATGGTGGACGTCGATATTCCCGACCACAATCCCCCGCAATCCTTCGTGTCTTACTCAATGCTTCATCGATGAGGACGCGATCCTCTTCACTCAGTGAAAATGAGAAGACCGCAAGGTTGTCCCTGCGATGGTCTGTTGCGTTAAGTCTTGCCCCGATAATGGCCCCGGCAACGGCGGGCTGATCCAGGACCCAGCGTGTCGCTACATTGGTTATTGAAACATTTGATCGTCGGGCAATGGTATCCAGCACCTCAAGAATGTTCTGAAATGTCGCCCACCCCCCCGTCTCTTTGATGAAACCTTTGTACTTCATCTTGCTCCAATCCGTGATTTCCGCAACTGACGGCTCTGGCTTTCCCAACCAGCGTTCGGAAAGAAATCCACCAGCGACCACCCCGTAAGCCAACAGCTTGACGTTGTGCTCCAAACAAAAACTGCCCATCTCTTCCAAGGCCCTCCGATCGAGCAGTGACACAACGACTTGGTTGGTGAGAATATTGAAACCCTCCTTAATGAGCAAATGCAGATGGTCGGTGTCAAAATTGGTCAGTCCCAAGTGGGCGATCCGCCCTTCTTGTTGGGCCAGCGCTAGTCCTTCCATAGCCTCAAGGTAGCCTGGATGTTCAAATGACCACCAGTGAAACTGGAGGAGGTCAATGGTCTCCACCCCCAATCGGTCTGCACTTTCCCGGATGCCATCATACACAATCTGGGAAGTCATTAGTCCCGGCTTTGGGCACCACTTGGTATGGAATTTTGCCTGAATCGGAGAACTCTGACCGCATGGATTGGTTTGAAGAATTTTCCGGGCACATCCTGCAATCAACTCTGCGCTGCCGTAGTGGTCTGCCATGTCAAAAGTGTCGAACCCCTCCGTCGCGTAGTCCACCAACGTCTTCGCAGCCTGGTCTTGATCAAGCTGCTTGCCTTCTTTTTCTATATCAGCCACCTGCCAGAGACCCGTGATGATCTGGCTAATCTCATAGCCCGCGGCAAGTTGAGTTCGTAAAGGTGCCATGGTTTATTTATTCGCAATGAGGTCTATTGAGGTTGTCGTCCAAGCAAGTCAACCACCATCTGCGTTAATGAGATGGCACCCTCAGACGGGGGACTATGATTGCGTATTCTTTTCTGGCAGCAGTCCTGCTGGGCGGAAAATGAGCATCAGCACCAAAACCACGCCAATCGTTATAAGCCGGAGTGCTGCTGCTTGAGTTTGGAAATCAGGAGTCACCATGACTGAGATAAGGCTGTCACTTGCCGACCACAAGGTCCAGATCATGATCGCCCCCAGTATGGCACCAAGATTATTCCCCTTTCCGCCAACAACCAGCATGACAAGGACTTGTATTGTAAAGATGGGCATAAAATCTTGTGGGCTGATGAAGCGCATGAAGTTCGCGTACATAGCCCCGGACAGCCCCATGATTGCGCATCCCACCACGAAAGCCTGTAGCCTGAAGCTGAACACATTTTTTCCCATCGCACTTGCTGCCACTTCATCTTCCCTGATTGACCGCAGCACACGGCCCCATGGCGATTTGACAATGCGTTCAAGTGCTAGGTAGACCATTGCCACGAGGACAAGGCACAGCAGTAGATAAAGCAGGTTGTCGATCAGAGGATTATCTGAAACCTTTGCGAAGGGCTTTGGGAGTGCGTAGAGTCCGTTTGGTCCTCTTGTCAGCGAATCGACATTGTTCGCCACCAACTGAAGGCTGATGGCAATGCCAAAAGTTGAGATTGCCAGAAAATCCTCTCGAAGCCTGAGGGTGATCAAGCCCACAAGCATACCCGCCAAACCCGAAACCATGATGGCAGCAACCCAACCCACCACGATTGGCAAATCGAAACCTCCCACCACCGTATCCGGGTAGCGAGGACCAGTCAGTAGTGCACTGGTGTAGGCACCAATTGCAAAAAAACCAGCGACCCCGACATTGAACATGCCCGTATACCCGTACTGAATATTGAGCCCCAGACAACTCAGCACATAGAACGAGCAGATGATGAGGAAAAAAATCAGGTAGGAGATAACTTCAATCATCTCTTTCTTTTTCTCCAAGGATACCTTGGGGTCTGAAAACAAGCACCAGAATCAAGATCATGAACGAAATGGCTCCACGGTAGGCGGCCCCCCCTCCAGCCACTGCGAAGGATTCGGATAGACCAATCAATAGCCCCCCCAACACGGCTCCGTAGACGCTGGTTACCCCACCCACAACCAGTGCTGCAAACATAGGCAGGATCAACTCAAATCCCATTTCAGGGTCAAGCTGCGTGATGTGAGCGTGTAGGGTTCCTGCAACCGCTGCCAAGGAGGCTCCAAGGATCCACGACCATTTGAAGACGCGTTCGACATTAATCCCGCTCACCATGGCCAGTGCAGGGTTCTCTGCCACGGCCCGCATCTTTTTTCCCATGGTTGATCGATTGAGGAAGACATGGAGACTGATGACACTGATCAGGGTGATGAACAGAATGAGCAAGTCATCAGGTAAGATTTTGACACCCTCCATAATCTTGATAGCTTTGGGGATGTAGAAGCTATAAAAGAGCTGATCCCCACCGGCGATCAGTGTAATCACGTTTCTCACCATCATTGACACACCAAATGCGGCAATAATGAAGGTGATGCGTGATGCCTGCTTTTGTCTCAAAATCCGGAACAGAATCCAATCCACCCCCAACACCAACAAGCACGTTACAAGCATGGAAAACACCATTGACCCCAGCAGGGGCCAACCTAGAGAAATCGGACCAAGCCTGCCAATGCCAACCCCCATCAGAGAAACAAGTGCCAAGGAAACATAAGCCCCCACTGCAAGCACTTCCCCTTGGGCAAAGTTCGCAAAACGCAGCACGTTGTAGGTGATGCTAAGTCCAACAGCACCAAGGGCAATGATGGAACCGTTGACCAAACCGTCAATTAAGAACTGGATCATGGATCAATTTCCCGGTGCTGCTCCAAAGTATATCTCTCTCATGCTTGGATGTTCTAAAAGTTCATCAGCGGGACCCTCCAGCCTCAATTTCCCTTCAGAAAGCACAATGCCTCTGTCCGAAACCTTGAGAGCCGCACGGGCATTCTGCTCAACCATGACAACCGTGACTCCGTCTTCATGGATTCTCTGAACGTGTTCAAAGACCTGCCGTCTCAGCAAGGGTGATAAGCCGGCTGAAGGTTCATCCAGCATCAGCAGTTCAGGGTTGGACATCAGCGCACGGGCAAGCGCCAGCATCTGCCTCTGGCCTCCCGATAGTTTTCCCGCCTTGGTTTCCTGGTATTTCTGCAAGTCGGGAAAAAGCTGAAACATCCGGTTGAGTCGTTCTTTCCGAAAATCCGGATTAGCAATCGCCCCAAGGTCAAGGTTGTGCAGGACACTCAGCCGGGAGAAGACATTATTGGTTTGGGGGACATAGGCGATGGCCTGATTGATGATCTCGTGAGTCGATAAACCGGAAATCTCCTTGCTGCGAAACCTGACCTTCCCCTCTGTGTATTTGACTAAACCGCAGATTGAACGGATCAGGGTTGATTTTCCCGCACCGTTTGGGCCAAGTATGGTAACAATCTCTCCTTCCCTGACAGAAATTGAAACATCTTCAATGATCATCATGGAAGACACATAACCCGCAGTAAGTTGATCGACCTCCAGTATTATTCGAGCTTTGGACATGGATGTTTGCTCAGGCTCCACGATACGCAACGATTATCGTAGGCTACTATTCAAGAGTTTTGTGATTAGATCGAAATCCAGACCTCTACTCGCCAAAAAAGGCATCCAGTAATCTTTTATCAGAGCGCACCTGCTCAGGGCTTCCCTGCATCATAATAGACCCCTCGGCCATGACGAGGATTGGGGAACACAATTTCATGATCAGATCCATATTGTGTTCAATGATCAGGAAAGTCACCCCCATTTCATTGATCTCCCTGATCCGGTCGATAATTTCTTCCAACAAAACAGGGTTCACTCCTGCCGCAGGTTCGTCTAAGAGAATCATTCGTGGTTTGGACATCATCGCCCGCCCAAGCTCAAGCAATTTTAGCTGCCCCCCCGAAAGGTGCATGGAGGGTTCATTCCTCAAGGCCTCCAGCTTAAGGAATTCAAGGATCTCCAGTGCTTTTTCTCGATTGGTTGCTTCCTGACGTTTGACTTGCTTGAGACGGATCCAGTTATTCCAAAGGTTCTCACCTAGTTGCGAACCGGGCACCATCATCATGTTCTCCAGAACCGTCATGCCGGAAAAAGGACGAGGAATCTGAAAAGTGCGGACAATGCCCAGATGAAATGTCTCATAGGATTTCATCCCGGAAATTTCCTGCTTTCCAAAGAACACGGCTCCGCTGGTTGGACTATCATGTCCTGCGATAATGTTGAAGGTAGTGGTTTTACCCGCCCCGTTGGGGCCGATCAATCCAGTGATAGTTCCAAGCTCTACCGAAAAATTCACGCTGTTGACGGCATGCAGTCCGTCAAATTCTTTGCAGAGGTTCTTGACCGTGAGCAGCATTTTGATTGGAGATCTATTTGTGCCGACTAGAGAACCTTAAAATGGGAAAATCGAGCAGCAGGAGGGCTCTTGTAAAATCAGAGGATATTTTTAAAATATCTCATATCCTATACCACGGATTCTTGTAAAAAACACATCCGCTTTAGCCTTAAAAGTTATTTCTTCCCAGAAAAACTGGAGGCTGGAAAGAAGCATTCCAGTCTCCAGTTTGACATTGTTGTCCTGACCTAGATTAGTTCTTCATGTTCCGGACGTTTGCTTTGATCTTGTTGATCTCTTCAAGGCTGATTCCACCGACATCAACATACTTGCCACCCTTGATCTTCATCTTCACAAAGGGGACAGCCACATCTCCATAGGGATCGAAGTTGATGGGGCCAGTTGCGCCGACATACCAGATGTCCATGCCCGCCTTGATGGAGGTTAGGGCATCCTTTAACCCTTGAACACCCGCTCTGAACTGCTTTCCAGTCGGTCCTGTGATTTCTCTTACATGCTTTGCGAGGGTTGGCCCCTTGATATCCGTTCCTCGTATATCTGCGGTCACCATGGCAAGTCCGATCAGCACTCCTGCATCATAACCAGAGTTCCGTCCCGGTCCTTTGGGAGTGGCATTCCAGCGTTTTTGAAAATCCGCTTCCATCTTTACCAATGAAGAATTCGCGGGCACCCCTGGACTGATGAACCAAGCATTCTTGAGGTTCTCAGATCCTACCGTATCGACAAAAGCGGAGTCATTCATACCCTGAGGCATGATGAAATTTAGAGGGCCATCAAAGCGGACCCAGTCTCGAAAATGCTTCACACCATCCTGAATGTTGCTGAGCAGGTATAAACTGTCGGGGTTGTCTTCCAGCGTTTTTGTGATTTCCGCACGATACGAAGGTTGGTCGGGGTTGAAGGGGACGGCTTGGGCAATTTCTCCACCTAACGCCCTAAAGGCGTCAACGAATTCCCCTTGGTTGTTTTTACCCCAGTCGTTGTTCCAATAAAGAATGGCCGGCCTGCGAAAACCAGCATCATAGGCCATTTTAGCCGCAGCTACTGCTTGTAGGGAATCTGCAGGGAGAGTGCGGAAGAACAACCCCTTGGTCTCACCACGCTTGCCCATGTTGGTGAAGGTTGAAGATGTTGAAGCGGTGGCAATAACCAGAACCTCTTCCTCAACCGTGACCGAACTCAACAAAGGTGCCGTGATCCCTGACGAGATTGGACCAACCAGTGCTGTCACGCCTTCTAGATCAATCAGCTTTCTTGCGGCATCCACAGCAACAGAGGCTTGCGTGTTGGAATCGCGAACATCATAAACGAGTTCGCAACCGACACCGAGTTGCTTTCTTGCTTCGTTGACCTGCTCAACCCCCAGTTGGGCAGCCCTAGAAATGGGAACACCATGGGCACCATAGGCTCCGGTCAATGAGAGAATGGACCCAATCTTGTGGGTACACTGAGCCGCATGGGATGGACTCAGCAAGCCCGCAACGACAATTCCGAACACCGTTAAAACGGCAATCATGACCCTTTGTTTAGCAATTCTCATATCAGTCTCCTAAGATTAGTTGATCATTGTTCTGTCAACACAGAACAAAGTGAAACGGAGTACAAGACTCCAACCGTGATTTCGTCGACGCTACACTAAAACCGAGGTTCTTGCGCAATCCATGCAGTCGAGCAAACTTTACCACTGTAATTGCCTAGCAATGCCTCTGGAGGCCAACTGGGACGACTGCCCCTCGCTGGAGGGTGCTGTCTCAGCGGAAGTTCCCAGCACGTTGGTCCCCACCGAATCTGCGATTCCGATTGTTTGCGGCGGTCGTTAAGGAATCTAAATATCTCGCTCTGCACCCCGTTATGCAGGAATAGCAGGCATCCAGATTTGAAGGTTAATGTCTATCCTTAGTTGAAGGTTAATAATATTCTAGAAACGAGTATTTCTCTATCGTTGAGGTATACAGTAACTCATTTTTTTAGAAACACAAGATAAATTTTATACTTGATTTTTTTTGCTATAAAACATCCATACCCTTGTCATCTTCCGGTTACCAACACGCAATTATTTGCACCTTGGGTTCCGTTGAAAACTCATCTTACTCAAGCGGCTCAAGGTTATTCCGTCTTATTCTGATTATAGCGCATGATGCTTCCATGATGTCCAGTTTTGTCGCGTTCCAGATCGTAACAATCTCCATTTAAAACGGTGCGTTTTTTGAGAATAGTGTCAATCAAAGCATAATCGTCATCGGTCATGGAAAACTCAAAAACTCTAAGATTTTCTTCAAGATGGCGGGTTGAAGTTGCACCAATAATCAGGGCAGCAACTCCGGGACGATCCAATACCCATCTCATAGCAACAAGCGGCATGGTCACTCCATATCTATCAGACACTTGCTTCAGAATCTGTAGCAGTTCTTGAAACAGTGTCCAGCCGCCAAAGTCATCTATAATCAGTTTGTACTTGGTCAGCGAGCGATTTGCAAAGAGTTCAGTGGGTTCGGGCTTACCCATCCAGTCTTCCGAAAAAAACCCACCAGCCAATGTACCATAGCACAATTGGTTGATTCCGTTATCAAGGCAATAAGGGATGAGTTTTTTTTCTGGTCGGGTATCAAGCAGAGAATACTGAGGCTGATTACTCTCCATAGGCACCCCGGTGTCAATCAGTGTACGGAGTTGTCGTGTATTGAAATTCGAGACACCGAGACGATCAATTTTCCCCTCGGNTTTCAAGTCTCCCAGAAGTAATGCGGTATCAATGTACCCTGGTATACCGTCAGGATCCCACCAGTAGAATTGCACAAGATCGAGTCGTTCGACATGTAAACGCTTAAGAGATCGGTCGATTATTTTTTCCACATAGGTTCGATCAACGTTACCCAGTTGTTCATAATCGGGCACGAACTTAGTATGGATCTTCACCTGAGATGCAAGACTAGGATAAGCCTTCCGAAAATTCCCAATCAATTCCTCAACCCCGGTGTAGTGATCGGCACAATCAAATGTCGTAATCCCTGCCTCAACAAATGCCGCCATATCTTTGACCGCCTGATCTGGGTCAATCTCTCCATGACCACCAGCGAGATGCCATCCCCCTTTGATCAGACGAGAGATTGAGTAACCAGATTGCAAATCTGTTCTTTCAACCCTGTTTTTTTTCTTCTCCATTTTTTAGTCGACTGCTGGAAGTGGCACGATTGTCGTTTCCGCATGACTGAAGATTCGTTTAGCAATCCTTGTGATGCGAAACCGCCCTCCACAATTTGGATCTGAGCAGGCAACAATAGCATCAGTTGTCATCCAATCATTCTTATCTGTCAGGCGTTGCTTAGCAGGCAACAGCGGTAATAGGGCAGCAAGTGGATACATGGGGAAACTTTTCCGGCCTTCTTCTGGAAAAATGATCTTTTCACCAATGACATGAAAATATTCACCTTCCTGGTGATCACAAACCATAGGGATATCACCAAAAATGACTTCTACTTTTAAATCATAAAGTTCAAACAAACCTAAATCATGATCATTGCTCATTTGAGTCGTATGCTCATGGTTTTTGTTCATAGAAACACTGAAAATTGTGACCTAAATAAAATTTCACGAAAGTACATTGGGCAAATCTTTCAATTGTACGATCTGGTAGCAGATTCCTATTCGTCGCTGTATCGTTCCGGCAGCAATCCCTCCGGACGACGTTGCAGAATGAACTGGAGGATGAGCCCGACGAGGAAGATGCGGACATAGCCCACGCGGTTGAGCCAATCAATGGGCAGGAACCGTGAGAGCAGTTCGGTGGAAGACCAGACGGCCCAGACAATCACGGCTCCAAGTATTGCGCCCCGGTTATTGCCACTGCCTCCGATAATGAGCATCACCCAAACCAGAAAGGTCGCCAGCAACGGTTCGGAAGCATCCGGGCTGACAAACTTGAAGGCGTGAGCGGTCAGCGCTCCCCCGAGGCCCATCAGGGTTGCTCCCAACACGAACGCCTCCATCCGGAAGCGCTCAACATCCTTTCCAGTCGAGGCGGCGGCAGTCTCGTTCTCACGGATGGCTCGCATGATCCGGCCCCACGGCGAGTGAAAGGCACGTTCGAGGGCAAGGTACAGCACCAGCACCAGCACCAGCACGACGGCCAAGAATCCCAATTCCGACCACGGTTGTGGCAGATGCTCAAAGGGTCGGGGGATGCTTGGAATGCCGCGACTTCCACTGGTTAACCAGATTTCGTTCTTGAGGATCAGTCGCAGGATTTCGGCAACCCCAATGGTCGCAATCGCCAAGTAGTCACTGCGCAAGCGCAGGCAGATTTTCCCCACACCGAAGGCGACGATCCCGGCAACCAGCATGGA
Organism: Deltaproteobacteria bacterium; assembly: GCA_002707655.1. Next base: position 22,047 of record PANO01000050.1, read on the forward strand.
AGCCGTCAAGCCAACCGGAATCGGCAGGTTCAGCCCCCCGAAGTGATTCGGGCTTTCTGCGGTCGTGAGTAAGGTGGAGGTGTACGCACCAATCGCGAAGAACCCTGCGATGCCTGCGTTGAAGAGACCGGTCATGCCCCAATGCAGATTGAGACCCAAGCTCAGAATAGCGTAAATCCCACCGATCGTCAGCAGTGAGATTCCATACATCATCACACCGTAGAGCAGGTCTTGCATCGTTCGCCTTCCGTTCCCTTAAAAAACCCGGCCCCGGAACAGCCCGCTTGGACGCCAGATCAGCATGCCGATCATGATGGCAAAGGCCACTCCAGTTTTGTATCCGGGGGAGAGCAGGGGTTCATTACCAATCCACGGATAGGCCGACAACTCCTCAGCCATGCCGATCACCAGTGCTCCGGCAATCGCTCCGTAGGGTCGGCCAATTCCTCCAAGGATCGCCGCTGCAAACAGGGGCAGCAACTGATCCCAACCCATATTTGAGTGCAGTTGGGTGTCGATCCCCAAGAACACGCCTGCGACTGCTGCGAGCGCAGCACCAATCCCCCATGTCGCCATGATCACACGCTCGGTGTGGATTCCGGAGACAAGCGCCAAGTCCGCATCGTCGCTCATCGCCCGCATCGCTTTGCCCAAGCGTGTTCGCGTGAGGAAGAGGTGGACCAAGACGATGATGACGATGGCTCCACCTACAATCCAGAGATGCCGTTCGGCAATGCGTAGGGTGTCGAAAAACACCAGCGGTCGCTGAATTCCACGCTGATAAACCTTAACATCAACTCCGAAAAAAAACTGGACCGCCGAGCGCAGCATCAGCGAGATCCCGAACGAGGAAATCACTAGGATGATGGTCCGGCTTTCCCGGAAGGGCTTGTAGAAAAACCGATCAATTCCAACCGCCAAAAGCGCCGCCACCAGCATCGCCACTGGAATGGCGCCCATCGCAGGAATCCCGAAGGTCGTGACCACCACGAGCGCCACATAGGCCCCGAAGGTCATCAGGTCGCCGTGCGCGAAGTGCGCGAATCGCAGGATACCGAACAGCAGAGAGATGCCCACCGCCCCAAGGGCGTAGATGCAGCCCAAGACCACTCCGGGAATGAAGTAGAAGTTGATGAACTCAAACATCACCCACCCAGAAAAGATGCTGCAACTTCCTCGTTCGCCAGGAGGTTGGCTGCCGTGTCGGAGAAACGGTTCTCCCCAGAGGTGAGGACGTAGCCTCGGTGCGCGATCTCCAACGCTTTCTTGGCGTTTTGCTCCACCATGAGGATGCCCACATGGGTTTGGTTGATCCCCAGGATGCACTCGAAAATCTCCCCCATCACCTTTGGGGCGAGTCCGGCGGTGGGTTCGTCGAGCAACAAGAAACGCGGCCGGCTCATCAAGGCACGGCCGATAGCGACCATCTGTCGCTGCCCTCCCGATAGTTCCCCCACTGCTTGTCGACGTTTGGGTTTGAGATCGGGAAACAGGTCATACATTTCCACGAGAGCATCTGGCACATCTTGCGGATTGAGGTAGGCGCCCATTTCAAGATTCTCTTCCACTGAGAGATTTGGGAAGACGTTCCGGACCTGCGGGACGTAAGCCAA
>PANO01000051.1 GCA_002707655.1 Deltaproteobacteria bacterium
AAGGTGGACGTGGTCCACTGCGCCGAGGTCGTTGAGATGCACGAATCCCCAGCGCTTGCCCTCCGTCAGAAAAAAAAATCCTCCATCCGCATCGCGCTCAACGACCTCAAAGCCGGAGACGTGAGCGCGATGATCAGCGCGGGCAACACTGGGGCCGTGATGGCCACCGCGAAGTTTGTCCTTAAGATGGTCGCGGACATCGAGCGTCCTGCGATTGCCACCCTTATGCCCTCCATCCTCCGGAGCCAGCCTTTTGTCCTGCTCGACATTGGAGCCAACACCGATTGCAAGCCGCTCTACCTCGTGCAGTTCGCCGTGATGGGCGACGCCTATTCTCGGCTGCTGTTGCACTTGGACGAACCCCGGATTGGCCTCCTCAACATTGGCGAGGAAGCCGGCAAGGGGGATTCCGTGGTTCGGGACACCTACCCACTGCTGGAGCAAAGCACCCTGAAGTTTGTCGGCAATGTCGAGGGCAAGGCAATGTACAAGGGCGCAGCGGATGTGATTGTCTGCGACGGCTTTGTGGGAAACATGGCACTCAAGGTTGCCGAAGGCACCTTTGACCTCGTCAAGAACGTGATCCAGCAGGAGGTCAGCGGATCGTGGCTCTTCAAGCTCTGCTACTTGGGAATGCGCGGGGCGTTTCAGGCGCTCAAGGATCGTGTGGACTACACGGAAGTTGGCGGGGCGCCACTCTTGGGGGTGAACGGAACGGTCATCATCTGCCACGGCAGTTCGAACCCCCGGACGCTCCGCAACGCCATTCGGCACGCTCACGAATGCGCCGAACTCAAGCTCAATGACCTCATTGCCCGTGAGGTGAGCGACAACCTTGCCGTGATGCGCTCAGCACGGGAGCTTGAGGAAACCTCCTAAATTCGGCTACTTCGACGAAGGCTGGTAGTACGGATTCTCGCCTTCCGCGTGATCCGTCACGTCAAAGACCCCCACGAGGTCCGGGATGTGGTCCTTCAGCATCACCTCGACCCCCTGCTTGAGGGTGACATCAATCATCCCACAGCCCTGACAGCCTCCGCCGAACTCCAGATAAACCTTGCCCTCCTCAATTCCCCGCAATGACACCATCCCGCCGTGCCCGGCCACCATCGGGTTGATCTGGTCGTCCAGCAGCGTCTGCACCTGCTCTTCGATCGAGCCGCTGAGTTCCTTGGCCGAAAGGTTCGGGTTCTGGATTTCCAGTTCGTCTTCGCCATTGATGAAAATCTCAGTTCCTTCCAAAAACGGAACGGCCTCCCGCACGGCCACAAACGGGNTTCCCTGCACCTCAAAGCCGATCAGATCATCCACGCTTTCCCCATCCGGAACGTAGGCGACTGCGTAACTGCCCTTGAGGGGACTGCCGGATTCGACCTCAATCCGCACCGCCTTGGCTTCTTCTTCTGTCAAACGATCCCGGAGGACTTTTAAGGCCTCGTCAGTTACAACAAGCCAGCTTCCTTCCGGACGGTAAAGCGTCTCGAAGNCCTCGGTGAACCAGAAGGTGTCAAAGCCGTTGTCGTAGAGGATTTCTCCCGCCGTCAAGGCCTCGCCATTCTCACTCCCGTAAATCAGGATGTCGCCGGAGAAAGGCATTTGGTAGATGGAATTCTCGAACTGCTCCACGGGCAGGTTCTGGGCACCGGGAAGGTGTCCGGCTTCGTAATCCTCGGGGCTGCGCAGGTCAAACACATAGGGCTTGCTGGCCGTCCGGCGTTTCTCCCAAAATGCCCGTGCGTCTAGGCGGAAGGTTTCCGGTTTGAAAACATCATCGTNACTGAGGTCGTTGAACTTGAACATAGAGAACTCCTGAATTGCCGATTTTGCAAATGCCGCTACTNTTTTGGAAACAGCANCCATTNGNTACGATTCATTCTAAACGCCGAACCCGTGAGTGTCAATGAGTCATNGTGCAAAGTCCATCGCCGCCCTCCAATCNCTGAAATCCCCGTGGGTGATCGCCCACCGTGGATTCAGCGGGCAGTTTCCGGAAAACACCTTGGTCGCGTTTGAGGCGGCGGTCGGGGGCAGAGCCGACATGATCGAACTGGATGTCTCACTAAGCCGTGAGCGCGTTCCGCTCGTCATTCACGATGATACGCTCGAGCGCACCACCAGCGGTTCCGGACGAGTGCAGGATTTGACTCTGCCGGAANTGCAACGACTTGATGCCGGAAACTGGTTTGGAGAACCGTTCCGGGGTGCCCGGATTCCGACATTGGAAGAGGTGTTTCGACGAGTCGGGCCGCAAATCGCCATCAACGTAGAACTCAAACCGAAAGGCTTCGAGGAAGACAACCCGGAGGATGCTCTGGAACGGCAAGTGCTGGACCTCATCCGTAAGCATGGACTCCATGAATCAACCCTCATTTCCAGCTTCGAATGGCGTTTCTTTCCAAGAATCCGNCAGCTCAATTCCGAAATTCCACTAGCGGTCTTGTGGGGTGCAGGCCCGCTGGAGTCAGCACTGGAAACCGCACAAACTCATCNCGCTGTCACCCTCAATCCGGACGAGGGACAACTGACGCCTCGATTGGTCGAACAANCCCATGNGGNGGGTTTGCGGGTGTTGTCCTACACGGTCAACACACGGGAGCGGATGCAGGAGGTGCTATCGTGGGGAGTGGACGGGTTGTTCACAAACGAACCCGTCCTGATGCGAGAGGTGCTGGCAGCAGGATGATCAGGCCGCCTGTTGTGTGAATTCGACCAGCGCGTCCAATTTTGTTTGGGCGTTGCCGGAATCGATGGCTTCAGTAGCGAGCGTGACCCCGGTTTTGAGGTCGTCCACGACTCCGGAGACCACCAAGGCTCCGGCGGTGTTCATCAACGCGATGGTGCGAGCAGGGCCTTGTTCGGTTCCAGCAAGGATGTCCCGGATCGTGGCTGCACTTTCCTCGGCCTCTGTGATGCGGATGGCATCCAAATCCCCGCGCTCCAGCCCCAGTTCTTCAGGTGTNACCGTGTATTCCCGGATTTCTCCATCCCGGAGTTCTGCGACAAAGGTGGTTCCGGACATCGTGAGTTCGCAGAGTCCGTCTTCCCCGTGGACGACCAGCACCTGCTTAGACCCAAGGCGTTTCAGCACCTCGGCAATGGTACGGGTCAATGCTTGGTTCGGCACCCCGATCAATTGCCGCTTGGCTCCGGCAGGATTGGTGAGTGGTCCCAGCAGGTTGAAAACCGTCGGCACACCCAATTCCCTGCGGATTGGCCCCGCAAAACGCATCGCGGGGTGATGGTTGACCGCGTAGCAGAAACACAGCCCAAGCTCATCAAGGCACTGCTGCACCCCTTCGACGCCCATGCCGATGTTGACCCCCAGCATCTCCAGCACCTCGGCGCTGCCGCTTTTGCGCGTGTTCGAGCGGTTGCCGTGTTTGGCGACCACCGCCCCTGCCGCCGCCGCGATGATNGCCGCACAGGTCGAGATGTTGAAGGTACTGATGCCGTTGCCGCCCGTGCTACAGGTGTCAATGACGTTTTCCGGTGCCCGAATCTTCATCGCCCGCTCGCGCATCGCCGAGGCCGCCCCAGCCATCTCGTCCGGAATTGTACCCTTCGCCTGCAAGAGCGCCAGCAGCGCCGCCGCCTTCACCGGAACCGCCTCCTCGCTCATGATCCACAGGATCATCTCACGGGCTTCGTCAAAACTCAGGTTTTCGCCACGCAGCAGTTTTTGCAGCAGTTCAATCATGGTGTATTTTGGGTGAGGAGTCAGGACGATTCAGGNGTGGATTTTTCGGAGGCGTCTGCCCGCTACATGTTGCGCCGATATTGTCCGCCAAGTTGGTAAAGTTCCTGAGTGACTTGGCCCAGCGAACAGACTTTAGCACAATCCATCAATGCCGCAAAGGTGTTTCCTCCGTGCAGGGCCGCCTTCCGGAGTTGATCGAGCGCTTTTTCGCGGGTTTCGGCGTGGAAGCTCTGGAAATGTTCGAGGTCACGGATTTGCCACTGCTTCTCGTCCTCAGTGGAGCGGGCGAGTTCGATCTCCTCGTCTTCGGCCTGTGGTGCGGGGTTGAGGAAGGTGTTGATGCCGACCAGCGGGAGTTCTCCGGAATGCTTGAGGGTTTCGTAGAGCAGCGATTCCTCCTGAATCTTGTTGCGCTGGTACATCGTTTCCATCGCACCAAGCACACCACCCCGCTCGGAGAGGCGCACAAACTCACTGAGGATCGCCTCTTCCACGAGGTCCGTGAGTTCCTCAATGAGGAAACTGCCCTGAAGCGGATTCTGGTTGAAGGCCTGTCCAAGTTCGCGGCTGATGATGAGTTGAATTGCCAACGCCCGCCGCACACTTTCCTGCGTCGGGGTGGTAATCGCCTCGTCGTAGGCGTTGGTGTGCAGAGAGTTGCAGTTGTCGTAGATTGCGTAGAGGGCCTGAAGCGTGGTGCGGATGTCGTTGAAGTCCATCTCCATCGCGTGCAGCGAGCGTCCGGAAGTCTGGATGTGGTACTTGAGCTTTTGCGAACGCTCATCTGCCCCGTAGAAGTCGCGTAAGGCCACCGCGAAAATGCGCCGCGCCACGCGGCCGATCACGGCATATTCCGGGTCCATCCCGTTGCTGAAAAAATAGCTCAGGTTTTGCGCGAAACCATTGATGGAAAGTCCGCGAGCAAGGTAGTATTCGATGATCGTGAAACCGTTTGCCAGCGTGAAGGCGACCTGCGAAATCGGGTTCGCCCCGGCTTCGGCGATGTGGTAGCCAGAGATGCTGACGGAGTAGAAATTGCGGACGCGATAGTTCGTGAAAAATTCTTGGATGTCGCCCATCATGCGCATAGCGAATCCGGTGGAGAAGATGCAGGTGTTCTGCGCTTGGTCCTCCTTGAGGATGTCGGCTTGCACGGTGCCGCGTACATTTTGCAGCACCTCATCCCGGATACGTCCATACGTTTCTGCGTCAACCAATTCCGCTCCAGATAACCCCAGCAGCCCNAGCCCCAGCCCATTGTTGCCGTCGGGAACTTCCATGCGATATTCCGGGGCCGGAATCCCCNGCGACTGCCAGCGTGNGGCGATGTTTTTTTTCGCGGACTCCAGCCTTCCGGACTCGCGCAGGTGCCGCTCGACCTGCTGATCGGTGGCGGCGTTCATGAAGAAGGCAAGGATTGTCGGTGCAGGACCGTTGATCGTCATTGACACCGAGGTGTTCGGTGTGATCAGATCGAATCCGGAGTAGAGCCGCTTGGCATCATCCAGCGTACAAACGGAAACCCCGGCGTTGCCAANTTTCCCGTAGATATCCGGGCGGCGATGCGGGTCTGAACCGTAAAGCGTCACGGAATCGAATGCCGTGCTGAGGCGCGTTGCGGGTTGGTCTTTGGCGACATAATGAAAACGNCGGTTGGTACGTTCGGACGTGCCCTCACCCGCGAACATCCGGGTGGGGTCTTCGTTTTCGCGTTTGAAGGGGAAGACGCCGGAAGTGTAGGGGAATTCTCCCGGAAAGTTCTCCAGCCCAAGCCAGCGCACGATCTCGCTCCAACTCTCGAAGCGAGGCACCGCGACCTTTGGGATGTTGAGACCAGACAAGCTAAGCTTGCGGTTCTGCACCTCCAGCGTTTTGTCCCGGACTTGATAACAAAACACTTCACCGAGGTAGTTCTGCCGTCGCTCCTGAAACTCCACAAGTTGCTGCCACAACGATTCCGGAAACGCCTTCAGTTTCTCGTTGTAGAGCGTCGCCACCGGGCGCATCGCTTCCGTAAGNTGCTCGACATCTGCAAGTTGGAGCAGGTTTCCCGTTTGCNCAGGTGCGCCACCCCNCGCTNCCTTCTGGAACTTTGCCCCTTTGGAACTTTGCTCCTCGACTCCGAATTGTCGCAGCGTCCCTTGCAACTGATCCAACTCACGAGCCTGCTCAGTGTGTTGCTGCACTTGCGCCTTGTAATCCCTGACGGTCGCGGCGATGCGGCGCAGGTAATCCTTGCGCTCCGCTGGGATCAATTCCGTTGCTGTGGAAGTGGCGGATTCTGCGGTGTAGCGGCGTTCCCATTCCAACGGTTTCTGCTCCAAGAGCAGATCCATCATGCGCTTGTAAAACCAGTTGGTTCCGGGATCGTTGAATCCGCTGGCGACCACTCCGAAGACCGGGAAATTTTTCGGGTTCGCGTCAAACAAACCGTGGCTGCGGCGGTACTGCTTGCGGACCGCGTTGAGAGCATCTTCGGCTCCAGGTTTATCGAACTTGTTGACGACAATGACATCCGCGAAGTCGAGCATGTCAATCTTCTCAAGCTGCGTCGCCGCGCCGAACTCCGGGGTCATCACATAGATGCTGAAGTCCACGAGGTCAGTGATCTCGGAATCGCTCTGGCCGATCCCGGCGGTTTCGACAAGCACGAGGTCGTAGCGGGCCGCACGGAGCAGGCGGATGGTGTGCTGGAGGGCTTCGGAGGTGGCGAGGTGCGAGCGTCGCGTCGCCAGTGAACGCATGAACACCCGTGGTGAATTCACGGCATTCATACGCAAACGGTCTCCAAGCAACGCCCCTCCGCTCTTACGCTTGGAGGGATCAACCGAGACCACAGCGATGTGCTTCTCCGGAAACTCCAACAGGAAGCGCCGCACGATTTCGTCCGTGAGGCACGATTTGCCCGCACCGCCCGTTCCAGTCAGGCCGACCACTGGCACCTCCGGGTTCTCCGGAAGGTCGCTCAGCACTTTGCGGATGAGTTTGGGGCGCTCCAGATTTTCCTCGATCCAAGTGATGCTTTGGGCAACGTGGCCGACGTTTTCCGGAACAAGCCGCGCCGCATCCGGAGCGTAATCTTCCGGGATGGTGGAGAAATCCGAACGCTCCAACATGTCCGCGATCATGCCCTCCAGTCCAAGTTGCCGCCCGTCCTCCGGAGAGTAGATGCGGCTCACGCCGTAATCCATCAATCCTTGAATCTCACGGGGGATGATGACTCCACCGCCGCCGCCAAAAACTTGGATGTGCTCTGCCCCCTTTTCACATAGCAGGTCCACCATGTAGCGGAAGAACTCGTTGTGGCCGCCCTGATAGGAACTGACGGCGATGCCCTGCGCGTCCTCCTGAATAGCGACATCCACAATTTCCTCGACGCCTCGGTCGTGTCCCAAGTGGATCACCTCGGCCCCCTGCACTTGCATGATGCGGCGCATGATGTTGATCGAAGCATCGTGCCCGTCGAAAAGACTGGTGGCCGTGACCATCCGCACGGGATGCTGAAGCGTGGAACGCTTGCTAGGGAGAGGCCGGTTCATGGAAAATCAAATCAGGAAATTCCTGCAATGGACAGCATTTCAACGCGATTCATGCCGTACATTTCACCGCAGTTCATGATCTGCTCCCAAGTATTCTCGTCAATGGGAATACCCTGCGCTCCACGCTGTTCGCGCATGGTGCGTTCCGGCTCTCCTGCAATCTGAACGGGTTGGCTCGGGTCCGCTGGAGGGGAAGCCTTGAAGTAGTCCACCAATGCTTCNATCTCTTGGTGCATCCAAGATTGTTCGACGAGTCGAGAAGGATCAAATAGAATGGAAAGCATATTGTTGACGATGCTGCCCTCACGGGGGTTTCCGGGCTGGATTGTGCCGTTGCCCGTGAGAACGCCTGCGAGCAGTTCACAGAAGAGCGCAAGGCCAAAGCCCTTGTAGGCGCCCAGCGGCATGAGCGCCCCCAGCGGCGGGCTGTCCTCCTTCGGGAACAGGTAACCTTCCATCACCCTTGGGTTGCGGGTGGGTTGTCCGTTGTGGTCAATGAGCCAGTTTTCTGGAACCTCCTCCTCCTTGTTGATCGCCACCCGCACCTTACCGAGCGCGACTTGGCTCGTGGCCATGTCCAAGATGATGGGCGGCTGCTTGTCGGTGCCCGGAATTGCGAAGCAGAGNGGGTTTGTGGAAAANCGCGCATCGGAGCCACCGTAGGGCGCCACCAGCGGATGNTGATCCGTGACGTTAACGAAACTCAGTGACACCAACCCAGCGGCCACCGCCTGTTCTCCATAGGTTCCAACCCGGCTGACGTGCTGCGAATTTCTTAGTGCCATCAGCACCAATCCGGACTCCTTACAGCGCTCGATCGCTCGTGCTGTCGCCTCCCGTGCCACCACATGGCCATAACCACTCTGACCGTCGAACACAAGAATGCTGCCGTCCTCCCGGACGAGTTGAACATGCTGGTTCGGGTGCAGCAGCCCTTTTTGCAAACGCTCGAAGTACATCGGAAGCATCCCGACGCCGTGGCTGTCGTGCCCGGAGAGGTTCGCCAGTACAAGATGATCNGAGATGATTTCGGCTTCGGTTTCGGAACTGCCTCCGCTTTGAAGGATGGCAACGACCAGTTGTTTGAGGGATGCTGACTGGATGAGCATGGAGAGTTTGAGTTTNGAGAAGTNGGTTGAGGTTCAGGAGTACATTCGGATCACTCACGCGGCATAGCGCAACATCTCCAGATCTACCCCGCGTNCCGCGGCCTGTTCCGCCTGCTTGAGTAATTTCCGGTTGATTTCAACCGACAGGTACTCTTCCCCGCAGTTGTCGCAAACTTCTGCGGGGACATTCTTGTAAACCAGTGTGGTCTGACCTCGTTCCAGCACAATGGTTGTTCGTCCGGCTTGGGTTTCCCCCCTCGGCAGATTGCACATTTCATAGCATCTTCCTTTCTCTGAAACCATTGCTCCATTTCAGAGGGTCAGGTTCATACACTGTAATCAGATAAAGTCTGTGTTGCCCTTGATCAACTCCAACCACTGCGTGGAGCGGCCGCCCTGCTTTGGACTCTCCATTCACCAAGACACTTGGGAACGGAAGATCATCCGGATAGTGTTCGGGTCATGCTCCCATTCTCCAAGACTGCTGTGACATCGTTCTCCGCGATACGTCGCTCGAATATTCTGCGCGTTGCATGGGCACGATAGACAATTTTCCACTCAGCAATTGTTGCACCTAAGTGCTCACAAAACTACACCCGCCTTCAACTCAAGCCGTGAACGCCTGAATGCCCGTCTGAGCGCGTCCGAGGATGAGTGCATGGATGTCGTGGGTGCCCTCGTAAGTGTTCACCGTTTCCAAATTGAGCACATGGCGCATGACNTGGAACTCGTCCGAGATGCCGTTGCCACCGTGCATATCGCGGGACATCCGAGCGATGTCCAGTGCCTTGCCCGCATTGTTGCGTTTCATCAACGAGATCAGTTCCGGGGCACATTTCCCTTCGTCCATCATGCGTCCCATACGCAAACATCCCTGAAGTCCGAGGGTGATTTCGGTCTGCATATCCGCAAGTTTCTTCTGAATGAGTTGGTTCGCGGCAAGCGGACGCCCGAACTGGATGCGGTCTAGGGTGTACTGCCGTGCGGCCTGCCAGCAGAATTCCGCTGCACCCATCGCCCCCCACGCGATGCCATAGCGTGCTTTGTTGAGACAGCCGAACGGCCCCTTGAGTCCTTCAACATTCGGAAGTAGGTTCTCGTCTGGAACAAAAACATTGTCCATCACGATCTCACCCGTAATCGAAGCCTTGAGTGAGAGCTTCCCCACGATCTTCGGGGCGCTCAAGCCCTGCATGCCCTGCTCCAGAATGAACCCCCGGATGCGNCCCTCATCGTTTTTCGCCCAGACCACGAAGACATTGGCGATCGGCGAGTTAGTGATCCACATCTTGTTGCCGGACAACTGGAAGCCGCCTGCGACTTTGCGGGCGCGGGTTTCCATGCTTCCTGGGTCCGAACCGTGGTTGGGTTCGGTGAGTCCGAAGCACCCCACCCACTCGCCTGTGGCCAGCTTGGGCAGGTATTTTCGGCGCTGCTCCTCGGAACCGTAAGCGTAGATCGGGTGCATCACGAGGCTGGACTGCACGCTCATCACCGAGCGGTATCCGGAATCAACCCGCTCCATCTCGCGGGCAATCAGGCCATACGCCACATGGTTCGCTCCAACACCGCCGTACTCCTCCGGAATCGTCGAGCCGAGAAAGCCCAACTCGCCCAGTTCGTTGAGGATTTCGTGGTCAAAGGTCTCCGTGCGGGTGGCCTCCAGGATGCGGGGCATCAGCTTGGACTGGCAGTAGTCGTGCGCGGTTTCGCAGATGAGCTGTTCTTCTTCGGTGANCTGCTCGGTGAGCAGCATGGGGTCNGGCCAATTGAAGGTGGGTTTGGCAGTCATTTCAGTTTATCGGGGTTGGCATTCATAACTCTATTCAGAATATCTGGAACCTGTTCCACTCGCAAATGCTAACTCGGAAGAGCGGGGTTCGTGTTGCAAGGCGATGGGGCATTGAGTATGATTGATACTTTTCACCTTCCGCAAGGACACCTGCATGGATCGATTGCTTTCACGTCTCCTGTTTGTCATCTGGATCAGCCTGACCTTACCTTTCACACTGATTTCTGCAGAAGGCGACCCTGCATTTGAGCAACGTTTCCGCGACCTGTCCGACTCACTGCGCTGCCCCACCTGTCAGGGCATTTCCGTCAAGGATTCGGCGGCAGGGTTCTCGACGAGCATGAAGCTTAAGATCCGAGAGTTAATGAACTCCGGGTATTCAGATGAAGAGGTCCGGGCGTACTTTGTGGAGCGTTACGGGGTGTGGATTCTGCGTGCGCCACCCAAGCAGGGCTTCAATCTGCTGCTCTGGGGGCTTCCCGGAATTGGCTTAGTGGTCGTGCTTGGCGTGGTGCTGCTACGCTCTAAGCGCTGGGTCCGGAAAGAGCAAGAGCTTGGACTCCCTCCCTTGAGCGTCGAGGAGGAGGCGTTGATTGCGCAGGACTTGCGGCGCTTTGAGCGCAGTCAGGAAATTAGGGCTTGAGCCGAAAGGCGTTCAGGTTCTCGAAGTCGATGCGGTAGTCGAGTTGGCTTTCCACGTCGAACTCAGCAAGGTAGTTTTGGTACAAGCGCCCCTCACGCTGTTGGTAGGTTTCAATGAAAGACTGGTCAAACTCCTCGCGTTCATCAATCTCAAACAGCCGGGCCGTGGCGGTTCGAGGAGAAAGATCCAAGTGAACTCGGAGGTCGATCAGTTGCTCAAAGTCCGGCAGAAACAAAGGACCGCCCCACGCCAGCAGAATCCCTTCCGGGGGAGCGAAAAACGGAAATATCGTCACCTCCAACGACTCCAGCAACCCCGGTTCGGACTCAATCACAACCTGTTTCCCAGCGCTGTAAGGCCGCAGCACTTCCTCCAGCACCCAACTCCGGATTTGCAGACTTTTCCAGTAGCGGGCCTCGCTCTGCGCCTCAAACTCCACTCCCAGCAATTCGGTCAAATCCAAGCCCGAAACAAGTTGCCCAAGCTCTTCCAATGCTTCCATGAGCTCGGCAATCACAAAGGCATGCCCGCAATCGTCGGGTCCGCCGACTCCAATGGTCAGCGGCAGTTGTGGGGAATGGCGCTTGACCTCCACCAGCAGGTGAGCCAAATCATGCGCCGAAGCACGGCTGGGGTGGAGAATTTCCAGCAGGTCGGCAAAGTGCTGAAAGTGCAGTCCGTCTGCCACTTCGGATTCAGAGTTGTCGCCCGCAAACCAACAGTTTTGCTCTGCCAACTGCGCTTGAGTTACCGGATGACTTGTCACCCAAAACACTCCCTCGTTACTCAGGGCGGGATTGGCTTGTATCAACTCCTGCGGGGGGCCGCTCAAATACGCCACCTGCGGGTTTCCCGACCAGCGACCTTCCGGAACGTCCGATTCCACAGCGTACAAGCGGAATCCGCGCTGTTCGAAAATCGTCAGGATTTCACGGAATCCGCCCCAGTCCTCCTTCCGGAAATCCCGAACGAAACTTGGCAAATCGAAGACAATGGTGTGGACGCGGTTTGGATGAAAAGCGGGCATGGTCGTGTTCAAAACAGTGAGTTAAGGGTTGAGGAATGCTGAGCCGGCACACTCAGGTTTACTTTTCGCTGCTGAGGCTGCTGGACCTCGCCTTGGCGTTCGGAGCGTGGGAGCTTGCGTATCAGTTGCGTTTCTTCTGGTTGAATTGGCCACTTGCCCACAATGTTCCGAGTCAGCAAGAATACTTGCTTGCGGCGACACTCGTTTCCNNCCTCACCGGATTTTCTTTCTCTTACACCAAAGCTTATCACGTCCAACCTCTGCAAAGAGAGCTGTTTCGAGTGGCAAAAGGAATAGCTGGAGTCATCGTGTTGACACTGGTTGCGGCCTTCTTCTACCGGGATTTCTCTTTTTCGCGGCTGCATTTTGTTTACTTTGTGGCCATCTTCGCAACAATGGAGCTTACCTCCCGGCTGCTCGCTTACCAAGGGATGCGCTGGCTCCATGCCCAAGGGTATCACCTTGAGCGCATCCTGCTGATTGGCTCCGGAGAGAGTGCGGCAGGTCTGGCCGAAAAGCTCTCAAGGTTGCAAGCTGCGGGAATCGTGCTTGAGGGGGTGATCACCCCCACTTCTGGAGAGCAAGCCCCGTTTGCCAAGCACATCCCCCACCTTGGCCCTCTTGAGTCGTTGGCTCACATTATTGTCCAGCGCCGGATTGATCAAGTTTTTCTGGCCTTGGCTCCTGATGAGCAACGGCTCTTGCCCGAACTGCAATCCCAGCTTTCAAAGCACTGGGTCGATGTCCGGATCGTCCCGAACTTGGGGGACTTCCGGACTCTCCACACGGAGGTTGAGACTGTGGAAGGCATTCCCATTGTCACCGTCGTGCAAAGCCCGCTGGAGGGCTGGAACCGTGTTTTGAAACGAAGCTTGGACTTGCTCGGAGCACTCGCTGCACTGTTGATTTTTGGACCGCTCATGCTGCTCGTGGCTTTGCTTGTATGCTTGACCTCTCCGGGGCCAATCCTCTACCGACAGGAGCGTATGGGCTTGGACGGCCACTTATTTTATGCTCTCAAGTTTCGTTCCATGAGAGTCGATGCCGAACAAAGCTCCGGAGCAATCTGGACCAAGCAGGACGATGACCGAGTCACCCCTTTGGGGCGTTGGTTGCGCCGCTTGAGTTTCGATGAATTGCCCCAGTTCTTCAACGTGCTCTGGGGAGAGATGAGCTTGGTGGGACCACGCCCGGAGCGTCCGGTTTTCATTGATCAATTCAAAACGAAAATCCCAGGCTACATGCTGCGTCAAAAGGTCAAATCCGGGATCACGGGCTGGGCGCAAATCAACGGCTGGCGCGGCAATACCTCTCTTGAAAAACGCATCGAGTGCGATCTCTACTACATCGAAAACTGGTCCATCTGGTTGGATCTCAAAATTCTTGCCCTCACCCCTTTCAAGGGTTTCATCCATCAAAACGCCTACTGATCTCCAAGGTTACACCTTGTTGGAAGTCGTGATCACGCTTGGAATCATCAGCCTCCTCTTGGGGCTGGCGTGGCCGTCCTTCCAACCGTGGAATGAGCGTGTACAGTTGGAAACGGAACTTGCGACGATCCGGGGCTTTGCCGAAGAAGCACAATGGTTGGCGCTCAGCACCCGCACCCGCCATTGGCTTGCAGGAAATGCGGACTCCGTTGAACTCCAACGCTCCGGAAACTCCGGATCCGAAACGCTCNACGCGCAACCACTGCCTCCGGATCTACAAGTCTCGGCCACCCGCTGGCCNAGTTTCAGTGCGTTTGGATTTGCCCAGGGCGGCACAATCACCCTGCGTTCTGGAACCCACGAGGGCAAGGTTGTGGTCAGCCCGCTTGGCCGCATCCGGATCACGGGGCCGAATCGCCTCAACTNAACGCCGAAACCTGATCGTTTCCAACGTGCCACTTTCCCTGAACGCACAAATTCTGGGCGAACCCGGGCCTGCTCTTGTCGTGCTGCACGGNTTGTTCGGTTTCCACACCAACTGGCGGAGCTTTGGCCGCAAGCTCTCCGGCCAGTGCCAAGTCCACTTGCTCGACCTGCGGAACCACGGGGATTCGCCCCACAGCGACACAATGGACTATCCGGGCATGGCAGCAGATGTTTTGGCCTACCTCGACCACCATGCCCTCGCCAACCCGATTCTGCTGGGACACAGCATGGGCGGCAAGGTGGCGATGACCCTTGCCCTCCAAAATCCAGAACGCCTGCGGGNGTTGNTTGTGGCGGACATCGCTCCGGTGCGCTACGATCAAGGGGGCGAACACCGCACGATGATCGAAGCGCTCTTGGCGGTGGCNCTTGNAAACCAGACACGCGCTCAGATTGACGAACAGGTCAGAGCAGCTATTCCGGATGCCTCGATTCGCAATTTTCTGCTCCAGAATCTTATCCGTAGCAAAACCGGATGGCACTGGCGTTTGAACCTTGCGGGTTTGCAGAACGCGCTTCCGGACTTGAGGGGTTTTCCTGAGNCGGATTCTACATATCCAAAATCAACGCTTTTCATCCGGGGCGAACGTTCGGCCTATGTGTTGCCCGGACACCGAGCAGAAATCCGCCTGCGGTTTCCGAAACACCAACTCGTCACCCTGAAAAANGCCGGACACTGGCTCCACGTAGAACAACCGGAAGCCTTCNAAAGCACTGTCCGGANCTTCTTGAATCACCTCTCCACGCNCAACCCTTGAACACGCCAACCGAACTCACCATTCCCCTCCAGCATCTCAAGCTCACAGCACGAGTCTGGGGTCCGGAGGATGCCCCTCCAGTGATCGCTTGCCACGGCTGGCTTGACAACGCAGCTTCCTTTGATCACCTCGCTCCGTTACTGCCGGATTGCCGATTGGTGGCACTTGACCTCCCCGGACACGGTCATTCCGACCATCGTCCTCCGGGCGCGGTGTACCATTTTCTCGACATGGTTTCCGAACTCTTTGAGGTTGCGGATTATTTCGGTTGGGAAAAATTCGCACTGCTGGGGCATTCGATGGGCGCGGGCCTCAGCACGATCACAGCGGGAACGTTTCCGGAACGCATCACACGGCTTCTGCTCATCGAAGGACTGGGACCGCTTGCCAAACCGGCGGAGGAAGCCCCGGACATCCTGAGGGAGTCCGTCGAGTTGTGGCAGGCTTTTCCCAAAAAACGGATGCCGCAGTACGTTTCGGAACAGGTGGCGGTGGTGGCACGACACGCAGTGAGCGACATGGCGGAATCATCAGTGCACGCCCTCGTGCAGCGCAATCTTCGCCCGGAAGGCGAGCGCTTCACTTGGCGCACCGATCCCCGGCTCAAAGTGCGCTCCCGTGTTTACCTCACTGAAGCACAAGTGTGTGCATTTCTAGCAAATCTGCGGATGCCCACATTGCTCATCACGGGCAAGCAAAGCGTGTTGGCCGAGTGGCTTGACCTGATTCACTCCCGCATCGCGCTGGTGTCCGCGCTGGAGCATGTCGAACTGAACGGGGGGCATCATCTGCACCTCGACAATCCGGAGTCGGTTGCCGAAGCGATTCGGCAGTTTCTCTTCCGGAATCCCTGCATTTCCGAGCATTCACCCACTTGAGTTGAGCATGCCCCAATCTGCAAAGGGAACGGAGCAGGAACTTCCCAAACTCCAAGTGGCCTCGCCCGGCAAGCGGCTATTTGCACTGATCTTCGATTTCATCACCGCCCTGCTGATCAGCAACACTCTGGAACAAATCTTCCGGGAGGAACACTGGGATCTCGTGCGCCGTGAGCAAACGTGGATCGAACTGCTGCCCTTTTACGCAGGACTGTTCGGGATGCTAGTGCTGCGAGATGCGGTGCGTGGGGTCAGTCCTGGAAAGTTGCTGCTCGGCTTATCCGCACGAAGTCGGGACGCGATTCTGACGCCGCTCGACACGGGGCGCGGGCTGTTGCGCGGAGTGCCGTTCGCGGTGTTTCCGCTGGAGGGAATGATAATGCTGTGGGATTTGCAGCGAGGTAGTGGCTTAGGGCAGCGGCTTGGAGACCGCTGGGCGAACACGGTGGTCATCGAAAACCCGCAGACGTTACGCCCCATGCTGCGCATCCTGCTGGCGAACACGGTCCTCTTCGGATTCTTCGGGGCTGCGCTGCTGTTGCAGGACTTCACCCTCCGCAAAACCGCTGCCTACCAAACCACCGCCCAACACCTCCACACCCACCCGGACACCGAGGCTTTGCTGGCCCGCTATCCCGAACTCAACGAACCGGAACTCAGCCTCGACCTCCGCTCAGCAAGCGGCCTCTCCGAGGTGCGGCTGCGCATTGGTCCTCCGAACGAAGATTCCGGACACACTGCGACGTTGAAGTTGCAATTTCTTGACGGTCCGACTCCCCGCTGGGAGGTCGTGGAGACGCGGCTGGAGGCCATCCGGGAAGAGGACTAGCTGGCGAGCGGCAGGGAATCCGGAAGCGGCTCCGCGTACTTGCGCAAAGTTGTCATTTCGGCAAGGAATGCCGTTTCCGTTTTGCACTGCATGAGTCGCATCCGCCATTCCTTCGCACGGCGGAATCCGGAAAGGTAACTACCGAGGTACTTACGAAATTCCGGCACGGCTGCCCGTTCGGGACGAAGTTTGCGCAGGAGATGGTAGTGATCCAGCGCGACATCAATGCGCTCGAATAGTGCGGGTGGTGAAGTTTTAGCGAAATGCCGGAACACCCAGGGATCGCCAATTGCCGCTCGTCCAATCATAAACCCATCCAGATTCCGGAGTTTTCGCAGGCCGTCGGCATGATTGGCCACATCGCCATTGCCAAGCAACGGAATGGCGATATGCTTTTTCAACTCGTAGATTGGGTCCCAGCCAGCCTCGCCCTTGAAGGCTTGGCGGTAAGTGCGCCCGTGAATCGTTAGCAGAGACGCTCCGGCAGATTCCAACCGCTTGGCGAAGGGGATCAGTTCAGATGCGTCTGACCACCCGAGTCGTGTTTTCACCGACACCTCCAGCCCGCTGGCTTCACGCACCGCCTCGATGATCCGGCAGGCAAGGTCCGGTTCGCGCATGAGGGCACTGCCATGCTGCGAGTGGACGATTTTCTTTGCGGGGCAACCCATGTTGATATCCACCCCCAGCATACCGTGATCCACCACCATGCGTGAGGCCTCGGCAAAGGTTTCCGGATCGTTACCGAAAAGTTGCATGAAGAGCGGGTGCTCGCAGGGTTCGTGGTCGAGCCGCTGCCGGACGTGTGCGCTGCGGACAAGACCATCAACGCTGGTGAACTCGCTGAACAGCACCACCTCNGGNTTGAGGCGGCGNACCACNTGNCGGNAGGCNGNGTTNGTCACNCCNTCCATNGGNGCGAGNCAGACAATCGGACGGGGAAATTCGGACCAGCGCATGAAAATTCCGACGGTTTACAATCCCTTCAAGCTACGGGATTTTGCCGTTGAAGTCCAGCAGGGAGGCATGGCTCGTGCTTTGTTTTCCAAGAGGAAAGCAATTGTCCTTGCTCTTTGGAGAACACACCATTATGCTTTGNCCATCCCTGNGGGATGAGGAGATCATAAGNCACACGGAGGCTCGTTTCCAAATACCCCCGGAATTTTTTGCAGGTTAGCTCATGAGTGTTGGCAAACTGACTGGCCCGAAGAAGGCCGCCATTCTGCTGCTCGCCCTTGGCGAGGACGGTGCTGCCGAGGTGATGAAGAACCTCGAAGAATCNGAAATCCAGCAGGTTGGCTACTACATGACCCGCTTCACCGATGTCGCGCCGGAAGAGCTCGACATCGTGCTGGAAGAGTTCTANCGCAACTCTGTGATGCAGGAGGAAGGCGTCAACATTAACGCCTCTCCGGATTTCGTCAAGAACGCCCTCAGCAAGGCGCTGGGTGCGGACAAGGCGAAGGAACTGGAAGGCAACCTGCGTTCCGGACAGGAGGAAGGCGGACTCGATGCCCTGCGCTATGTGGATCCGGTGATGATCTCCAACTACATTCGGGGCGAGCATCCGCAGACAATTGCGCTGGTGCTTGCCTANCTCAACAACATCGAACAGTCCTCGACCGTCCTCCGCAGCCTTCCGGAAAACCTGCAAGCAGATGTCATGTATCGCATGGCGGTGATTGACAGCATCCCACCCGGAGTGGTGTCGGAGATGAACGACGTACTGTTCGAAGAAATGAAGAGTGCAAGCAGCATGGTCACAAAAGTTGGCGGGGTCACGCCCGTTGCCGAAATCCTCAACGCCGTGGACAAGGCCACCGAGACGCGCATCCTCTCGANCATCGAGGAANANAACCCGGACNTNGCNGAGCANATCCGCGAACTCATGTTCACCTTCGAGGACCTCTCNGCCATTGACGCCAAGCAGATGCAGACGGTTCTCAAGGACGTCGATATTCCGGACCTCACGCTAGCGCTCAAGACCGCCAGCGATGCGGTGAAGGAACTCATCTTCTCCTCGATGTCCTCCAAGCAGGGGGAGATGGTGCGGGACGATTTGGAGAACTTGGGGCCGGTGCGGGTTGCGGACGTGGAAGCTGCGCAGCAGAAGATCATCAAGGTGGTTAAGAAGCTCGAAGAGGAAGGCACGATCGTCATCGCCGGCGGCGGTGGCGGCAGCGACGTGGTCTGACACGCCCCTCAGAGCTTCAGCANCACGACCCCNGCNGNCACGCAGNNCNNCGGCCAGNANNCGGAAGGGGTCGAAGCGTTCCTTCAGCACCACCACNGCNAGCAGCGAGGCCATCACCACGCTGGTTTCNCGCAAGGCNGAGACCAACATGATGGGGGCTTCGTTCATGGCCCACATCACGGNCCCGTAAGCATACNCCGAGAANATCCCNGCCCAAANCCCNTTGCNGCCNGTTCCGATCAGNACACGGGCCGTTTCTCTCCGGAATCGANACNTNGTGNCNNCCAGCNTCANGAGCATTTCCANAGTGAAGAGCCAACTCATGTAGGCCCAGACGTTTCCGGAAAGCCGCACGCCCATGCCATCCACCACCGTATACGAACCAATGAACACCCCGGTTCCCAGCGCATAGAGCAAGGCTTGAGGNTGTTTNCGGAGTGAGGTGGNATTCCGCAATCCCAGCGTGAGGATCCCCACAGCGGTCAAGCCAAAGGCCAGCAGTTGGAGTTGGGTAACCGGGTCGTCCAAGAGCAAGATCGAGGCGCCCCCCACCAGTAGCGGGGCCATTCCCCGGGCAATGGGGTAGGTGAATCCCAGATCTCCGTGGGTGTAGGAACGAATGAGAAAGAGGTAATAACCGCCGTGGATGACAACGGACGTCAGCAGTAGCGGCCACGATTCGGGGGCGATGATGCCTCCAATCCACGGCATCGCCNCCAAGGCGAGCATTCCGGTGACGGTGTGCATCACGCACATCATCGCCATGCGGTCGCCTGTCTGTTTCAAGAAAAGATTCCACGTCGCATGCGTGAGGGCAGCCCCCAACACAATGCAGAGTACAAGGATAGGCATGTTGCGAATTTTCTCTAAATCCCCTAGGTTGATCCCTTGGCTTTTTTAGAACATTTCAGGATATGAAAACCTTCCTCGACAAGATGAAAGACCTCAAGGCAGAAGAGTGTGCCCGACGAGGTTTGCAGATTTCCGAGGAAGAACTNCGTGAAAAAATCTCCGGACTGCCCATTCCGAATTCGCTTTCCACNGCACTGANCCATAACTCCGGAAATTCACCTGCGATCATNGCCGAGATCAAGGCCCGTGCTCCCGGACGTGAGAACGTCTCGGAACTCAAGCTTGAATCCGTCATCCGCGACTACGAATCCGGAGGGGCCGCTGCGATCTCTGTGCTGACTGACGAGCAGTATTTTGGCGGCTCGCTGGAATCGCTGGCAACTGCATCCACACTCACGGGCTTGCCCTTGCTGCACAAGGAGTTCATCTTCTCGCCTTATCAGTTGTTGGAGGGCCGCATCCGGGGTGCGAGTGCCGCGCTGATCCTCGCCTATTACTTCACGGAGGAGGAATTGCGTTCCATCCTTGAGGAGGCACGCAACATCGGTCTGGAGTGCGTGGTTGAGGTTTCGTTGGAATCAGAAGTGCCCAGAGTACTTGCGGTGAATCCGGATCTTCTCATGGTCAACAACCGCGCTATCGCCGCCCTCCCGGAAAATCCCACAAAGACTTACATGCAAGGCTCCCCGCAGGTCACGGTGGACTACTGGAACCACCACGCTGACCTCCGAAAGTGGAAACAGCAACCTGGCAAGCTGCTGATCAGCGCCAGCAGTGTCAGCACACCTGCGGACACTGCCGTGCTTGCTTCGGTGCCTTGCGATGCCGTCCTTGTTGGCAACGCAGCCATGACCGCCACAGATCGAGTGAGCTTTCTCCATTCACTGAACACTCCAGTCCAATCTCACGCCGCCTGATCGAAATATGCTTAAATCTCCCTCTCCTTCGGCCCTCAGTGTCCTTGTTGTGGACGACGACGAGAACATCCGCATGGTGCTGCAACGCACCCTGAGCAAGCTTGGCTATCACGTCAGCACCGCCCGCAGTGCTGAAGAAGCCCTCAGTACGCTGGAGCGTAGTTTTTTCCAGGTTGTGATCTCGGACATCATGATGGAAGAGATGACCGGAATCGAGCTGCTCCAGCAAATCAAGGAAATGAACTCACTAATGCAGATTTACATCATGACCGCGCACAGCAACCTTCCGAACGTGATCCAGTGCATGAAGGGAGGGGCCTACGATTATTTCGAGAAACCACTCAAGGTGGAGGAAGTCGTGACTTCGCTCCGGGAGGCGCAACGTCGGGCCGAGCGCTGGAACGAGTTGTTCAAACGTCACTCCACCGCTGCAAGTCAGGGAGCCAGCAGCGAGGGTTTGTGAAACGGATCAGGTGGTGCGGTTGACCACGAACACGGTCAGTTCTGAGAGCAGTTTCCTGGTTGGTGAATCCGGCAGGGAGGCGAGACTGGTTTGCGCTTCATCGGCAAAACGCTGCGCGGCTCCAAGCGTGTAGGGAATCGAGCCGAAGTCCTGCATCAATCCGATCACTTGGGTCACATGACGATCCGAAATGACGTGTCCGTTGAGAATGGACTGCACTGCGGTTTGTGCTGCTGAGGAGCCTTGGTGAAGCAGATGGCTGAGGGGCAGCGTGATCTTACGCTCTTGCAGGTCTGTACCCGTCGGTTTGCCGGTTTGCTGCGTGTCGCCGTAATCCAGTGCGTCGTCCACGACTTGGAACGCCATGCCGAGCGCAGCCCCGTAATCGTAAAGATTTTGGGCTGTTTCCGGAGATGCCCCAGACAGTAGTGCTCCCATCTTGATGGCCGCTCCGAACAGACAGGCGGTTTTGCGGTCGATGATCTCGTAGTACGCGGCTTCGCTCGTGTCCAGAAAGTTCCGAGTGAGTTGCTGCAATTCGCCACACGCCATCTTGGTGGTTGTGTTTGACATCAATTCCAACACAT
>PANO01000052.1 GCA_002707655.1 Deltaproteobacteria bacterium
CGGAGGACTTCGGAGGGAAGATCGGGAGAGCCTCCGGAGCCTGCCGTTGCAGTGCTTGTGGGCGCGGCACCGCTCTCTGCAGAGTTCTGCGGGCTGCCGCATCCTGTGAGCAGCAGCAGGAGCGCGGCGAGGGCCGCGAGGAGTCCGTGGGTGGTGTGCTTGCGCATGGTCCCTCCTTCAAGACTGGGTGGGAAAATCTCGGAACCGTGGGGGCAGTCAAACACTCTGGACGAGAAAGTCAGTCGATTTGATCGAAAAATTCATGCCAAGTGTGCGGTTGCACCGTCCGGATCCTCCCGGTTGCGGCTCAACGGAGCGGTTGGGACGGCGACGGCTTTACCGTGGGGAGCGAACGTCGGTGCTTGCGGGCGGCGATGCCGGGAAGCAGGTCTCCTTTGACATCTGGGATCGTTTGAATTTANTATTTTAGGCTGAATGTGTCATTCATAACAATCANCTCAGATATTTGGAGAATCAATGGAACCCATGCGCTACTCGGCTTTTTCTGTACAGGATCATTANCCCCAACGGGAGCGGACGCTTNCGGAGTTGTACCAACAAGTCGGAGCACAGGCGGAACTGGCGGAAGCACTGGGCTATGACACGTTTTATGTCGCCGAGCATCACTTCCACGAATACGGGGTGGTCCCGAATCCCCCGGTGATGCTTGGGTATCTGGCATCCCGCACCACGCGCATTCGGCTCGGCTCGGCGATTTCGGTGCTGACCTTTCACAACCCACTCACCTGCGCTGAGCAGTACGCGATGGTGGATGTGCTTTCCAAGGGACGGTTGGTCATGGGCGTGGGGTCCGGGTACCTCAAGCACGAGTTCGAGGGCTATCAGGTGGACCCTGCTGAAAAGCGCGAACGTTTCGATGAAAACCTTGCACTGCTCACACGCCTGTTATCCGGAGAACGCGTGAATTTTCAGGGCAAGTACAACAAGATTGACGACATCCAGCTCAACGTGCTGCCGCTTCAAAAACCAACTCCGCCGATTCAGGTGGCGATTCTCAACCGAGTGGCGGCCTACCACATCGGCTTGCGCGGGCAGCCCGTCATTTCGGTGCCCTATGCCTCGGTGGATCGTTGGAAGGAAATCGGGGACTTGGTGGCAGAATACCAGAAAGGCCGCGCCGAGGGCGGGCATCCGGAAGCAGGGCCGGATGATGTGATGATCACCCTACACACACATGTTGGCGACTCCGCCGCAGCGGTGCGCCGTGATGTTGAAGCGTCCTTCGACCTTTATGTNGAAACCCGACTCTACGCCAAACGCCGGACGTATGACGACATCCTCAGTAGCGGACTCTCGTTGTTTGGTTCAGTTGAGGAGGTGGTGGACAAGCTGGAGCAACTTTACGGGTGGGGCGTNCGCCATGTGATGCTGTTGCAAAACTTCGGACTGCTGACTCCGGAGTTGGTGGAACAATCGATGCGGAGGATCGCCGAGGAAGTGATGCCCCAATTGCAAGAACGGTTGCATCAGCGCAAAGCTGCGTAGGCGTCAGTTCAACCGTTCCGGGTGCGCCCCGAAGTCGCCGGATTGGATGTGCCAGAGGTCGGCGTAGGTGCCGTTGTGGGTGATGAGATCATCGTGGTGTCCCTCTTCGGAAACCTGTCCGTCGCGCAGCACGAGGATGCGGTCGGCGTGGCGGATGGTGGAGAGCCGATGTGCGATGACGAGAGCGGTTTTGCCTTGGGTGATGGTGGCGAGGTTGGCCTGAATCGCACGTTCGGTTTCGGTGTCCACGGAACTGGTGGCTTCATCGAAGATCATCACAGGCGCGTCCTTGAGAATGGCGCGGGCGATGCTGAGCCGCTGACGCTGTCCCCCGGAAAGCCGGATACCGCGTTCGCCGACGACGGTCTCGTACCCTTCCGGAAGCGTCTGCACGAACTCGTGCAATTGCGCGGAGCGTGAGGCGTCTTCAACGCGCTGAAAATCGAGGTCCGCGAATCCGTAGGCGATGTTTTCGGCGATGGTGCCGTGAAACAGATAAACCTCCTGACTGACGAGTGCGATCTGCCTCCGGAGGTCTTGCAGCCGCAATTCCCGCAAATCAATTCCACCCAGCAACACCTGTCCCTCGGTGGGATCGTAAAGCCGCAGCAGCAGCTTGATGAGGGTNGATTTTCCTGCCCCCGTGACTCCGGCAATGCCGATCATCTCTCCCGGATTCGCCGTGAAGTCGAGTCCCTGCAACACTTGTCCACCCCGCTGATAAGTGAAGCCCACTTTGCGGAATTCGATTTTGCCCTGCATTGGAACAGGGAGCGATTTAGGTTGTGGAGGGTTGACGATTTTACTGGGGGTTTCGAGCAATCCAAAGGTGCGGCGGGCGCTGGCCTTGGCGCGTTCGTATTCGTCCAGTGTGACCCCCATGCGTGTCAGTGGCCAGAGCATGCGTTGGATCATCATTGAGAAGAACACCAACTCGCCCACCGTCAACAGNCCCCGGTCTTCCAGCACCCAATAGCTGCCGAGCAGCAGCACNCCGCCGAAGCCAATCGCAATCGCCATGCGGATNAGNGGGACGTACACCGCACTGAGNNTGATCGCCCGGAAGTTCGCCTGCTGGTATTCCTGCGAAGCCTCGGCCACCCGTCCGGACTCGAAGNGTTCTGCGGTGAAGCTCTTGATGACGAGGATGCCTGCGATATTGTTCTCCAAGCGGCTGCTGAGCGTTCCCACCGCTTCCCGGACACGACGGTAGCGCGGCGAGATCAGCCGCTGGTACAGCAAACTTCCCCACAGCACGATGGGGAGCGGCAACAAACCCACCACCGCCAGTTCCCACGAGACTCCTAACATCACGCTTCCGGCAAAAAGGAACAGCACCACGAGTTGCAGCAGTTCGTTGAAGCCAATGTTGAGGAAGCGTTCGATCTGATTGACATCATCGTTGAGCATCGCCATCGTCTCGCCCATGCGGTGATTCTCGAAAAACTCGATCTCCCGCGTCTGCAAATGATTGTAGGCGTCCATGCGGAGTTGGTGCTGAACGCGCTGGGCGAGGGTCATGAANCCATACTGGAAAGCCCACTCGAAGAGGCTTTCAAAACCGAAAATCACCACGCCCAACACCGCAAGAAAGACCGACAGCGACCACGGATCAACAGTACCGAGCAAGTTAGCAATCCACTCCGGAGGCTCGCGCCGTACCGAGTCGATCACCCAACCCACTAACACGGGCGGCATCAAGTCCAGCACCTTGTTGANAATGCTCGAAACGCACGACCATGAGAAAAAACGCCAGTGCGGACGCAGGTAGCGGAACAGGCTCCACATCGGGTGGGAAGGCACGGCCAGAGNCGATGAAGTTTCAGTCATCAAAACACCCTATCAGAGAATCCGGAGGGGACAAAGGGAAGCTTGTCGAAGAAAATTATAATTGACAATTGAAATTTTATATTACATATTTTATTAAAATTGCTTTTGCCGATCTCAATGACCCTCAGAACGACCAACCTCCAAAAACTCCGCAATGAGCGCTTTGACGTGCTGGTGTTGGGCGGAGGCATCAACGGGGCGGTGTCCGCCGCCGCGCTTGCGGCACAGGGGGCTACGGTGGCACTGGTGGACCAGGGGGATTTTGCCGGACTGACGAGCCAGTCGTCTTCCAACCTTGCTTGGGGCGGCATCAAGTACTTGGAAAGCTACGAGTTCGGACTGGTCCGCAAGCTCTGCCGCTCCCGCAACAAGCTCATCCGGGCCTACCCCTCGACCGTTCAGGAAATCCGTTTTTTCGCAAACCTCGACCAAGGGTCACGCTTCCCCGCATGGCTGGTTTACGCGGGCACCCTGCTTTACTGGGCGATGGGCGGAGGCTTCACCCGCTTCCCACACCTGCTCTCACCCCGGCAAATTGCCTCCGAAGAGCCAATCGTCCGCACCGAGCAAAGCATTGGTGGGGTCGAGTATTCCGATGCCTACCTCCGTGACAATGACGCGCGTTTTGTCTTTGAGTTTGTGCGGGATGCGTTGGACCGGGGCTGTGTCGCAGCGAACTATGTCGAGTCGCTGGGTAGTCGTCGAGAAGGTGAAGATTGGCAGACACGGTTACGGGACGTGGAGAGCGGTGCCGAGTTCACGGTGTGTTCCCGTGTCCTCATCAACGCCTGTGGCCCGTATGTGGATGCGCAAAACGCGCTCAGTGGACAACGCACCCCGCATCAGCATCTCTTTTCCAAGGGCATCCACCTTGTGGTGCCCCGTCTGACGGAATCACNTCGCGTTCTCACCTTTTTCGCCGATGACGGACGGCTTTTCTTTGCGATTCCGATGGGCCACCGCACGGTGCTTGGCACCACGGACACCCGCACGAGCAATCCGGAGGAGGGCGTGACCCCGGAGGATCGTCAATTTGTGCTGGAGAACATCAACAAGCGCCTCAAACTCCCACAACCGCTCAGCGAGCAAGACATCATCGCCGAACGCTGTGGGGTGCGTCCGCTGGTGGTGGAATCTGGAAGCAATGGAGACACGGGAGAGTGGACGAAACTTTCGCGCAAGCATGAACTCGATGTCAATGTTGCGGAACGGCACATCAGCATTTTCGGAGGCAAACTCACGGATTGCTTGAATGTGGGCGAAGACGTTTGCCAACAGGTTGAGCAACTTGGAGTGTCCTTGGTCAATTCCCAGCCACGGTGGTACGGAGAGCCTCCGGAGGTGGTGCGTGATGAATTTCTGGCGCAGGCCCGAGGCATGAAGTTGGACAAACTCGCAGTCAGCTACGCTTCGGAACCGCTCTCGCAACGGCTCTGGCGGCGTTACGGCACGGACGCTCTGGCCATGCTGGAGGAAATCCGGGAGGATCCCCACATGGGCGAGGTGTTGATTGAGGATTCGGAGTACCTGCGGGTGGAAATCGCCCACGCTGCCCGACGCGAACTGATCGTGCGACTGGAGGATTTCCTGCGCCGCCGCTCCAAGATCGCCCTGCTCGTGCCCTTTGAGCAACTTCGGCAATCCCAAGGACTGCGGGAAGCCTGTCGTGTCCTCTTTGACTCCGAAGCGGATGCACGCTGGGAGGAGTATTTCCGCAAGGAACCCGTGCGCTTTTGTCCTGCGGGCAGGGTCTCCAAGGGTGCCTCCTCAGCCGAAACGATTTCGGGGTAAGCAAGAGGCGCACTCGGTCAGGTAAGGAAAGGCGCAAGTGGAATTCGGTCTCTGCGCCTCTGTGGTGAACAGTGAAGTTTGTCGCCGTTGGCGTTTTTTACACATCCAGCAATGGAATCCGCTGGCGTTGGAACGGCAATCGGCGTAGGCTGGCGGAAATTCGGCTCTGAAGGAACGGATGCGCACCAGCCTTCTCCTCCTGCGAGGCCGACCATGCAACTGTCTCCATTGAACTGCCCGACTCCACCTTTTCCGCCTTGAGGCAGAACCCTGCCGGATTCGTCGAGGAGATGCGGCTGGCCGCAGCGGTCAAATGGTACGAGACCGAACGCATCTCCCAAGCGAAAGCGGCGGAGATTGCCGGAGTGACCCGTGCCGGGTTTCTCGATGCCTTGGCACGATTTCGCGTCTCCGCGTTGCAATACACCCGAGAGGAACTGGTGGCGGAGTTGGACGATGCCGGTTGACCGGGTGGTCACCAACGCCTCGCTGCTGATTGTTTTGCAGATCGTCGGTTTATTGGTGTTCATTCGCGGGTTTTCAGGCCAACACTCAACTGCAAAAAGGAGTTCATGCGTCTCACCACCACCGAGCGTGACGTTCAGCAGTTCGCAACCCGAGTGGCGTGGTATTACTACAAAACCGGCCTGACCCAGAGCGAGATTGCCAAGCAGCTCGGACTCAACCGGGCACGGGTGATCAACATTCTCAACGAGGCCCGCAACAGTGGGTTCGTCTCCATCCATGTCGCGGGGCAGGACACCCGCCTGCTGGGACTGGAAGACGCGCTTCGGCAACGTTGGGGATTGCGCGAGGTGATGGTGATTCCGGAAACCCCGGAGGAGCAGATTGCCGAGAACCTCGGCATGGCCGGGGCGCAGTTTCTGGAGCAGCAGGTTGCCGGGCAGCATTCGCTGGTGGGCCTGGGGTGGGGGTCCACGGTGATGTGGACCCTGCGGCACTTGGGGCGGCTTTCCGCCGAGCAGGTTTCCTTTGTCACACTCTGTGGAGGCGTCTCAAACTACCTCAGCACGCAAGCGCCGAAGAACTTGGGCAGTTTCCTCTCCGGACTTTACTACCCCTTCCATGTCATTCCCACGCCTCTGCTTGTCAACTCCACTCAACTCCGGGATGCGCTGCTGGAAGAAGACGAGGTGCAACAGGTGATGCAGATGGGGGCGGTTTGTGATTTTGCGTTGGTGGGCATTGGGGTGGTCGCGCCAAGCGACGGCTTTCACCAGTTTGGCTACAAGACTCCGCAAGAGTTGGCAATCCTCCGTAAGCAGGGGGCGCTTGGAGAAATCTTTGGAGAGTACTTCAACGAGCAGGGGGAGTCGTTAGAACTGGAACACCACTCCCGGTTGATCGCCACGCGCTTACACGACCTCAAACGCATGAAGCATGTGGTGGGCATCGCAGGAGGGGGCGAGAAAATCGCGGCACTCCGGGGCGCCTTGTCCGGGGGCATGCTCCACAGCCTGATCACCGATGAAACCACCGCCAGCACATTGGCGAAATGAGAAACCTTATTTTCAGGAGATTGCGGAGCGACTCCACTCCCGCAGGGCAGGGCCGAGTCGGTCGAAACCGGTCTGGAGTTCCTCGTCGCTGAGGGTGAGGGGCGGCACGAAGCGCAACACGTCCGGACCCGCAATGAGGATCAGCACGCCTGCTTGACGAGCGGCTTCCATCAACTCTCCAGCTTTTCCTGCGAGTTCCTCGCGTAGCACTCCAGCAAGCATCAGCCCGCGTCCCCGGACTTCCCGGAAGATTCCGAGTTCCAGATTGAGTTCATCCAGCCAGTTGCGGATCGCCTCGCCCTGACGCAGCACATGGACGTGCAGTTCCGGATCCCGGAGTCGACGGAAAGCCACGTTTGCCACCGAGGCCGTGATGGGGTTGCCACCAAAGGTGGTGCCGTGGTCTCCAGCCTGAAACGCGGAGGCGACGGCTTCTGTCGCGAGCAAAGCTCCGATGGGGAGCCCGCAGCCGAGGGCTTTGGCAATCGTGAGCAAATCCGGAGTCACGTCTTCCTCCCACTGGTACGCGAAGAGCTTGCCGGTGCGTCCCATCCCGCACTGGATTTCGTCGAAGACGAGCAAGGCGCCGTGTTTGTTGCAGCAGGCGCGGAGGTGCTTGAGAAAGCCCGGAGCCGTCGGGGTTACGCCGCCTTCGCCTTGGATGGGTTCGACGAGCACCGCGCAGGTTTGCGGCCCGATCATTTCCGCAGCTGCGTCAAAGTCGTTGAACGGGCAGTAGCGGAAACCTCCCGGAAGCGGCTCGTAACCCTCCTGATATTTTGGTTGAGCAGTGGCGGTGACGGTCGCCAGTGTACGTCCATGGAAGGAGCCTGTGAAGCTGAGGATTTCGCGCTGCTCCGGAGGATGAACTTTGGAGGAGTGTTTGCGGGCGAGTTTGATCGCGGCTTCGTTGGCTTCTGCTCCGGAGTTGCAAAAAAACACGCGGTCGGCAAAGCTGTGGGCGGTCAGTTCCTCCGCCAAGCGGATCGCCGGCTCCGTGTAGTAGAGGTTGCTCGTGTGCCAGAGTTTCCCGGCCTGCAAGTGCAAGGCTTCCAGCAACTCCGGATCCTGATGCCCCAAACTGCTCACCGCAATGCCGCCACCAAGGTCGAGGTACTCGTTGCCCTCGATGTCCCAGACACGAGCGCCCTGCCCCCGGTCGAGGATCATCGACTTGGGCGCGTAGGTTGGCACCCAGCGTTTGCGGGCACTTTCCGCAAGGGTTTCCGTCTCTGCNGCCGTCCGCAGGGTTTCCGGGGGCTTCCCGCTGGACTGCCACTGTTCGGTGACGGCATCCTTGACGTTGAGCAGTCGCGTGTGATTGCGCATGCAGAACTCCACGAAACCCTCCTCGCCGACCGCAAGACTCATCACGCGGGGCAGGCGACGGTAAAGCTGCCGGAAGGTGGTCCGCATCACGGTCTCGTTGCGAAAGACATCTTTGGGGAGCGGACCAAGTTTTTCCTTGATCAGACGTTGCAGGCGGGGAAGTTGCTCTTCAAGCAGCATGGCTGGGACTCCGGAAATGAAAAGGGTTACAGACCAAGCAGCGGATGTGTACCCGCTGACAGCATTAGACTGGCACAGAAATAGCGGACCCAAGAGCTTCCCCCTTTGCAAGGGGGATNGAGGGCGATTTTTGGTGCGGTCAGGTTGGGAATCCNCCCGGGGCCCCCTTTTGTTTTTGAAAAGAGGGGCAGAGCTTGTTCAAGCTCAGATCACAGGATCGAAGTCATGATCGATCTCCACTCCCCGCATGGGGCTGATGTTGGAGAGGTCGAACTCCTCGGTCTCAATCTCCAGCTCGTTGTGGAGCAGAAAACCGTTGTCCTGGAATTTGATCTTCTTGATCACGCCGCCTTTAGCGAAGAAACTTTGCAGGGCGGTATCNATTTCNTCTCGGGTGATTTCTTGAACTGCCATCTTGACTTTCAGGTGTGTTGTGGTTTTTGTTGGCACTCAAGCGAGTTGAGTGCTAATTAATTTAATTAAACTAAGATAGTCTATCAGACCAATTGTCCCTGTCAACTCTTTTTTTTAGAAAAAATTNAGAATGACTCCCAGCTTGTGTNTCTGAGGTTTTTCTTGGAGGCTAAAGGGAGCCCTTTATCATGGAAGGATTTTTATGGAGAATCTATTGCAAGACCTGACGGGGCAAGCGAAAGGCTGGCTGACGCTGTTCCGCAACAACCCCACTGTCCAGTATGGCACACTGGGTGTTTACCTGTTGCTCTGGCTGCTGTTTTCAGGGCTGTTCACCTCGGCGTGGGTCGTCGTNGGCGTGGGCATCGGCTGGGCCATCGGCAAGGGATCGGAGGACGNGAATGCGCCTCCGACGGCCTGACCGGCCCCCGCNGGCATTCCACGTCTNCCTCAACCCNGCGACAACTCGTCCCGCTCTTCCAACACCAGCAGGGGATCAGCCAAGATTCCAGACTCGCGGTTGGCTTCGTAGCGTTCAGCCTCNATGCGATGCGGCAGGTGATGGAGTTGCCGAATCTGGCCTCCTCCGTTCAAAAAATCCTTGGTGGCCTGTTCGATGAGGTTTTGGGTGATGTGCGGCGTAACCTTGGCCTTGGCGCGCTCCGCTGGGTAGCGGTTCCACGCTCTAATGGAGTCGTCCATGTTTCCTTTAGGGGAGTGGAGGGGTATTCCGAACTCGTCCGTGAGTTCTGACAACTCAAAANNATAAGTCAAGTTTACGACAAGAGCAACTCAAAACCGCAGATTCATCGGCCTGACCCTAAAATGCCGGATTTCTTATGTGATGGTCTCGCAAGAACCCAATGGGACCGACTTCTGAAAAAATTCGGATGCTCAGAACACCGCAGGTTGAACGAAAAGGGTGTCTCGAATGGTTGAGAGACCCCAGAAATNGACTAATTTATCACCTCAGAGGACTTCTTGCGAGACCATCTTATGTGCTTTCCAAAAAAAATTCTGACACACTTGTCGTATCCGGATTCCTAAAATACCACTGTTCTCCGAAGCATGGCCAACGACGAAACTTCCATTCCCGGACTCGGCATCGCGCTCGGTGGTGGTGCGTTCCGGGGCGCAGTGCATCCGGGAGCGCTGAAGGCACTGGAGGAGGAGGGGCTGCAACCGAATTTCCTGAGTGGCACGAGTGCCGGGGCAATGGTCGCTGCGTTCTACGCCTTCGGAACTCCGCCGGAAAAGATCCGCGAACTCGCCCACAAACTGCGCTGGCTGCGTATCTCCAGCTTCACGCTGCCCAAGCTCGGACTGCTTTCAAACGNGGAGATCGGGAACTTCATGGAGNAGCACCTCGGAGATGTGCTACTGGAAAACGCACTCATCCCGATTGCGCTGGTGGCGGCAGACATCCGGACGGGAGAGCGTGTGGTTTTTAAAACGGGCAGTGTGGCCGAGGCCGTGATGGCGAGCACCTGCATTCCCGGCGTGTTCACACCCGTTGAGGTGGACGGGCGGCTGTTGGTGGACGGGGCGATTGTGGAAAATGTGCCGGTTTCGGTGCTGAATGAGATGGGTGCCCGCGTGAGCGTCGCCATCGACCTCGGCAGCGGACGCTACCGTACCCCACAGGGCATTGTCGAGGTTTTGCTCAACGCCTTCGCCATCGCCGTGGACCAAACCACGAGCCGCCAGACGGAAAGTGCCGATGTGCTGATCCGCCCCGACTTGACGGGTTACAGCCTGATGGATTCCGGGAACTCCGCGAAGCTCTACGCTGAGGGCTTCCGGAGCGCCACCCATGCTGCCGAGGTGATCCACAAGGCCACCAAGGACGCCGAGCCGTCCTCGTGGGAAACGTTGGAGCAGCACTTCCGCAAGTGGTTGAAAGCCTGAATCGCGCTGTCTTGCTCAGCCGAGCGCCTTGGCCTGTTCCCGCAATTCGTTCTTGCGCACCTTGCCCGTCGAGGTCTTGGGCAGTTCTCCAAACATGACCGTTTTCGGAATCTTGAACCCTGCCAGTTTGGTGCGGCAGAAGGCGATGGCTTCTTGCTCTGTGAGCTTCGATTCGGATTTGAGCGTCACAAACGCACAAGGGTGCTCGCCCCATTTTTCGTCCGGGCGGGCAACGACTGCGGCTTCCAGTACATCGGAATGCTGGTAAAGCACATTCTCGATTTCGACCGAACTGATGTTTTCGCCTCCGGAGATGATGATGTCCTTGGCGCGGTCTTTGAGCTCGAGGTAGCCGTCTGGATGCCGCACCCCAAGGTCGCCGGAGTGGAACCAGCCGCCGCGAAACGCGGCCTCGGTCGCCTCCGGATTCTTGAGGTAACCCTTCATCACCACGTTGCCCCGGAACAGCACCTCTCCCAGTGTTTCCCCGTCGGACGGCACCGGTTCCAGCGTTTCCGGATCGGCCACGGTGAGGTCTTCCAAAACATGATAGCGTGCCCCTTGCCGCCCCTTTTTGAGCGCCTGTTCGGTTGGTCCCAGTTCGTTCCAATCCTCCTGCCAGTCGCAAACCACGGCAGGACCATAGGTCTCGGTGAGTCCGTAAACGTGGGTGACGTTGAAGCCAAGCTTCTGTATCGCGGCGATCACGGGCGGCGGTGGCGGCGCGGCGGCGGTCATGATCTGCACCGGGTGCTGCAATTTGCGTCGTCCTCGCTCGCTCGCCTTGGCGATCATGCCCATCACGACCGGTGCCCCGCAGAGGTGCGTGACGCCGTGGTCAGCAATCGCATTGTAGATGTTCGGAGCCGCGACCTTGCGCAGACAAACGCTGGTACCCGCCAGCGCGGCCAGTGTCCACGGGAAGCACCAACCGTTGCAGTGGAACATCGGTAGTGTCCAGAGGTAAGTCGGGTGGTGCGGCAGTTCCCACGCCAGCACGTTGCCCAGTGCCAACAGGTACGCCCCCCGGCTGTGATAGACCACACCCTTAGGTCGGCCCGTGGTTCCGGAGGTGTAGTTGAGCGTGACCGCTTGCCAGTCATCCTCCGGCAGAATCGCTGCAAATGCGGGATCCCCCTGCGACAACAAGGCTTCGTAATCCATTGCGCCGAGCAGTTCTCCGGATTCCGCGAGCGGGTCGTTGATGTCAATCACGAGTGGGTTTTGCTCTGCAAGCTCCAATGCCTCCCGAATCACAGGTGAGAACTCGCGGTCCGTGAGCAACACCTTCACCTCGCCGTGGTCGAAGATGTACGCAAGGGTTTCCGCCTCCAACCGGACGTTGAGTGCGTTCAGCACTGCTCCGGTCATCAGTACGCCGAAGTGCGCCTCGTAGAGTTCCGGAATGTTCGGGGCCATCACTGCGACCGTGTCGCCACGACCGATCCCGTGTTGTTGCAAAGCAGAGGCAAGGCGGCGGCAGCGTTCGTCGGCCTGCGTCCACGTCCGACGCAGTTCACCGTGGATGAGCGCAGTGCGCTGTGGATGCACGGCGGCAGCGCGTTGCAGAAAACTGATGGGCGAGAGGGCGGTGTAATTCGCAGGAGTCTGTGGGAGTTCGTCGTAGGCGTTCATGGCTCGTGATTTTTGGATTCTGAAAAGGCTTGCTGATCAAAAAGGGTGGCGGCGGATTGTGGATGCGAACTGAACCGTAAACCTTGAGCTTAGGACAATCGTCCGGATTGTCAAAGCGTATCGTGTGTCCTCCCTAGCGGATTGAACTTGAAGCCCGCGTTTGCAATTCCTATCTTTGTTGGTTTGCTGCTGCCAAGTTTTCATGACCGAAACCACCATCGAAATTCCAGAATTCGGCACCCTTGCTTCCGAACGTGTTCGACGCATCCTCCAGCAGAACGGGTTGGAGGTCGCGGATGAACGCTGGGCACTGCTGGAGCGTTGGGCTGAACTGTTGCGCGATCACAACCAGCGCGTCAATCTTGTTTCGCGCAAAGAGGAGGGACTGATTTGGGAAAAGCACCTGCTGCCCAGCCTCGCTTTGCTCTGCCTGCGCGAGTTTCCGGAGGGCGTGGAGGTGTGCGATTTCGGCACCGGTGGTGGGCTTCCGGGACTGCCGCTTGCGATTGTACGTCCTGACGTGCGGGTGACGCTGCTGGATGCACGGCAGAAGAAGATCGCCGCCGTGCAGCAAATGATCGAGCAGCTTGGGGTTGAGAACGCACAAACGCTACTGGGGCGTGGCGAGGACTTGGGCAAGGAACGCTTGTGGCGGGAGCGTTTTCCGGTACTTACAGTCCGCGCCGTTGCGCCGCTCTCCGACCTGCTGCGCTGGACTCGTCACCTCCGCACCCCCGCTGCCGTGCTGCACGTCTTCAAGGGCGGGGAGTTCCGCAACGAAATCGTGCAAGCCTCCCGCCTGTTTCCCGGATTCAAACTCAACAAAAGCCTGATGGTCCTCAAGGGTTACTCCGAACTTGCGGAGAACCAGAAGTACCTCATTTCCGTTTACGTCTCCACCATCCTGCCAAAAGCCTTGCGCCGCCACTCCTGAATGCGAATCCTCACTCTCAACTGCAACGGGTTGCGTAGCGCTGTCCGCAAAGGCGTGCTCACTTGGGCGGAAGCCCAACAGGCAGATGTGATCTGCCTACAGGAAACGCGCATTCAGGATGCACAACTCACCCCGGAGATGCACAAACTCGGTATGTTGGAGGGGGCCTTCCACCATGCGGAGCGTCCCGGCTACTCCGGAGTGTCGTTGCACTTCCGCACCCCGCCGGATCAGCTTCAGCATGGTTTTGGCTGGCCGGAGTTCGATACGGAAGGGCGGTTTCTGCAAGCGGACTGGGGCAAGCTCAGCATCGTTTCGCTCTACCTGCCCTCCGGAAGCAGCGGGGAGGTACGGCAGGATTTTAAGTATGCGGTGCTGGAACGGCTGGAATCATGGTTTCGGGAGCGCATTGGTGATGGACGAGAGTACATCGTCTGCGGAGATTGGAACATCGCGCACCAGCAGATCGATCTCAAGAACTGGCGCAGCAACCAGAAAAACTCCGGCTTTCTTCCAGAGGAGCGGGCGTGGCTCACAAAACTGTACGACGAGATCGGCTGGGTGGATGTGTTCCGGCAGCTCAACCCTCATCCAGAACAGTACACTTGGTGGTCCAACCGGGGACAGGCGTGGGCGAAGAACGTCGGCTGGCGGCTGGATTATCAGGTGGCCACCCCCGGAATTGCAGCAACGGCGCAAAGTGAGGTGATTTTCCGGGACGAGCGTTTCTCAGATCACGCTCCCCTCACCATCGACTACGACCACACGCTGTGACCCGCCTGTTTTAGGGTGTGGTTTACATTCGCAAGCGTTTGCCGTCTCATCCTGAAGCATGTGATACTAACGGTTTTTCAGTTACGAGGCCATGTTGAGACTGCTTTTGCGCGATGACCAGTGGGAGCCCATCAAGGACCTACTTCCGGGCAGGCAGGGTGACCCGGGGGTGACGGCGAGGGACAACCGCCTGTTTGTGGAGGCCGTACTGTGGATTGAGCACACGGGTGCTCCCTAGCGCGACCTGCCCAGGGAGTTCGGCAAGTGGCACACGGTGTACATGCGGTTTCACCGCCTGACGAAAAAAGGGGTTTGGAAACAGATTGTTGAACGGCTTTGCAGAGAAGCGGACCTGGAGGAGTTCATCCCCGACAGCACGGTCGTCCGTGTCCACAGAGGGTGATCGNCGACAGGGCGTATGACGCTGACAGCTNCATCGGGAAGGTGCGGGCCCTCGGAGCCGAGGCCGNCATCCCCNCGCGCCGCAACCNCGTCGAGCAGNGCGAATATNATCGCCACTGGTACAAGAACCGCAACCTCGTCNAACGTTTCTTCAATCGGATCAAGCAGTTCAGAAGGGCGGATTATCTGGATTTTGAGGCNGCTGCTGTGTGCTTGGACTGAGCTGNGGATTTGCCCTCTGCAGCTTTCGCAGTGGCGGTCGTTTCGGGAGTCACGATTTGGAAATTCCCCTCAAACTCACTGCCCAAGTCCATGCTGAATTCTCCGGGAGGCGTGATCAGATTTCCCTTGATGCGGGAGGAACCCAGCAGGCTGACTTTCTGCTNGACGGTCAAGTTTCCCTCCATCTTNCCGCTCATCCGCACCACCTTCGCGGAGACCTCCCCCACCACCTGAGCGGACTCGCCAAAGTCCACCTCCTGGTCGCCCGTGACCTTGCCCACACAAGTGCAGTCAATGCGGGCGCTGTCGGTGGTGTGGATGTTGCCCTCGATGAGGAGGTCTGGTGCAAGGTAGCCTTTGATGACTTTCATGGTCTGCCGCTCTGGTGATGTTTGAGGATTTAGGCTCGGATGAACTTGGAGTTTCGCCAAAAAACCCGCTAGTATTCTCTAACGGGATTTGAACTTTTATGCAAGAGAAGAGTGATGCAAAATGAACAAGCAACCTTGGGTGGGGGGTGTTTCTGGTGCCTAGAGGCAATTTTTGAGCGCCAATCCGGAGTAAAATCCGTCACCTCGGGCTATGCGGGAGGGGCGGAGCCTAACCCCAGTTACGAGGCGGTCTGCACTGGAAACACCGGCCACGCCGAGGTGATTCAGGTCGAGTACGATCCGGAAACAATCTCCTACACCGAACTGCTCGACCTCTTCTGGGGCTGCCACGACCCCACAACGCTCAATCGTCAGGGCGGAGACGTGGGCACACAGTACCGCTCCGTCATCCTCTACCACGACGCCGAACAGCAGGCCGAAGCCATGCGCTCGAAGGCCGCTGTCGCCTCCGATTTTGCCGATCGGCTGGTCACGGAGATTTCTCCACTCAGCAAATTCTATCCCGCCGAAACCTACCATCAGGGCTACTACCAGCGCAACCGCGAAGCCTCCTACTGCCAAATTGTGATCCGACCCAAACTGCGGAAACTCGAGATCGAATAGGCTTACCCGGAAAGCAGCGTGTGGTGCAGCATCGGGGAGGTGCGAGCAACCTTTGCCTCCAACGCCGCACCCACACGCAGGAGCAAGGCTTCCTCCCACGGGCGTCCGACGAGTTGCAGTCCGACGGGCAACCCCTGTGGGTCGTAACCGCACGGCACCGAAAGGGCCGGATGCCCCGTGAGATTGAATGGCACGACAAAGCGCATCAACTCGTCCTGCACCGTCAAATCCGACTCACCTGCTGTCGTCACGTCCGGAAGAATCGGTGGGGCCGTGCGGGCGGTGGTGGGCGTGATGAGGATGTCCACCTCTTCAAACACTTTGGAGAGCGCGGCCATCAGTTCGGTGCGCACTCGCTGAGCTTTGACGTAGTCAGTCGCACTGAGGTGTTCCGCAAGCGATAGGTTGATGCGGATGTCCCGGCCAAACCGAGATTTTCGGCGGAAATGCGGCGCGTTGGCGCTCAACATTTCGGAGGCAATGGCAACCAAATGCGCCAAGCGGGCCGCTTCCAACCCCCGGAATTCCACCGCCTTGCGTTCCAATCCCAATTTCTGCAAGGTCTCCACTGCGTCAAGGCAAACCCGGAACACCTCTGGTTTCGCGTGTTCAAACCACGGCACAAACACGCCGATGCGCAGCCCATCGGGAAGTTTGGACTCCGGATTCGGCAGGTTCACCTCCGGCTGGCGTTGGGTCCACGGATCGTTCTCGTCGGCTCCGGCAAGCACACCATAGGCAAGGGTAAGGTCGGAGAGGGTCGCAGCAAGCGGTCCAGCGTGCCCAATGCTCCACGCGAGCGGAAACTGCCCGGCACTGCTAACCCGGCTCCACGTTGCTTTCAGTCCGGAAATGCCACAGAGCGCGGCGGGAATGCGGATGGAGCCTCCACCGTCGGCTCCGAGCGCAACCGGACACAGCCCGACTGCCACTGCCACTGCTGGTCCACTGGATGAACCGCCGGGATAGCGTTCCGGATCGTAGGGGTTGCGGGCGCTGCCGTGGTGCGGATTGAAGCCCGTGACACCCATGCCGAGTTCATGCATGTTCGCCTTGCCGAACAGCAGTGCCCCGGCTTTGCGAAGGCGGGACACGGCAGTGGCGTCACGCGTTGCCACGTTCGTGCCCAGAACTTGGGTGCCGACACGGGTGGGGTAGGGCACTAAATCGAACTCATCCTTGATGGCCACGGGAACGCCATCGAGCAATCCGGCAGGGCGACCCTGCTGATAGCGTTCCATGGATTCCTGCGCCTGCCGCAGCAGGTTTTCGCCGTCCCACTCGATGATTGGACGCAACGGCACGGCGCTCGCTTCCAAGTTCCGGATCACGTCCAGCAGCCGTTGTGCGACCTTGAGTGGCGTGGTCTCCCCTGCAAGGTAGGCGCGGTGAAAATCCAGAGCGGATTCGGGCTGGAAGCCGTTTTCGGTTTTCGGTTTTCGGTTTTCGGCTTGGAGCAAAGCCGTTTCGTACTCAGTCAGCGAGCAACTTGGGAGCAACAAAACCGGAGGTTCCGGAGAGTGCAGCGGCAGAGGCGTGAGACCCGCGTTGGGGCGGTATTTCCGGAAAGCCCGCAGTCCAACTTGTGCGAGCAAAACGGGACGCAACCAACCCCGGAAGCCCGGAAGTTCCAACAACACCGCCATCAACTTGAGGGCACGTCCTGCCAGCCTCGGTGNCCGGATCGTACGCAGGTCGTACACGGGGGGTTCCGGNCGTTGCCAGCCAGGGATTTTTTTGAGCAGATCAGCCCACATGGTCGGGAATCTCGAAGCAAATGCGAGTGCCAGCNGTGAAATCGGGNGCCACCCAGACGCGGCCCCGGTGTGCGTTGAGGATGCGCTGCACGGTGGCGAGGCCAATGCCGTTTCCACCCTCGGAACTTTCACCCCGTGCAAATGGTTGGAAGACGCGCTCCTGATCCTCGGCAGCAATACCGGGTCCGTTGTCCTGCACCCAGAATTGTAGGTTCGGCGTAGCGGNTTTCCAGCCCAATTTGATATGAACCGGAGTGCGTGCGCCTCGGTGTTTGATCGCGTTGGCGATCAGGTTTTGCCAGACCTGTGCGAAGCGCACGGGATCACACGACACCTGCGGCAGATCTGGGGCACAGTTGATCACGGCCAGCCCCTCGTTAGCAGCATACTCAAAATTCGCGNCGACCAGCTGGGCGANATTCCCCATCGAAACGCGCTCCAATTCCCCAATCACCTTGCCAGCTTCAGCATAGCCCAGCAGGGTGTCAATGAAGCGCAGCATCTTGCGGAACGTCGCGGGAATGCGCTCAAGCAGTTCCCGGAAACCCTCCTCGCCCCAAACGCCTGGATACTCGTCCTTGAGACGATAGAGGAAGAGATCGTAAAGGCTGGCGGCTCCAGCGATGGGCGATTTGAGGTCGTGGCTGACCATGTGGGTGAAGTTGCTGAGTTCCTGTTTCTGTGCCATCAGGTCGCGGCTCAGG
This sequence comes from Deltaproteobacteria bacterium, assembly GCA_002707655.1. Next base: position 17,902 of record PANO01000052.1, read on the forward strand.
CGGCTGATTTCGTCAAAAGCGTGCTTGGTGCGCAAGGCAGACCGCACCCGGGCCGTCAGTGTGACCTGATCCACGGGCTTGAGGATGTAGTCCACGGCTCCGGCGTCAAAAGCGTCCCGCAACGTTTCCGTGTCGTTTTTTGCCGTGACCATCAGGACGGGCACCTGCGAAAACTCCGGGAGCGCCTTGATACGTTCTGTCGTCTCCACTCCACTCAGCCCGGGCATCATCTGATCAACAATGATCAGGTCCGGAGTCCATTCCTTGAGCAGCAGCAGCCCGTCTTCTCCAGAATCCACCCCGCGCATTTCGCAACGCAAGCGGCGGAGAAAATCTTCGATCACCAGNCGGTTGTTTTCCTGATCGTCGATGATCAGAACACGGTCACGCTGGGCCATTGCGGATCACTGCTAACTGTTCACTGAATCAGAGGTGGATCGCACGTTTGCCTGTGGCGTCAAGTGCCGCTTCCTTGACCGCTTCAGCAAAAGTCGGGTGCGCGTGCGACATGCGGGAGATATCCTCGGCGCTGGCGCGGTATTCGAGNGCAACCACAGCTTCCGCGATGAGATCGGCAACGCGCGCCCCGATCATGTGGAGGCCAAGGATTTCATCCGTTTCCGGAGCCACGATGACCTTGACGAGTCCGTCAGTTTCCATGGCCGCACGTGCGCGACCCAGTGCCTTGAACGGGAACGTGCCCACACGACACGGGCGGTTCTGCTCCTTCAGTTCGTCCTCGGTCCAGCCAACTCCGGCGACTTCCGGCCATGTGTAGAGGACTCCGGGGATGTTGCGGTAATTGATGTGCGGTTGCTGCCCCACAATCCGTTCTGCGACGAACACGCCTTCCTCCTCGGCCTTGTGCGCCAACATGGCGCCACGCACCACGTCGCCGATCGCGTAGATTCCCGGAACCGAGGTTTGCAGGTGGTCGTCCACCGCAAGCCGTCCACGCTCGTCGGTGCTGAGTCCAGCGTTCTCCAGCTTGAGTCCAGCGGTGTACGGGTGGCGTCCCACAGCAACAAGGCAGTAGTCTCCGGTGAATGTGACCTGCTCACCTTTCCGAGTTTTCGCCAGCACGGCAACTTGCCCGTCTTCGACTTTCACGCTTTGCACGGCGTGGCTGAGCTTGAACTCGATGCCGAGCTTCTTGAGGCAGCGCAGGATTTCCTTGGCAAGGGTAAAGTCCATGCCCGGAATCAAGCGATCCAAGTACTCGACCACCTGCACCTTCGTGCCAAGTCGTGCATAGACCGACCCCAATTCCAGCCCGATGATGCCGCCACCAATCACGACCATGCTCTGGGGCACTTCCGGAAGTTGCAGGGCCTCGGTTGAGGTGATGATGNGCTGTTTGTCAATTTCGACTCCGGGCAAACTGGANGGTTTGGAGCCGGTGGCGATGATCGTGTTTGTGGTCTNCAGCACCTCGGTGCTGCCGTCGCCCTTGGCGACCTCCACAGTTTTCGCATCCCGGAAACTGCCGTGGCCGTGGATGACCGTGATCTGGTTCTTGTCCATCAGGTACTTGACCCCGGCNCAGGTCTGCGAAACCACCTCGTCCTTGCGGCTGCGCATCTGCTCCCAGTTGACCCCAAGTCCGGAAACCTCGATACCGTGCTTGGCGAAATCANNTTGAGCCGTGTGGAAATGCTCGCTGGAGTCGAGCAACGCCTTCGACGGGATGCAGCCGACATTGAGNCANGTGCCCCCTAGCNTGGAATAGCGTTCAACCAGAGCGGTCTTCAGGCCAAGCTGCGCACAGCGGATCGCAGCCACATAACCGCCGGGNCCGGAGCCGATCACGGTGACATCGTAGTGAGACATGGTGTTTTCGGGTGTTGGGGTTGCTTTGTTCTTGATGGTATGCCTAACATTCAANAAACTTCTTGTTTTACTTCGCGGGGACTTTCAAAACACTAAACCCCCAACAACAACCGCGCCGGAGTTTCCAGATACTCTTTCACCCGCACGAGGAAGCGGACGGACTGCTGCCCGTCGATGATGCGATGGTCGTAGGAGAGGGCGAGNTACATGATGGGTCGGACGACAACGGTGCCGTTCACTGCAATCGGACGTTCGACAATGTTGTGCATCCCAAGAATCGCGCTCTGCGGAGGGTTGAGGATTGGCGTTGAGAGCATCGAACCGAAGACCCCACCGTTGGTGATTGAGAAGGTGCCGCCATTCATTTCATCGGGCGTGATCGCATTGTCCCGCGCCCGCTTGGCGAGTCGGCGGATTTCGGATTCGAGCTGTGCGAGGCTGAGGGTTTCGGCGTTGCGGACCACCGGAACCATCAGACCCTTGGGGGCGCTGACGGCGATGCCCATGTCCACATAATCGTGCGAAACCATCTCCTCGCCGTCAATCTGGGCGTTGACTGCCGGAAATTCCAGCAGCGCCTCACAGCAGGCTTTGACGAAGAAACTCATGAAGCCGAGGCGCACTCCATGTTTTTTCTCAAAGTGATCCTTGTAGGCACTGCGCAGGTCAAAGATCGCCTGCATGTCCACCTCGTTGAAAGTGGTGAGCATGGCGGTTTCGTTCTTGACNGCAACCAGCCGTTCCGAGAGTTTGCGTCGCAAGCGCGACATGCGTTCCCAACGCGCTTGCCGGGCTCCGGAAACAGCAGCGACGACAGGTGGTGCCGGAGGTGCCTGCGGATCGGGAGTCTCTGGAGCAGAGGCTGGCGGCGGCGATGGGACTTCCGGAGCCGGAGTGGAGGATGCGGACTCCTCCAGCACATCCTGCTTGGTGATCCTGCCTCCCGGACCCGTTCCGGAAACGGCAGCAGCGGCAACGCCTTGTTCAGCCATCAGCTTGTTTGCGGCGGGCGAGGGGTGTCCGGCGGCATAGGATTCCGGTTGGGGGGCAGGAGCGGTTGCGGGTTCCGGAGCCGGAGTGGGCGNAGGTTCCGCCGCTNNGGGTTTGGAANCCACTGCCGGAGCGTCGCTGGGTTCGATGCTGCAAAGGACATCGCCGACTTGGGCGGTTTCNCCTGTTTGCAGGACGATCTTCAGAATGCCGGAGGTTTCCGCAGGCAACGGCAGGGTCGCCTTGTCGGTTTCAATCTCGCAAAGCGGTTCATCCATTTGCACAAAATCNCCATCGGCCTTCATCCAGTTGCCGATCTCAACCTCGGTGATAGATTCTCCAGGACTTGGAATCTTGATGTCAACAGCCATGAGTTTGTGTGGGAGTGGGGTGAAATCAGGGGCCGAAAGCCTTGTCAATGAGGCCTTTCTGCTCTATTTTNTGGAGCTTGGCGAATCCGGTGGCCGGAGAACTGCTCTCGCGTCGGGCGATCATATGGAGCGGGAACGGGATGCGCTTACTTTTCCGTTTGAGGTAGGCAAGCGACCCCATGTTTTCTGGTTCCTCCTGCACCCAGATCCAACGCTCAACACTGGAGTAACGCTCCTTGAGCTTGTTGAGGGCAAGCTCCGGAAGCGGATAGAGTTGCTCCACCCGAACCACTGCGACATCGTTGTGGGTCTCTTCCTGCTTGCGTGCTGCGAGTTCGTAGAAAATCTTTCCAGANCAGAGCAGCACCTTGGTCACTGCCGTGGGGTCGTCAACGGTGTNGTCAATGACTTCCTGGAAAGTGTTGCCCTCCTCAAANTCGCTCAGCGAACTGACGCATTTTGGATGGCGCAGCAGACTCTTAGGCGTGAAGATGATCAGCGGTTTCCGGAACTCGCGGTCAAGCTGGCGGCGGAGGGCGTGGAAGAGATTGGCAGGGGTGGTGCAGTTGACGACTTGGATGTTGTAGTCCGCACAGAGTTCCAGAAAACGCTCGATGCGGGCGGAACTGTGTTCTGAACCNTGGCCCTCAAAACCGTGAGGCAGCAGCAGGGTCAGCCCGTTCATGCGCTGCCACTTGGTCTCAGCGCAACAGATGAACTGGTCAATGATGATTTGCGCCCCGTTGGCGAAATCGCCGAACTGTGCTTCCCAGATGGTGAGTCCGAAAGAAGTGGCGAAAGCATAGCCGAACTCGAAGCCCAGCACTCCGTATTCTGAGAGCAGNGAGTTGTAGACGGAGAACGGCGCCTGTTCCTTGGAGAGGTTGTTGAGGGGCGTGTATTTGGTGTCGTCCTCCGCAGCGATGACGGAGTGCCGATGGGAAAANGTGCCGCGTGCGACATCCTGCCCGCTGAGCCGCACAGGCTTNCCCTCGTCCAGCATGGTTGCGTAAGCGAGGGTTTCGGCCATCCCCCAGTCAATCCGGTCGTTGTCATAAATCATCTTGTGACGATCTGCATAGAGCTTGCGGATTTTCGGGAAGAAGGCCAGCTCTTNCGGAAGGTCGCAAATTCGATCAGTGAGACGATGGAGGGTTTCACGGGTCACTCCGGTTTCGGGAGATTCGTCAAAATCTTCGGGTAGCGCCAGCCGGATTCCGGNCCACTCGCCTTCAAGGAAAGAGGTNACATTGGCGTTGGTTTGCTGGAGCGATTCCTGAAAGCGGTCGTTGAGGAACTGCTTGAACTCNNCTTCAACNTCCTTGACCTGTGTGGCCTGCAAACGCCCGCTTTCAATGACTTCCTTGCTGTACACCTCCAAGGGGTTGGGGTGGTTGGCAATCGCCTTGTAGAGCGTGGGCTGAGTGAAGCGCGGCTCGTCCGCCTCGTTGTGCCCGTGTCGACGATAGCCGAGGATGTCCACAAAAACGTCCCGCTTGAACTGCTGCCGAAACTCAAGGGCGAGTTGTGTCACATAAACCACCGCCTCAATATCGTCTGCGTTGACATGGAAGACCGGAGAGAGGGTGGTTTTGGCGACGTCCGTGCAATAGGTGCTGGAACGTCCGTCAATGTAGTCAGTGGTGAAGCCGACTTGATTGTTGATGACCAAATGCACNGTTCCGCCGGTACCGTAGCCCCGGAGTTGAGACATCTGCAACACCTCATAGATGATGCCCTGTCCGGCGATGGAGGCGTCTCCGTGAATGAGAATGGGCACAAGCTGGCTGGAATTGCCCTCGTAGCGATGCTCGATCTTGGCGCGGGAGATGCCCTCGACAACAGGGTTGACAGCCTCCAAGTGTGATGGNTTGGGGGTGAGGCTCAGATGCACCCGACGGCCATTGCGGGCTTCCTTGTCGCTGGAGAATCCAAGGTGATATTTCACGTCTCCGGCAAAGCCGTCCAGTCCAAACACCTTGCCTTCAAACTCAGTGAAGATGTCGCGGTAGGTCTTGCCAAGAATGTTGGCCAGCACATTGAGCCGCCCGCGGTGCGCCATGCCAATGACAAATTCCTGCACCCCCAGTTCCGCGCCACGCTCGACGATGGTGTCCAGNGCCGGGATGATGGATTCACTGCCTTCCAACGAAAAGCGTTTCTGGCCCACGAACTTGGTTTGGAGGAAGTTTTCAAACGCGACCGCCTCGTTGATCTTGCGGAGCATTTGAAGTCGCTGGTCCGGAGTCAAATTCGGGGTGTTGCGGCATTCCTCCATGCGCCCCTCTAGCCACTCGAGCGCATCCCGGGAACGCACAAATTTATACTCGACCCCGATGCTGCCACAGTAGGTTTGCCGCAGGTGGTCCACAATCTGCCGTAGCGTTGTGGGACCAAGGCCCATACGCGTCCCGGCCTGAAAGACCGTGTCCATGTCCGCTTCTCCGAGGTCGAAGCTCGACAATTCAATGGGGGCATCGTACTTGCGGCGCGGGCGCACCGGATTGGTGCTGGCAAACAGGTGTCCGCGCTGTCGATAGGCCCCGATGAGGTTGAGGACGTTGATTTCCTTTTGGAATTGAGCAGGAGCCGCTTCTGCAACCACCTGAATTGGAGCGGCTGGCTTGGGGGCCACGGTTTTTGTGGACTCCCCGATGGAAGATTTCCCCGTGTAGCTGGTCCGGGAGAACTCGAAGCCCTCAAAGAACTTCCGCCAAGTCGGATCCACTGAGTCCGGGTTTTCTTGGTATTGCTGGTAAAGATCATCAAACGCGCTGATTTCAGCGTTGCTCAGGTAGGTATTGGTGTCCATGGAAGCAGTCTGCGGTTGCAAGTGATCTTGGAAAATACTAGCAGCGTCCGAGGAAATCAACCCAAATCCGGAATCAGTGGTCAGCAGGGTCATTCCATCAGACATCAGGCCACCCCGCAGTTTTCCTGATTCGGTTCAGAAGGTAAAGGGCTTTCCCGTCCGGAAGGGTTTGGGATCTACCCCCCTTCCGGTCTCATTGAAAGGAAAGAGGCTCATGACTCAAAGACTTTGCCCAAAACAAAAAAGCCGACACACTCTGCTTTTGTCGGCCAGCAGCTTTGCAATTTTACTGAAATTCGGCGCATCAAGCGGCTTGACGATTACGTTCGAGCCAAGCATCCACCAGAGCCACCGTTTCATCAACGAACTCAGACTCCATCCCTTGCTGGGCCGCGATGGTTTTCACCAGCCAGTCTGCCCGCTCGATGTTTGGCACCCCGGCGAGTAAGGCCCGCGCCGCCGAGGAGGGTTTCAGCAGCCCGTTAGCGGCGTTGGCGTATTTTTCAAACGGGACCTGATCCTCCCCGGACGCCCCCAATTTTCGGCACACCTCACCCACCCAGTCATAGACCGACCGTGAACGGTCAAGATCGCTGTGGACTGCGTCCCGGATGGCGCGCATCTCGTCCTGCTGCACACAGCGATAGTTGCCTGTCAGCAACATGCTCCACTTCGCCAGCGGCACAAAGACCGAGTCATGCACCTTGAGTTTGACGGGCAATTCGACCGCGCCGCTACCGTCATTGTACCGGACCGCTGCAATGTCTGCCTGCATCTGACGCAAGATTGCGGTGTGTTCATCTGCATCGAAACGGGCCACCTTAAAATTGGTTGGCAGGCTGACTTGCAGCACATTGAGTTCTTCGTCCGGAGGGCGAAACGCTTGCGGGTCCGGGCTGCACAGGGTCATCAGTTTCGGATCGAAACCGTCCCAAACAGTGGGGTCCGTGTAGCACTGCTTCAAGCCTTCGACATNGAGNCCGGGAATGCGNGCCAAGTAAGGCAGCGGGGGCATGTTCATGAGCGACATGCAGGGAACTTTGGCCTGCGCGACCGCTGCCAGCAACTCGCGCACGCCGGGGGAACGGTACTGAGGCTCCTGCATGGCTAGCACGATCAGGTCGTAATCAGACGGGCTGACCGCATCCGGAGTGGCGGCGGACAAGGCACCCGGCAGCTTCCGGGAATCCACCTCAACGAGGCCGTCCCGGCCCTTGACCGGCAAACGCACCCGGGTGCCCTCCTTGTTGATCAACTTGGCCTCGGTTGGTAGGCACACCAGCTTGACGGTGTGTCCTGCGAGCAAGAGTTTGGTCGCTAACAATGAACCATAGGAAGCACCCATAATCAGGGTGTTGTAGGAGGTTGGCTTCAAAATCTCTTTCGTGTATTGGGTGTGAGTTAACTCCACGCCGGAAACGATTTGGAGCAAAACGAACATTATAGGAAAAGCGGGGAAGGAATGCAGTAAAATTCCCATACGGAATTACCCGTATGAAGCGCAAGATTCAGGACGCCGTCACTCGAATCTGCGGGGAGGGAGGCACAATCTTTCCGGAGAATGAGAGTCTAGGAGACTGGCATGTTTCTAGCAGCAAATTCAGAAGTTGGAGAGTCGTCTCCAGCATCGTTTTTCTCTGGTTCTCACTCATGTGTTGAGAATCATTTTCACTATCTGATAGAAGGAAAACCCATGAAAAATTGGTTCAAATTTGAAGCCCGGGAGACTGAATACTCGGCGGACGCATCTCAGGAAGGCATGTTGCTCTACCTCAAGCCGGAGGCGCTCAAGCACGCACTGGTGGTTGATGATTTTGAAACCTTCCAAAGCCACTCGGATTTTGTGGAAGGGGGGCGCTTGCTGCAAGTGAGCCGCCAGTTCAGCTATACTCTGCGGACGGTGGCTGATCTTGTGGAGGAACCGCTGGAACAGAAACCCAAGGTCCAACCCAAGGAATCCGTCGTGGAGAACGGAACCGCACTTCCGGACAAGCCGTTGGTGACCGACGGGGAGCAAGCCTCGCTACAGGAACTGGAAGCCATGCTCGCCCGCTGATGTCCGCACTGAACACGCCTGAAGCCATCCGGGCTGGGGAGGAACTGGACTGCGTCACACTCGCAGCACACCTGCAGGCCAACATTCCGGGTTGCGCTGGGCCGCTTACAATTCAGCAGTTTCCGTCCGGCTATTCCAACCTCACCTACCTGCTGCGCTTTGGGGAACGCGAGTTCGTTTTACGGCGTCCTCCGTTTGGCACCAAAGCAAAATCCGCCCACGACATGGGCCGCGAGTTCCGGGTGCTGAGCGCCTTGCATCCGCATTTCCAGCAAGCTCCCAAGCCGCTGCTGTACGAAGAAGACCCGGCCCTGCTCGGTGCGCCGTTTTATGTCATGGAGCGCATTGCAGGCGTGATCGTCCGCAAGCAATTTCCGGAGGAGTATACGCTTTCCTCGCAGCAACACGCCGGACTTGCCCACTCGATGTTTGAACTGTTGGCTGAACTGCACACGGTGGATTTTGCAGCAATCGGGCTCGGAGAATTAGGACGTCCGCAAGGCTATGTGCGGCGGCAGGTGGAGGGCTGGAGCCGACGCTGGAGCAACGCCCACACTGCCGACGCTTCAAACTGCGATGCGGTGATGGCATGGCTGCATGGGCGCATTCCGGAAACCTCGCGTCCCGCGCTCATTCACAACGACTACAAGCTCGACAACCTCGTGCTTGCTCCCGAAAACCCGCTGCGGATCATCGGCGTCCTCGATTGGGAAATGGCGACCTTGGGTGATCCACTGATGGACTTGGGTGGCTCCATCGCGTACTGGATTCAGGAGGACGACCCGGAAGCCCTGCAACAATTCCGCATGGCCCCAATGCACCTGAACGGCTTTCCGACACGCCAGGAAGCGGTGCGCATTTACGAGGAGTGTTCCGGAGTTCCCATTGCGGAGTTCACCTTCTACTACACCTTTGGCCTCTTCCGGCTTGCAGTGGTGATGCAGCAAATCTACTACCGCTACTACCACGGGCAAACTCAGGACTCACGTTTTGCCGGGCTGACTCCGATGGTGGAAGCACTCCTCGACCAAGCGGCTCGGGTGCAGCAGACCGGGGAATGGTGATTTGAGGGGCAAATCCAGAGTTCCAGAGGGGCAGAGTTAGGGAGTGTTCTGTGAATCGAGAGGAACCTGACCACCGATAACCGACCACTGAAAACCCTAATTCAAGGCTTGGAAGCTCACGCCGCGTGGGCGCAGCAGTCGCATTTTGCGCTGCACCTCACCATTTTCCGCAAAGCGAAACTCGCCCGTCACCCCCGGATATCCGGACAAACTCAGCAGCGCCTCCTTGAGCGCAGCGGGATTCTGATTCAGTTCCACCCGCAGCAGGTTCATCAACAAACCTGCCGTGTCGTAGGCGTAGGTGGTGTAGTTGCCCGGACGCTGTTTGGTCGCTGCAAAAAAGAACATACGTTCGTAAAGTGCCATGAACTCCCTGACCTCCGGGCGTTCGCTCTCTCTGTGGAAATCAGCGGCAATCACCAGCTTGCGCAACCCCCGACGACCTGTGGCGAACAGTAGCGCGTAATCGTGCCAGCCGCTGTCACCGAGCAGCAGCGTGTCCTGCATGCCGTACACTTCGAGGTAGGGAAAAACGATTTGCAAGCTGCGGATGCTGAGCGATCCGGAGGCAACAAACAGTGCGTCGAACGGATGCTCCGGTTCTAAATCCTCATCCAGTTCCTTGAGCGTTTCCTCCTGCTCCGGCGTGAGTGGACGTAGCTTGCGGGTGAAGGCGTCAAAGCTGGAAACGAAACTCTTCTGCTGGGAGGAAAAGGGTTCCGCTCCATGAATCTCCAGCCCTAAGCGATCGGCTTCTTTCCAGAACAGCCGCATCTTTTCACGCCCTTGGCGGTTGTCCGCATAAAGGATCAAGAAACGTCGCGCCTGATGGTAGTCCACCGCATGTTGCAGCAGCGTCTGGATTTCCTGCTCCCAACTCAGGTTGTTGCGGAACACAAACTCGCCGATATCGGGAACCGACCGCGTGAGCGNGAGCGAGATCAGAGGCACCCCAAAGCGCTGGGCTTCTTCGGCAGCNGCTTCGGAAGTGCGGCGCGTGAGTGGCCCGATGATGGCGGCAACCTGTTCCTGCTCCACGAGTTCTTGAATCATCTTGCGCGTGTGATCCGGATTGAGCTTGGAGTCGCGGAACACCAGTTGCCACGGGAGAGAAGCATTGTCTGCTGGCGTAACCTCGGTGAGCGTAGCCAAAGCACCCGACCTCTCAAGTTCCTCAAAATCCAGCAACTCCGGTTGCGCCATGCGCACACGCGGCAGCCGTCCCTCCTGTTCGGCAATCAGGGCGAGGCGCAACCCGTCAATCGTCTCGCGGACCAACTGCACCACCCGGCGNTTNGTGGTGCTGAGTGGAAGGATCACCCCAATGCGGTAAGGACGNGTCCGNGTGGCGGANTGCATCCGAATCTGCAAACCCTCCAGCCGANGCACCTGTTCGGCATCTTCGTGCTCACGGGCGGATGCGAGAAACTGGCTGAGCAGTTCTAGGGCACGAGCGTGTTGGCCTTGCTTCCGNAGCAATTCCACATAGAGTTCCGGGACCCACGCCCGCACCACAGAAACGGTGCCGTGGAGTTCTGAAATCACCTCCAACTGCGTGAGCGAGTTGATTTGCCGAAGTTGTTCCAGCACCTGCTGCTCAGTGGAGGCGGAGGCGGTTTCCGGATTGGCCAGCAGATCGAGGCGGTAACTCAGTGAAGCCAGTGGGAGTTTGCGGGCGTCGGCGTCGACGCTCAGTGCTTCCAGCAGTTCCTGTTGATAGCGGGCAGGCAGGGTGCGCAGCACCTGTTCTTCCAACCGTCCGTCCAGCGCAATCGCTTTGCCCAGAGCGAGGTGTGCCCGGTTGCGGAGTAGGTGAACCAATGGGGCGCGGGGATCATCCGGGAGTTCCCGCAGAAACGATTCGGCCAGCACTTTGGCTGTGCGTGGACGCTGTAGATTCAGCAGCAGGACAATGCGCAGTAGGGCACGATCCTCCATTTTCAGACGNGATTCCAGCAACCCCAACTGCTGCTGTGCCTCAACAGGATCGTCCTCCNTCAGCATCAGCAGTTCCCGGACTTGGGGAGTCAACTGCAAGCGGGGATTGGTGGAAGCAACGGGCTGCTCAAACTCCGGATGCAGTGGAGTCAGAAAATCAGGCGATGCTGAAGTCCCCTGTTCCGAAAAAACGCTGAATTCGGAAGCGACTGCTTCCTCCCCGGTGGCCTCCGTTTGCAGGTGCAGTTTCACCCAGTCCGGATCGTTGAGCAAACTTTGCGCAGAGAGGTTTGGTGCCAGCAAAATGCCAGCAGCCAACACAACTAGCACTTGAGTCAACCACAGCAGCGAGCTTCGCATCACAACCACGCAAACAGGGCAATCAAAGCGGCGATGTCCACTCCGAGCATCACGCGGTTGACCGCTGTTTGGCCGCTCGCGGAAAGTACGTCGTAGTTGCGTTTAAAGACAGTTTTGAGGATGAATCGGGATTGTGGAGCGAGCCGGTGCATCAGGTTTCCTGAGTTTGAGGTTTGAGGAGTCCGGGAACCCGCAGGTTGTCTTGTCGGACGGTAAGGCGTTGGGTGTCAAAATGCTCCAGCAGTTCCACTGCGGACTTCCGGGTGATGCCGAGCAGTTCCTTGAATTCGATCACGGTCACGGTAGGATTTTTCGCAAAATGCGTTTCCAGCCGCGAACGGATTTCTTCAAGCTGCTCCGGAGTGTAGTGCAAATCCTCACTCACCCGGACGAGCTGCTTGTGGTGCGCAGCCGACTTGAGCAGGGTGAGTCCAGCTTTTTCGTCCACCCCAAGCTGCTCCAGCAAGTGGGTACGCCGTACAGGCTGGAAGCCCCCCTTGCGGATAATTCCAAGGCACTGCTCCAACAGCACCTCTTGCGCTCCGGACACTTCCGGAACGTGGCTCGGCAGCGCAAAGGCACCATCCGCTTGCACAAGCTTTTCCTGTTTGACGAGCAGCTTGAGCAGGGTGTCAACCTCGCGCTCGTGGGCGAACAACAGATTGAGTTTCCCTGCAATTTCCGGGCGGGTCATGCCCTGTCGTTCCGGAAAGCGCTGGTGGTGCGCAGCCACCAAGCGCAGCACAAAACGAGCAATGCGCTCCAAATGATCGGCGTGCAACCAGCGTTTTTCCACGGAATCCAGGCAGATCAAGTGCTGTCGGCTTTGCAGGGGTTGGAGGTTGCGCTGCACCTGTTTAGCAGACAAGCCTGTGCGCACAGGAAGTTCCGCTTGCCTCAACCCTTGGACCCCCTGCAAAAAAACGATTTCCTCTAACTGCGTGGCCTCATCACCGCTGCAAATACGCTGCAACCGTGCAGGCAATTCTGAGTGGGTGCGCCGCGATTTTGCAGGCAACGGGTCTAACACTCGACCACCACCCAAAGTGGTGAGGGGCGAGAAGTTTCGCAGAATGAAGCGGTCGCCAAAACGGCTGCTCACCGGAGCTTCGAGCCGCAGTTGGGCGAGTCCGGTTTCTCCCGGAGCCAAGGCGTTCTGCCCCAACAGCACCATCCGCCCCATCACCTCCTGCGTGCCAAGGTGCAACCGGATGCGGCGGCGCGTCATGAGCGGGTCATCCTCAGTGGCGAGCAGTTGCAATTCCACGTTGAGCATGTAACTCGTTGCCAGCGAATCCGGAGCCGCAAGCTGATGGCCTCGCTGAATGTCCTCGCGGGCGATTCCTGCGAGATTAAGGGCGGCTCGCTGTCCGGAACGCACCTGCGAAACGGTTTCGCTCTGTGCTTGCAACCCGCGAATCCTCACCAGTTTTTTCTCGGGGTACTGCCAGACCTCATCCTCGGTTGCAAGCGTTCCGGACAGTACCGTGCCCGTCACCACGGTGCCAAAACCCTTGACCGTGAACGCCCGATCCACAGGCAACCGAAAGGGTAATTCTTCCACTTTCGCAGTCCTGCGTTCCGGCAGCTTGCCCAGTGCGGCCCGAAGGTCTGGAAGCCCTACGCCCGTCACCGCTGAGACAGGAATCACCGGACAACCTGCCAGAAAAGTACTTGCGGTCAGTTCCTGAATTTCCTCGATGCAGAGTTCGATCATCTCCGGATCGTCCACCAGATCGGTGCGTGTGAGGGCAACGAGTCCAGCAGGCACATGCAACAAGTTGCAGATGTGGAGGTGTTCGCGAGTTTGTGGCATCACGCCTTCATCCGCCGCCACCACGAGCAAGACCGCGTCAATGCCTGCAACTCCGGCGAGCATGTTGTGAATGAAACGTTCATGCCCGGGTACGTCCACAAAAGCCAGCCGCCGCCCCTGAGCATCGGTGTCGTGCGCAAAGCCGAGGTCAATGGTGATGCCCCGGCGTTTTTCCTCCGCGAGTTGATCCGTGTCGATTCCGGTCAGTGCCTTGACGAGCGTGGTCTTGCCGTGGTCGATGTGCCCGCTAGTGCCAATGACGAGTCCTGTTGTCAAGCTCATGGAGATGGGTGGTTGGGGCAGGTTTGAAACCTGCCCCAACCCGTTGCTGGTTGCTGGTTCTAGCCCTTTAGAACTTTGTCCCTTCTGCCTCACTCTGTCATCATAGAAGATCAACCCATCAACGCCAAGTCGTCCCTGCAACGGGGTGTATCCGGATTGACCCTCGTGGGCACAACCGCTAGGATGAGCGGGATTCAGATTTCAGAAATTTAGACAAAATGCAGGAAGTTCGACACTTCGACCTCGTGGTCATCGGCTCTGGTCCAGCCGGGGAAACCGCAGCCATGCAGGCCAGCAAGCTCAAGAAACGCGTAGCACTCGTTGAACGCTTGGATCGTTTGGGGGGCGCCTCGCTACACACCGGAACGGTACCCTCGAAATCTCTCCGCGAGACGGTGGTTAATCTGGCGATGATCCGCCAGCAATCCCACGGCATTCAGATCGCTTTCAAGGAGAACCTCACAACCGCTGAGTTGATGTTCCGCAAACAGCATGTCATCCAGGAGCAGGAAAATTCCCTGCGGCGCAACCTCGACAAAAACCGGGTGGCGGTGCTGCACGGCACTCCTCGGTTTCTCAGTCCGAATTTATTGGAGATCACACCTAACGAGAGTGACGAACCGTATCAAATCTCGCTGGATTATGCCGTGATCGCCACAGGATCCTCCCCAAGGCGTCCGGACTGGGCTCCCTTCGACCATGAGTGTGTGTTTGACTCGGACACCATTCTCGAAATCGAGCAGCTTCCGCGCAAAATCACGATCATTGGAGCAGGGGTGATCGGCTGCGAGTACGCCTGCATCTTCGCCAAGATGGGCATTCGCGTGAACCTCATTGCCCGCGACCGCGATATCCTGCCCTTCCTTGACCGGGAGATTTCCGAAAACCTCGTCTTCAGCATGCGCAACCAACGCATTACTCTGCGCTTGGGCGAGAATGTTAAGGCCATCCGCAAGGTCGGACCCCAAGAGATGCACGTTGAATTGGAGAGTCAAAAAGTGCTGCCCTGTTCCACCGTTTTGGTGGCGGCTGGACGGCTGGCGAATTCCCGGAATCTCGGCCTTGAAGACATTGGAGTGGAGCTTGGGCACAACGACCTGATCGTCACCAACGAACACTACCAAGCCACCCTGCCGAACTTTTATGCCGCAGGGGATGCCATTGGCTTTCCCGGACTCGCCTCGACTTCAGTGATCCAAGCCCGTATCGCTGTGTTGCACGCCTTTGGAGGGTTGCAGAACGAGTCCATGTCCCGAGAATTTCCTTTCGGCATCTGGACCATCCCTCCCGTGGCAATGGTTGGACAAACCGAAGAGGAACTGACCAAAGCGTGCATTCCCTATGAAGTCGGGATCGCACACTTCAAAGAAATCACACGGGCGCACATCATGGCTGAGAAGGACGGCATCCTCAAACTGCTCTTCGATCCTGAGACTCTCAAGATTTTGGGCATTCACATCACTGGCCCCCGCGCCAC
>PANO01000053.1 GCA_002707655.1 Deltaproteobacteria bacterium
TGGTGATCGATTTGAGGCGGTGGTTCTGCCGGCTGTGCAGGAGGTGCCGCACTATGTCTATCAGGACTCCCCTGGCTACGACGGTCAGTTCTATGCGCAACTTGCGATTGACCCCCTTCTGCAAGACCCGGCGATTGAACAGGCCATTGACACCTTTGGGTATCGAGCGCCACGCATCTTATTTTCCTGGACTGCATTCCTGTTAGGCCTAGGGCAGCCAGCGTTGATTCTGCAGGCCTACTCGGTGCAGAACATTTTGTGTTGGTTAATCCTGGCTTGGTTGCTTCTTCGTTGGTTTCCTCCGCTCACACTGCGGAACTTCATGCTTTGGTTCGGCTGCTTGTTCGGCCAAGGCCTTATCGCATCGGTTCGTCTGTCCTTGCTCGCCGGCCCGAGTTTGCTGCTGCTAGCTCTGGCGATTATTGCGATTGAACGTGGACGGCCTTGGATAGCCAGTGCTGTGCTCGGGCTCTCTGGACTTGGACGAGAAACAAATCTGCTTTCAGGGGTGTGCCTATTTGGACGTAGATGGCGTCCATTAAGGGTCGCGGACCACGCGGCTCCGCTGGTTCGCATTTTTTTCGTCGCAGTGCCCCTGGCCCTTTGGTTGGGTTACCTGTATTTCTCAGCGCACGGTGTCACTATGTCCTCTGGTCGGGGAAATCTCGCCGCTCCGTTATCCACTTTTCTTGCGAAGTGGGATATGACGCTCGCGGAGCTCCAAGAGTTTGGCTGGACAGAGACCTATGCCAGATTTAGCTTTCTGTCGCTCGTGAGTCTGACGACTCAGGCACTCTTCCTCTTATGGCAACGAGAGTGGAGCGCACCTTGGTGGCGTATCGGGATTGCCTACGCGCTATTGATGGTGTTTCTAGGCCCGGCCGTCTGGGCTGGTGACCAAGTTGCTGCGAATCGTGTGCTGTTGCCGATGACCGTCGCGTTCAATGTGCAGTTGGCCCACGCTCGTGGTTCATGGCCGCTTGTGATTCTTGGTAATCTTACAGTGTTGCATGGCCTGGAGAGTCTCCGCGTGCCGTGGTTGTGGCCATACCTGTAGACATGAATAGGGCCGGTCTACGGACAATTAACTGGCTAGATGATGCATCTTCGATGCGTTGAAACGATAGACCACCAGCGGTAAAATCAGGAACTCTCTTATCATGACGGGTTACCACGCAGGTCCCATCGCCCGCCTCCTGTCCGTTTTCATGATTCTAGGTGTCGCCTCGTGTGCTTCACAAGACCCTACAGACCAAACCCTGACACCAGAGGAAATTGTTGACCAAGAAATTATTGAACTTCGTACACGAGCGGAGCAGGGTGAGACTGGTGCCCAGTACCTTCTTGGGTGGAGATATATCAATGCTCGGGGTGTCGAGAAGGATGATATTGAGGCAGTCCGGTGGTGGACGCAGGCGGCCGACCAAGGCAACCTTTCGGCGCAACTCACACTGGCCGTCAGGTACGATAACGGTGAAGGGGTTGCTCAGGATCAAGCGGAAGCGGTGAAGTGGTACCTCCAGGCGGCCGAGCAAGGGTACGTGGCAGCTCAGGTCATCACAGGAGGGAGATATGCCAACGGTCGAGGTGTTGAGAGGGACGATGTAATGGCGGTTGAGTGGTATCGGAAGGCTGCTGAGCAGGGCAACATTCGGGCCCAGTATTCCCTTGGTGTCATGTATGAAGCCGGTCAGGGTGTCAGTCAGGACAGTGTGCAGGCATATCTATGGTACGATCTTGCTGCATCTCTTCCATCCGTCGAGCAGGAGCTATCAATTAAGAATCGTGACATCGTGGCGAGCCAGATGACCCCTGAGGACCTTGCCGAGGCCCAACGCCTTATCCGAGAGTGGCGTGGAGGGAATAAGCGCTAGTTGCCACTCTACGCTCCCTGGTGTTAAGTCTCACGGTTCGGGCTGCTATGCGTTCATGAACCTTGTTTAATGACTACTGTGTAAGGAGCACTAATCTCATGCCAAAGGGATATTTAGTTGGACATTTCACCTTGACCGATAAGGCACGGTTCATGGGTGAGTATGGAACAAAAGTTGTGGCCATTCTTGAGGAATGCGGTGGAAAGGTCCTTGTTCGCGGTGGTCCGGTGGCTTACCGGGAAGGTGAAACAGCGGACATCGAAGTTGTGGTCGAATTTCCGGATAGTGAGGCCGCACAACAGTGTCTTCAAAGCGAGGCTTATCGAGCGATCAAGGCCGGTCGAACCGACAACAGCTCCGGACGGCTCGTGATTGTGGACGGAGTGTAATGTTTGCGTCTGAGCAGGCAGTGGTTTTCTGTCTGGCTGGCCGTGGTTATGGGCCTCAGCGTTGTCTCCTGCAGGGGAAAGGTTCGTCCTAGTCCGACTGTACCCACCACCGTGGGCTCCGTGGCGACCCAAGCGGATATCGTTGACCAAGGCAAGGGGAGTTGGGGCAGACTCCAGGACCAGTCTCTTGATATTTGGGCCGTCTACACCGGGAAGTGGTGCGCGGCCAACTTAACTGCGGAAGTTTTCACGTATGCGTTTGGGGGCGGAACTTTTGATACCCGAGGTCCCCAGTTGGATGCCGTCACGGTCTCTCATGAAAACTTCGTTCGTCCCGATGAGATCTTTACACTGTCACTCTTTCCGATTTCTCAACTCTGGGCTGCGTGGTCGGATTCCGCCTATGACCCAGGGTTCCGATGGTTTACTCGGATTACCTACAGTTGGGACGAAGTGACCTGCTCCGTGACGCCCCCGTGAACCCTGGGTCGCCACGTTGAGCCCATCTGAGAACATCGCTAGAACGGCGGCCCAGTAGAAGTGTCTCGTAATCTGAAGGTTCCTGGTTCGATTCCGGGGCGGCTCACCACTGTGACTAGCTGTGATTCTTTTGTCCGTAAAGACAGGCTATGACAAGCTGTGACTAGGTATAGAAGCAGACTCGTAATCTTGGTCCTGCCGATGATGAAAGGCTTTAGGTTCCTCTTTCTGGGTAGTCTGCCTGTGGTGTTTGTGTGCTCGATGGTGATGTACGCTAGCCAAGAGCCGACACCGACAGAGGTCACTGAAATCCGGGGGCTGGCCGAGCAAGGAGATGCCGAGGCGCAGAACGAGCTCGGTAGTTGGTACTACGCAGGGCGAGGTGTAGCGAAGGATGACATTGAGGCAGCGCGATGGATTGGCCTGGCGGCTGACCAAGGCCATGTTCCAGCACAATACAACCTCGGTCTGTTGTATTTCAGGAATCGTGGCGTGGACGGGAATGATGCCGAGGCTGCGAAGTGGTACCGGCGAGCGGCTGAACAGGGCTACGCGCCAGCTCAGGGAGCTCTCGGTTACATGCTGGCCTATGGAGCCGGGGTCGAGGAGAACACCGTCATGGCCTATATGTGGCTCGAGCTCGCTCGGAACGGTGCGACGGATGAATTCACACGGAGGCTGTATGCCCAGCAGCGCCACGAACTCGCGCAGCGCATGGCGCCGGCCGAGATTACTGAAGCAACTCGGCTCGCCAAGGAATGGGCAGCTGCTCGTTCGCGGCAGCAATAGCCTTTCGTAGATGAATCATTGAACGGGATGAAGGGAGGGCGATGACTAGACGACACGCCCGATTCAGCGGCCTCGCGGGTCTTGCGCTTGCGATGGTGAGTGTGCCGACTCATGCGCTGCAGGACGCCCCGACCCCAGGAGAAGATGCGGGCATTGCTCAAATTTTTGCTCAACACGACTTGAATGGGACGATCGTGATTGCCTCGACGAGTTCCAATCAACGCTTCATACATAATGACCCTCGTGCTACGAGGGAATTCTCTCCAGCGTCTACTTTTAAAATTCTCAACACCTTAATTGCGCTGGAGGAGGGAGTTGCAAATAACAAAGATGAAATGTTTATTTGGGATGGTGCGCAGCACTCGATCGAGGCCTGGAACAGGAACCATTCTTTAAGGAGCGCCTTTAGAGTTTCTTGTGTGTGGTGCTATCAATCCCTGGCGTCTCAAATTGGCGTGGAGCACTACAAGAATTATGTAACTCTCTCTGAATACGGTAATTTGGTGAGTAGTTTCAAGGTGGCGGAATTCTGGCTTGACGGCTCCTTGAGTATTAGTGCGGTAGAACAGGTCGACTTTATGACGAGAGTCGTTAACCGCGAGCTTCCGTTTACTGGCCCCACTTATGACGCACTCCACAGCATGATGCTCATGGAGACGACTGCGAGCCACAACTTACACTTGAAGACCGGATGGACTGGTTCCCAATCAAGCCCGCCAGTTGGATGGATTGTCGGATATGTTCAAACTAGAGATGATTCTTGGGTATTCGCACTCAATGTGGACGTGGAGAAGGTGAGTAAAATGTCTCTCCTCCCAGGAGTGATAAAAGATATTTTTCGAAAGAAGGGGATTGTTTAAGCTGACCCGCTGCCGGGCAGCGATAGGCTCTCGTCCTTCACTCGAGCAGGAGGCATGATGAAGCGACTTCGATGCGATTGTGGTGTCCTAGCCTTGGCGCTCTTGGGAGTTCCTGCCGTGTGCTCCGCGCAGTTGACTGGCGTTGAGGGCGGGGAGTGGCGCTACTTGGGCGGTGATGCGGGGAGCACCAGGTCTGCTCCGTTGCTGAATCAGATCGACGCCTCAAATTTTTCGGATCTGGAAGTCGCCTGGATCTGGCAAGGACATAACTCAGGTGGGGGTGTCGAGTATACCTCTCGGGCCACGCCGGTCTTTGTGGATGGAGTGCTCTACACGGTCACCGGTCAGCGGCGGCAGGTAGTGGCGATCGACGCCGCTACTGGCGAGAGGCTTTGGACTTTTCGCGAGCCGGAGACGATGAGGTATTTACGTTCACCGAGGACAGATTTTGGAAAGGGTGTCGCTTACGCCGACGTGGATGGACGGGGTGTGATTTACATCACGACGCCAGGATTTTTTCTGTGGGCGCTCGACGCCAAAACCGGTCGGCCTCTGGAGAACTGGGGCGCGTCCGTGCCACTTGAATATTTCTCTGAAACTGGTGTGGTCGATTTGATTCCAGACCTTGTGGAAGATTGGGTTCCTTGGCAGAACCATCTAGCTAGTGGTGAGCGCTATGACCCTGATCATGGAATCCCACGAGAACTGGGGATGGTGACCAGCTCGGCACCGCCGATCGTCGTGAACGGGGTCGTCGTGGTGCTCATCGGACACGAACCTAGTTATGACCAGACCCGGATCGAAAACGTTCCGGGTGACATCATGGGGTTCGATACCAGGACCGGTGAGTTTCTGTGGAAGTTCCACATGATTCCCCGGCCAGGGGAGGTCGGCCACGAGACCTGGGAGAACGACGCCTGGCGATGGTCGGGGGATATGTCCACGTGGGCTCCTGCCTCGGCCGACCCGGAACTCGGGCTCGTGTATCTAGTGACGAACGCCTCGACGGTGCAGACTTACGCGGGGCATCGGCCGGGCCACAATCTGTTTGGCGGCAGCGTGCTTGCGCTGGATGTTGAAACGGGGGAGCGCCGGTGGCATTTCCAGATCCACCATAGTGACCAGTGGAATTACGACCTTCCGACTCCACCCATGCTGATGGACCTGACGGTGGACGGGGAACGGATCCCTGCGCTGATTCAAAACACGAAGCAAGGCCTGGTGTTTGCATTCAACCGGGAGACGGGGGAGCCGATCTGGCCGATTGAGGAGCGTCCGGTCATGCAGACGGAAGTGCCGGGTAACTACACCTCTCCGACGCAGCCCTATCCGACCCGGCCGGAACCGTTAGACCCGATTGTGGTGAACGGGCTGACAGAAGAGTTTGTCATCGACTACACGCCAGAACTCAAGCAGCAGGCGATGGAAATTCTGAGTGAGTTCCGCATTGGGGGGCTTTACGTTCCCCCGCTTCCTTATCCACACAGCCACGAATATCGCAATGTCATCGGATGCCTAGGCGGAGTGAACATCTATCATCCGCCTGTTGCAGATTCCACTACGGGAATGATGTATGCATCGCACAATCGAAGTTGCAGTGCGCCGTCGTTCCTCGTGCCGACGAATGGGGTAGACGAGGAACGCGGGTTGCCTGGGCAATCTCCGGAAGCGTGGAGGGGGCGTGAGCGGCACACGGCCACCACGGGAACTACGGTGGCAGCGTGGGCTCCCGGGGGACCCCGTGAGTTCCTGCCGATGATTGACGGGCTTCCGGTCTATAAGCCGCGCTATCAGGCGCTTGCGGCCTACGACATGAACACCGGCGAAAAACTTTGGGATATTCCGGTCGGGCAGACGCCTGAGCGACTGACGAACAACCCGCTGTTGTCTGGAGTGGACCTTTCGAATACGGGAGGTACTGGATATTCCATCCAAATGGTGATCGGCGACCTCTTAGTTCAAACGACGGAGGACCTGCGGGGGTCGACCGAGATGAACGCGGAGGGTCGACCATTACTGCATGCCCGGGACAAACAGACCGGGCAGTTGCTTGCGAGTCTCGAGATTCCAATCCCTGGCCAGTATGGGATGATGTCCTACATGCACCAAGATAAGCAGTACATTCTGATGCAGGCGGGGAGTTGGCGACAGGGAGAGCCGAGTTCTTTGGTAGCGCTGGCGCTACCGTAAGCATCCGCACAGAATCATCGCCAGGTTCGCGGCAGACTGTTCGCTTGTTGGAAACGTTCAAATCGGCTACGGAGGAATGTCATGGCCGGTCGCCACGCGATTCTAGTCTCAACGCTCGCGCTTATTTGGGCCGGCTGTGGTGGCGGTGCAGCTTCCAGTCCAACACCCACCACGCCAAGTTCAACGTCCTCTTCAACCGTATGGCGTGGCATTGTCATTGCTGAGGAGCACCGGTGCTCTCCATACACTCCGGAGGATTACAGCTATTCGCAATCGGTGGAAGACGACATCATCGCTCGACTGGGTGGCATCTACAGTCCCTACACGGCGGAATGCTTTGGGAGTAAGGCCCTAACCGATATTGAGCATATGGTGGCGCGTTCAGAAGCTCACGACAGTGGACTCTGCGCAGCCGACGATGGAACTCGGAGCAGTTTTGGCAGCGACCTCGACAACTTGACGCTGGCAAGTCCGTCCGTGAACCGTTACCAAAAGGGCGCCAAGGATGCGACCGACTGGCTCCCTACCAATAACCGATGCTGGTTTGCCGCGACGATCGTCAAGGTGCGACTCAAATACGGCTTGACCATCGATAGCCTCGAAGCCGCCGCGCTTGAAGAAGTGCTGGCCAACTGCACGTCTCTTGAGCTTGAGCGGCCTGCGTGCGCTAGCGGCACTTAGGCTGCTCAATTTTCGTGTTTGTATACCTGTCCTGCCTTCATCACGAAGTCCACATTGAGAAGCTCGGAAATGTTCTCGAGTGGGCTCGCGGATACCGCGATGACGTCTGCGAGTTTCCCTGGTTCCAGAGTGCCGAGATGATCGCTCTGGCCCAGCAACGCCGACGCGTTTACCGTGGCCGTCACGATCGCCTCCATTTCGGACAAACCTATATCGACATACCATTCAAGCTCGCGGGCGTTCCGGCCGTGCGGAACGACACCGGCATCACTCCCTGACGCAATTTTCACGCCCGCGGCGAAGGCTTCGGCCACTCGTCTGGGATGCTCTGCGAGGGAACGCTCCAGCCGCATCCGTGTCGCGGGGTCACGCCTGTCAAGTCCGTTCCGAATCATGTCTTTGACCATGAGTGTCGGCACTATGTATCCGCCCGATTCGAGTAAGAGCCGGTAAGAGGTGTCGTTGAGCCAGGAGGCGTGTTCAATCGAATCCACTCCGGCCTCAAGAGCCAAATTGATACCTGCGGTTGTGTGCGCGTGGGCCGCCACTTTTAATTCCCTAGTCTTGGCTGTGGTCACGACCGCCTGTAGTTCATCGAGCAGGAAAACGGCTGGAGCCAGTTCGTGCGCGCAAGGCTGGGACCCACTGCAGGTAGCGTAGACCTTGATGAAGTCGGCGCCCATTGCGATCTGNCGACGGACGGCTTGCCGGCACGAGTCCGCGCTGTAACAAGCACCGGAACTGCCATCGGTGCCAATCCGGATGGTGTGCCCGGCCACGTAGAGACGCGGCCCCTCGAGGTCGCCAGCTTCGATGCCGTCTCGGAGGGCAAAAATTGACCATCCAGAGGACCCGGGATTCCGCACGGTTGTGTATCCGGCATGCAAAGTCTTGCGAGCGTTACGAATGCCGAGGGTCATGCTATAGACGTCACGTCCCGCCGCTGCTCCAGGCAGCGAGGTGCCCCGCCCAGAAGTCAGGTGTACGTGCATGTCAATCAACCCGGGAAGAACAAAGGCTTCCCGCAGGTCGATGGTTTCCGCATTGTCGAGTGCGAGGGACTCAGGGGTCACAAAGCCGGACACGATGCGGTCGATTCGATCATCATTAATGATGAGGGTTTGATTCCGTAGAGGAGGTTCTCCGGGAGAGGACAGTAATGTCCCAGCGTGGATAACGTGCCAGCGACCGGAAACCTCCTGTCCCCACGAAGCACTTGCGACCAGGAGGCTGACCAAGCCGAACACCAACGAACTATGACGTTTCATCATGCTTTCCCCCAGCGGTAGAGTTCACATTCCTGGCCGTAATATGGCCAGAACGGGTTCCGTTTAATTCGAATGCTGACGTCAGTACAACACGACACGTTCGTTAGGCAAGGACTCGTTTATCTTCGTTGGGTTTTTTCAAGTGACAGCCGCCGCCGCGATGGAAGACCGGCTGTGGGACTCTTCGGCCGAACTACAGGGTGTGCAGCGCGAATCGCCAAAAACTTGGCCAGTGGTAGGATCATCTTTTATGAAAGCGGACCAACCCAGCGCCACAGCGATTTTTGTTGCCAATGGAGTGTGGTGGGTGAGTAACCACCCGGCACTCAAGGTGGAAGTGCCTGCGCTCTTGGGAGAGCTGAACCTACACATGGTCAAGCATGTGAATAGAGGCGTCGATCACAGACTTGGCAGGACACTTCTTGAGGTCAAAGTTGGTCTGATGCAAGCCGTGGTGATGCGAGGTTTTTATCTGCACTTTGTTCTCAGAAAACGGAGTATAGAAAATTATGTGCGACAAGCAGTGCAACAGCATGCTCGTCAGCTCATCGTGATTGGGGCTGGGTTTGACACGCTCAGCCTGCGAATGGCGCGTGAACATCCCGAGTTACGCATTATTGAAATCGACCACCCGGCCACCCAAGCCTGGAAGCGACAAGCCTTCGAAGACTTNCCGGGTNGGTNTNGCAACGTNCACTTACTGCCACTGGACCTCACNCAACAAACAATGCNNCAGCTTCTCTTAAACAATGAGCACTATCAGCCCGGTGNGAANACNGTCTTTGTTGCCGAGGGCCTCACCATGTATCTCAGCAGCAAGGAAGTGCGGGAAATCCTCAGTTTCATCAAAGAGACCAGTGCGCCGGGGTCGCGGTTTGTTTTCACTTACATGGAAGAACGCCGCCGCAATGATTTTCAATTCAAGTTCGCGTCGCGGCTGGTCGATTTCTGGTTGGCCATGAAAGGTGAGCAGTTCACCTGGGGACTCGGAGACGGTCAACTTGAACCGTTTCTCAAGCAATCAGACTTCCAGCTCTTGCACTGCGCCACGCACAACGAATTGCGAGAAGAGTTACTTTCACCTGCTAATCGACAGGCCCGTTTGGCTGTGGGTGAAAATATCGCCGTCGCTCAGTGGAACCAGTGAGACCGGCGGTGAAGGTTCGGATTTGAGCCCCCGTCAGGGCCGGGATAGACTCTGGCTGCATAGCACGACCACCCGTCTCAGCTGAGAAGAGGAGTGCATCATGGTCAAACGATCCGTTCTTGTGTTGGCGATGACGATGTTGGCTGCGCCCGCTGTGGCGCAAGACACCACCAACACGTGGAGTGAGGTGAACATATCCGACGTGCTGTCCACGGTCACAGTTCTTGATGATGCTGGAGCGCTGTGGTCAGGTGAGGTGGCGCGACTGAACGCTGACGGGCTTGACCTAATGCAGGCCAACGGAGAAGAGCGGCATTTCACGGTTGCCCAAGTCCGCCGTCTGGAGACGACTGGCAGGGATTCTTTGAAGAACGGCACACTCATCGGCGCTGGTTCGGGTGCTCTTTTGGGGCTGCTGTTCACCGGGGCAGGTAACGGTGGCATGGACGCTGCTGGGTGGGTCGCGGTATTTACTGGTTGGGGGACGGTGCTTGGTTTGGGCGTCGATTTTTTACTTCGGGGTGAACGGCGGCTCACGCTGTATCAGGCGTCTGGCACGAGCGTGGCAGAGCGGCATATCTTCGGCGGGCGAGGACCATCCACGTCCAGGACGCTCAATGCCACCATCAGTTGGTAGTGAATGTTTGATGAACTTGTAATCTACATTGGAGGAAAAGATGCGAAGACCTCAAAACCTGTGTGGAGGACTGCTAGTGATTGTGGCACTGCTGTTGGCGTCGTGTGCGCCTGGAGAGGTCACGGAAACAACGCCTGACGAGGCAGCTCCCGTTGTGGACGCACAAGTGGCGTTTGACCTCGAGGCCTGGACTGCCAGGTTTGAGGAGGAATTTAACGCGGGGAACTTGGAGGCCCTCGCGGGGATGTTCACCGAGGATGGCTGCCGTATGCCGCCGAACCAACCAATCGTTGAAGGGCGAACGATGCTTCTCGCGCAGCTTGAAGCCTCAACTCAGATGAGCGAGGAGCTGAGGATTACTCCGACCGCATCCGAGGTGTTTGGTACAACGGCGGTTGGACGAGGAATCTTTGAGCGTCTTAACGCCGATGGTTCCACGATGGAAACGGGAAAATGGATGAACATCCATAAGCTCGTGGACGGAGTGTGGAAAATGCACTGCGACATTTTTAACTCAGATATGCCACTCGACGGCAGTAATTAGGATAGCGTCAGCAATCGTTCGAGGATTGACCTCTCGGTCTCTATGAGAGCGTTATTGCACGACTACGCGGATCGTCCCGTCGCTCTTGTTTAACAGAAAGACTTCGGACTCGGGCCCGATGCCGAAGCGCATGTCGGCACGAAGTGCGGGGCCTATTCCCTGCGCGATGTTTTGTTCTTGAATCAACTCCAGCAGGGTTCTTGGTCCTTCGCCGTTGTTGAACAGAATGCGGTGGATGGCTGCCTGACCGCCGGTAGGGAGGTCATCAGCGGAGAAAGCAAAGACCTCACCGCTTGGGTTATCCCCGAAGAGGACGAGGTTGGCGAACTGGGGAATCGCGGACGCGCGATAGACATACACCCCGGTTGCGGCAGAACTGCGTTGCAGCAGGGGGTCGAGTTGCCCGTATTCGACCACGGGATACGCCATCTGAGGGTCTCCGCGCTGGTTCAGCAGACTCACTGCGCGACGACTAATGAACGCGAAGCTCCCTTCCCAGGCGTTCCAGCCGAGATTCCCACCAGNCGTCACGAGGCTCACTTCCTCGACGATGTTCTGGCCGATGTCGGCAACAAACATGTTGCCGGTGTTTGGGTCCCAGNCAAAACGTTGNGGATTTCGTAGGCCCAAGGCGTAGACCTCACCAAGTGTGTTCGGATCGCCATCGTTCGCAAACGGATTGGTCAAGGGAATACCGTAGTGGCCGTTGGTGCTGTTGGAGCCCAACGGGTCAAGACGCAGAATCTTGCCGAAGGCAGAGCTTAAATCCTGTGAGAGATTCAGGGGGTCACCACCGCTACCGCCGTCAGCGGCGCCCATGTAAAGCAATCCAAACTCTGGGTCACTAGGTGACACAAGCGGGTCAAAGGCGAGGTGGCCGCCGTTGTGGTTGCGAAAGGGTTGTTCGAACCGGACCAGTTCACGTGGCGGGCCGCCATCGTAGGTCGCGGCCTCAGGGTCCTCAGCGGTCCACTCGAGTAACACGGTATCGTGCGTNTTNCCNCCNCCGCCTGATGTGAAATCGGCCGGTGGTTGTGTGTCAGTGGTGTCTGTGAGGGTGTAGAGCTTTCCGAANCCAGGAGTGTCANCCTCATTAAACTGTGGATGAAANGCGAAGCTCTGNAACCCTTGTTCATCACGNGATGCTTCGACGTTAACGGTCCAGTGCGGCGCGTGTAGGTCGAGATACAGGGTGACGGTGCGGCCGTCGTAGCTGACACTGTAGAGCGGTCCGCGCATGTCATTGACGAACAGACGACCCGTGCCTGGCTCATCGACTAGGAGCATCATCCGCGCCGTCTCTCCATCACTGTTCGGGATCGTCGCGAACTCCACGAGGCCGACTTCAATAGCGGGGTGTCCCTCGGTAATCGGTGTCGCGAACGGGTCGTTAGTTGTTTGGGCGGGGGAGCAAGCGGCGATTAACACCAAAACCACCACCGGTGGTACCTGTTGCATTACGGCGTTTCTTCGTCGACCGATGTGTCTAAAAGATGCAAGGGGGGTCATGGCGCATTCAGAAACGCCCTGATTGCATCAAAGGCACGGTCCTGTTCACATCGGAACGATTGGTGGCCGCAGCCATTATCAAAGACCAGCGTTTGTGAATTAGTTAAGTTCGCGAACTCCAAGGCAGGGCCAGGGGTGACCATGTGGTCCTGGGCCCCGACCACCACGAGCATTTCCGCGGTCACAGCCTCTGCTGTCAGTGCCCAGTCGCTATTGAAGGAGGTTGAAATGTCGTGTCCAATCATTGCGTGGAGTTGGGTCACTCGGTCGTTAATGGCGAGTGTCATGCCCCCCGCACGTCCGTCGGCGATTAACGTGGCCCCCTGGTCGTGGGGGTCTTGTCGCGCATGAAAATCCGGGGAGTAAAGTGCCAGTTGGCTGATCATGCCGGCCAGTTCACGTGCGGTTGCTTCATTACACTCACAATCGAGTGCCTGCTCCAGCGCGGTTAACTCGGCTGTCCATAGCAGCAAGTCGTAGGAGGCTAAACGTGGGGAGCCAACAATGGGCACGGCTCGTTCCATGAAATCTGGGTAGGTCGTCACCCATTCATAGGTCTGCATGCCGCCCATGGAAATGCCCATGACCGCATGCAGATGGGTAATACCAAGCACTTCGGTCAGTAATTGGTGTTGAGAATGCACCATGTCCCCAATGCTGACGTGCGGAAACGCTTGTTGCGCTTGGTGCGCGCTCGTGGACGGGGATATTGAGACCCCGTTGGCCAGGGCGTCAACAGCAATGAGAAAAAACCGTGAGGTATCAACGGCACCAACCGCATCGCTTGAGAAGAGGTCCTCGGTGTTGCCGGTGAACCAGGTCGGAAACAAAATCGCGTTCGTGCGGTCGGCGTTCAAGGTGCCGGCCGTGCGGTAGGCAAGCGTGGCATCCTGAATGACCTCGCCGTTTTCGAGGGAAAAGTCTCCCAAGTTGGCAATCTGAAGCGGGGGAGTGTCCGCCGCATGCAGCGTAACCGAAAAGAGCAAACAAAGTAGTGTGAGCACAGAGTGCATAGTGGGTCGCTTTCTTTCGTCAGGCGATTTCAGATGTGGGCCGCGTTAATCCTCGTACACGTTGATTAGCACGGCCGAGAGCCCTGGGCCAGCTCAGCTGCTTGTAGTAATTGAGCCGGCAGGGCAGTAGGGCGCGATCAACTACACACGCTTATTACGACCCGCCGACGCCTTCCTCAAGATAAGCGACCAACGGAGGCACCACGACGTCCGGGGCTTCCAGGTGTGGGACGTGGCCCAGTCCTGGCAACAGCAGCACGCGGCCGTTGCCGTTAGGGACGGTGTTGGCCAACACACGCATCCGCTCCTGGAACTCGGCGGCGGGGCCTAGCAGTAGGTCTTCTGCGCCCCCGAACGCCAGTGTCGGCACGTGGACATGCGCCCAGTCATAGACGACCGGGTCGCCGTAGAGCATCTGGCTGATGAGGGACTGCACGAGAGCCAGCCGCGGCCAGTCCGCGCTAAGCGTCCACGAATAGCGGATGCGCGTGTAGGTCTCAAATTCGTCATTCCACGCGGTGGGGTCGTGGCCGACGTAGCGGCTCAGGCCCCTGCGGATGCTCTGATAGTCGGTCTGGAGATTCCGCTCGTAAATCTGGTCGACCGGCCTCATCGGACGCCTGAACCGGCCGTCGCTGAGACCGATCGGGTTATAGACGACCAGTCGCTCTACCGATTCCGGATACTGCGTGGTAAAACGCGTCGCCAGCATACCTCCCATCGAGTGCCCGACGACCATCACTTTCTCGACCTGCTCGGCCTGTAAAATGAGCCAGGTGTTGCGCGCCTGCGAGTTGAAGTTATACGGGGCGATCGGTTTTGATGACTTGCCATACCCGATCTGGTCAGGGACGATGACACGGAACCCGGCGGCGGTCATGCCATCGATGAGCGCCTTGAAATAAAACCCCCCGAAGTTGTTCCCGTGTAGCAGCAACACGGTATGACCGTTCACCGTGCCCGCGGGGCCGACGTCCATATACGAGATGCGCACATCTTGGTTGTACACGCTGATATCGAGATACGTGCTTGGATATGGATACGGGCACTCATCGCACGTGATGCTCCCTGGCTTCACGTCGGTGGGTGTCGGGACAGGTGGCAGGATGTTTTGACTTTGCGCATCGGCGTGGGCCACTGCGCCAAGCAGTAAGAGCGACAGGCAAAGGACTCTCAAGTGTAGAGGCATGCACCTAGCTTAACTCGGTTGGAGCAAGCTGCGAACCCTCAATCCACTCGGCATGACCCGGTATTGGGTAGGGCGCTCTTAAGTTGCGTGCCGAGGCTCTCCAACGCGGCCGGGGTCATCTCCCGCTGCATCGTCTCGAACAGCACCCGCTCTTCGCGCCGGACGTGCGTTTCCAGGAGGCGACCCAGCTCGGGCAATCGAACGGTGAGAGTTGATGCGGGGTTCTGCTCCAGGTCGCGAATCCGAGCTTGAATCGCCTCATGTTCGTCGGTCAGTTCAGCGACCAAACCTGCTGCATCGGGTAGATGTGTGCGCACCGCCAGGAAGAGATGTGCTTCCTCGACTTCGAAGTGCGACCTGAGCGTCCGCCTATTAAAGGTGACAACGCGGTCCGCTTGCGCCCGCTGGTCGGACGGCCAATCTGACCGAGGAGCCGGTGATTGACCCAGGATGAGTCCCTGCGCCACCACCAGAATGTCGTGATGCTCGTGCGAGAGGGGGATGAGGCTAGGGTGTCGCTTCATCGGAAGACCGGTCTGCGGTGACTCGCTTTAACCAATTTATACATGAGCTGCACACACAAGCGCCCATCGTCACCCATTAATACGGGTTCAGGGCTTCTGTCTTACTGACGCAAACTCTTTCTCCATTGTTCCATTGCTTCAAGCCTGTAGTTCAGCTCGCCATTTGACCTCCGAAGTTCTCCGGTGCGGTTATGGAGCGCTCGAATATAGAACGTCGCCAAGACAAGCCACCCGAGAACGCCCCAAAACAAGATGTCCTTCAACTCCGATAAATCCATGTNCCCTCCACACAAGGTAGACTAACCGATAATTATCGGTGGTCGGCGTCGGATTATGATCCTTGGCAGCTTCGTCGTCTGTCGTTGATCATTGTTGTGAGGGTACGTGGTCGTAATGCGGAAAAAGACCTGGTTGAAGATCGGGGTGGGCGCGGTGTTGGTTATTGGTGTGCCTTGGTTGTTTTTGAAAACGATACGCAGCAGCATTGCGGAACCATATTCCGTGGATGCAGTTGCATTCACGGAGTGGACACTGCGCCTCCACGAGCCAAGTGCGCCTGGACCCGCATTGATGACGGTGGTGCCGTCGAGTNGCGTGGTTTCGCAGCTATTTCAACAGGTCTTTCATCGGACGATGGAATCGTTGACGACGCAGGCACAGCCTGGCATGCCGGTGGTTCTCCAGAGTGAATTTATGACGGGTCTGCAGGATGTCTTCAGACCGGATGAGATTCTCGNGATTGCGCACGCGACCGGGCTNGAAGAGGCGCACTTTGAGCCGGTCTGCATGGCTGTTAAGCGTGAGCCNTTNGGAGGAAGTACGCGGCAGCTATTTTTCGTGGTGTTTGAGGCGTTGGGGTTTAGGGAGTTTCGACAGGAGTTGGCCAGGCGATACAGGGAAACTGGGGGAGTGGTGCCATTCGACCCGGNGGCGCTAGAGCTGGTNTTACCGATCGCTGCCACGGATACGAACTTCACTGCTTGGTGGCCTCTGGNAGTTGATAGGGAANCCGATTGTCGAGCACCAATTAACTGAGCCTGAAGCAGTTTTCATNCTGGCTTCTTGATTACTGATTTCTATATAGAGACGAGTTCTACGACCTAGGGGACGCGCTCGGAGTAGTTCACGCCCATATAGAGTCGTCTGAC
The DNA here is from genome assembly GCA_002707655.1 of Deltaproteobacteria bacterium. Next base: position 16,243 of record PANO01000053.1, read on the forward strand.
GTTCCCATCGGCGTCGAGCTCAAAGCGCGCTACCTCACCGTGTGGACCGCCACCGGTGCCTTCGATTTTGAAGGTGTGCTCGCCGAGTGGCCGGAGTGTCGACTTGCCGGTGAGTGGGTCGTCGCTACGCGGTGAGATGACGACCAGTTCCTCGTTGAGGACCATGACCTGTCGCTCACCCCCGCGNGAACGATACACGCCGACATACTGCGTCCACGACGGGTCGGCGGTCGCTGTCGGAGTTGGGCTCGCCGTGGCGCGCACGATGGCCGGGGCAAGCCACTCGAACGCTTTGTTCACGTAGCGACCTGGGTTACCGTCACCGCCGTTCGTGAANACGACGACACCGACGTTCTCCGTCGGGCTCAACTGCGTACTGGTGCGGTTCCCTGGATAGGAGCCGCCGTGGCCGATGAGGTCGCGGTCCTCCCGATGGGAAATGGCGAATCCCCAGCCGTTGCCGCCTCGCCAATCCTCTCTCAGCCAGTGCACACGNTGCATTTCGCGCAGNGTNTTCGCGCGAAGTACCTGCGTGGTGGGCTCTACNCGAAGCCGCATCTGCCAGGAGAGAAATGTCAACATGTCGTCAACGTTCGACGAAAGCCCTGTCGCCGGGTCGAAGGAGCGGGCATCGACGAATGGCATCACATCCCGAGGTTTGTCAGGCCAGCGTCGACTATAGCCCGTGACCAGGCGCGCCCGGTGTGTCGCACTTGGCACACCCACGCTCGAAGAGCTCATGCCTAATGGCGTCATGATCTCGGTTTCCACATACTCCTCATACTCACGTCCGGCGACGGTCTCCACGATCGCGCCCGCGAGGGAAAGGCCGAGGTTNGAGTATTTCCAGACTGTCGAAGACGGGTAGGCCGTCTGTTGTTGTGAGACGGTCTCGCGCAAATCTTCACCAGTGGGAAAGTCAAATTCCGTCCACGACGGATGGTCGGACTCGCGCGGCAAGCCGGCCGAGTGGGTCAAAAGATTCCAAATACGGATCGGCTCAGCCTCGGAATAGGGATTCTGGATGTCGAACCACGGCAAATGGTCGGTGATCGGGTCGTCGAGCCGAAGTTTCCCGGCATCGCGTAACTGCAGGATGGCGATGCTGGTGAACAGCTTCGAGTGCGACGCGATGCGGAAGATTGAATCGACCTGCATTGGCGTGTTGCGCTCAACATCCGCGTGACCGTATGCCTTAGACCAGACGACCTCCTGGTCGTGCACAACGCCAATGACGAGACCGGGCAGACCGATCTCCTTCATCTGCGCCTGAATCCAGACGTCCATAACCTTAATCTGCGAAGCCACCTCGGGATGGTTGGCCACTTCCTGGCCAGTGGCCGAAGCACTAGAGAGACAAACGACAACGGCGACGAGCGACATCAGTTGTTTCATCACAGCTCTCCGATTCGGAATTACTGGGGGTTCGCTTCAAAAAGTGTTCTACCAGTCGGGTCAGACAGTCTCAGATTCGGGCCGCCCACATCATCAAGTTTGATTCTAAGTTGTTCGGTTCCGGAGGTATCAAAGAACGAAACGCTCGCTCCTTGTTCACTTGTGCCGAGCCTCAATCGAGAGTTCCCGTTGCCGTCATAGAAAACCAGATGCGCCCCGGACTGGTTGGTCGATTGCTCGCCTTCGTCTTC
>PANO01000054.1 GCA_002707655.1 Deltaproteobacteria bacterium
TGAGGTGTTCCGGCTCAGGCTTCATCGCTTGCATCGTGTGACTCCTTGCGGTATTGCGGGTAGTGTCGCTCACAAATACGGTTCAGCAGCGGATTGGGGGTGGGGGCGCTTGCGGTGAGTGAGAGCAGTGAATTGATTTCACTGGAGTTCCTGCTCGAATGCTTGCTGGATTCCGCGCAATTCCTCAATGGCAGCACGGATGTCTGAACTGTCCAGCACATTGACTTCCACCCGCTCCCCCATGTGCGACAGCCGCCGCCGACTCTTGCGGTGTTCCATGGATTTGAAATCCTCGACCTGAAAGATCTGGAGTGGCCGCGCAAAACCCTTGGGAGTGATCGTGTCAAAGGGTTCCGTAACGACCTGATCGTCAATCAGGGCATGCGTGTTCTCATCCACAAGAATCGCACCGGGATTGGCCATCGCCTCTAGACGTGCCGCCAGGTTCACCGGACTTCCCAGCACCGTGTAGTCGAGCCGCAGGTCGGAGCCAAAATTTCCCACGGTGCAGTACCCGCTGCTGATCCCCATGCGGACCCTGAGTCCGTTGGACGCTCCCAGTTTTTTCCAGTGTTTCTGGAGTTCCTGAATGCGCTGCTTCATCCTCAGCGCCATCTCCACGCATTTCAGGGCATCCTCCGTTTCCCCCTCGGATTCCGGATCGCCAAAAAAGACGAGGATGGCATCCCCGATAAACTTGTCAATGGTTCCCCCGCTTTCCAGAGCAATGATGGACATCTCCGAAAGGTAGGAATTGATCACCGAGGCCAAGCGTTCGGGTTCCATGGTGTCAGTGAGGTCGGTGAACTGGACGATGTCGGAAAAGAACAGGGTCAGGTTTTTTCTGGCGTGCCGGACCTCGGTGCCCTGCTGATCGCTGAAGATGCTCTGGTAGATCTGCGGGGAGAGGTACTTGGCCAACCGGGTGGCAAGGCTCTCCAACTGTCGGGTTTTTTCCTCAATGATTTCACGGTCGCGGATTTTCTGTTCCAGCAACTCTTCGCGTTCACGACGCAACTCCCATTCTGCGGTGCGGTCCACAAATTGCCCCTGCACTCCGTTGAGGTAGGAAAAGGAATCATCGTGGGTCCGTGCGGAAAGCAGGGAATAGACCCGCTGCTCTCCGTTGATGGTGATGTTGACCTGTGGAATCAGAACGGAACCCTTTTTGGAAATGTCCTCAACAAATTGTTCGATCTGCTGGCCTGGAATTCCCAACTGCTCCAGAACGTCCGGGAAATAGACATTGTTGACATTCCCCAGAGTGGGGAAGAATTTCCTGAAATTTTCATTGATCTTCAAAATCTCAAGGTTCTCCTTGGCAAAATAGGCGGCCGTAATGGCATTCGAGAAATTGAAGAAACTCAGATCTATGATGTTGTGCTGGCTGAAAAAATCCTCAACTTTCATGTTGTCTCGCTTTGAGTGAAGAGGGAACTCAACCGGCAGGGTGGTCGGCCAGCCACTGGGCACGTTTCCCCAGAATCGCTCCCCAAGTGGTGACGCAATACGGCACACAATAGGTCAGAATGATCTTGAGAAAATCAGGAGGATTCCCCGCAAGTATGACATCACCATGATTGATGGTGGTCAGAATGGTACCCACCACCAGGGCCGTCATGATGGCTTTTTTCGGTGTTCCATTTCCAAACGCCAGTTGGAAAAAGTCTGGGGCGGCGGCTGTAGGCATTGTTTTAACCTGAATGATTCATCGATTCAGTATTGTGAACGAAAACTTGGTTTTTTCCAGAATCGTGTGCCCAGCGCAACGGGAATCGTTGAAGTTCGCTGGGTCGGATGCTACCGTTCCTTGTGGCAAACTTCAAATCTGGAATGATCCCGCCGCCGCAGAGCAGCGGGGTCTTCTGTGACGCTTTTGAAAAAACTTGGCAACACCATGGCTTGGGACGCTGAAAAAAGCAGCAAGCAGCNGGGCATGAAATCCAAAAAGAGCTTCATCCTCATTTCATGAGTGCTTCCTCCAGTTCGGCAGTTTTCCCCAGCGCAAAGCGCTCGTTTGGGCTGCGGATTTTTCAAGACCTGCTGGAGCGTAAGGCGTGTTGCTCTCCACAAATTCAGATCAACAAACCGCTTGACCTGCAACCGGAGGCCGACGAAATTCGCATTTTGTTGCTGGGAGACACGGGGTCCGGCGATGGCGATCAGCGTCGGGTGGCGGAAGCGAGTGCGAAAACTTGTGACGAACGCGGCGGGGATTTGGTGCTGTTGCTCGGCGACAATTTTATCCAGCACGGGGTTTCCGGAATCCAAGACCCGCAGTTTCGCAGCAAATTCGAGGACATCTACCCGCACGATCTGCCGTTTTACGCGATTCTGGGCAACCATGATTTGCGGGGCAACTGGCGGGCGCAAGTGGAGTACACCAACCACAGCACACGTTGGATCATGCCGGATGTCAATTACGCCTTCCGTGCGGGTCCGGTGGAGTTGCTGGGCATCAACACCACGTGCACGATCTGTTCACTGTGGACCCTCCAGCACCCGCGCACCTGTCCGTGGCGGCTGGTGTTTGGGCATCGTGCCCTCGTCACGCAGGGACGACACCGGGGCATGAATTGGCTGGAGCGACGCTTTGTCCGCGCCTCAACTCCGGACCTCTATTGTTCCGGACACAACCACTTGCTTGAACACGTCCACTGGCAAGGCATTGACCAAATCACTTCCGGTGGNGGAGGCAATCCCATCCACCCTGCCGACCTCAACGCCGCCCCTGCCGAATTCCTGCACGAGGGTTTCGGCTACGTCTGGCTGCACTTTTGTGGTNCAGAACTCNTCGCACGCTTTTTTGACGATCACGGTGCCGAACTCTACGGGTTTCAGCGCACCCTTCCGGGCCGTTCAACTTGAGTCTGTCAAGGCAGGCAACCCCCAATCCTGCGGGCGGAACTGTTCCAGAGAATCAAGGAATTGATCNGGGAGGGGGTTGTAGAGGCTGCGATCCATCTTGGGGTCCGGAACCACCACCACTGCCATCCCGGCGGTGTGTGCCGCTTGGGTTCCGGAGGGGGCGTCCTCAAACACGAGACATTCGGACGGGGCGAAGCCCAGGCGTTTGGCCGCCAAAAGGAAAATATCCGGTGCGGGCTTGCCTTGCTTCACTTCCGGATCGTCACCATTGACGACCGTTTGGAAAGAGTTGAACCACTGTTGCAGGTGGGCGGTTTTGATGTTGTAAAGTTCCTGCCCTGAACTCGTCGCTACCGCCTGCGGGATTCCGACATCATGCAGGTGTTGCGTGAGCCGGGTTGCGCCGGGCAGGGGTTGAGTGNCAGGAAACAACTCCCGGAGACGCTCGTTACGCGATTTCAGGTATTCGTCAGGCGTGATGGGCAATTCAAGGGTTTCGACAATGATTTGTGCAGATTCGTGNGCCTTGCGTCCGATGATACGAGANTTGAGCGTCCAATCGAAAGTTTTACCGTACTCGGCAGCGATTTCCTGCGTGACCACCGTGTAAAAACGTTCGGTGTCCAGCAAGAGGCCGTCCATGTCATACAGGACGCAACGGATAGGATGGGGCATATTGGAGAACTGAATCAGAAAAAACCGGGGGCGTAATCGCGGAGGTCGTACTCTTGGACGCCGCCGTTGCTGAGGGTGGCAGTGAGAATTGAGAGACCACGCCAGCCTAGCCGTAGGCGGGCGGAGGTGTCTTGGATGCGTAATTTCCGGAGCAGCACCTTGCCCGGAGCGTTGCGCTTGACAAGGTGCAGCCGGAAGGTGTAGCGGCGCTTAGCCTGACCAGCGATTTCCACCTCTTGCGATTCCGAGATGTGGTAGAAAACAGCGTGCGTGTCGTTGAGGGTAAGTCCCGAGGCGGTGCGGACTCCGGGGCTGAGCAGTTCAATGTGATCGGCCTGAACCCGGAAGACCTGCTGAACCCCGGCCTTGTAATCGGCAAACTCGTAAAACTCGCCCCGCCCTTTGCGAAGTCGCCCTTCCTGATCNTCCGCAGTACGGATCAGTTCGAGCTTGCGCATCCCGTCCTGCTCCTCGACAAGCGCCAGCACTCCGCGATCATCGCGGATGTTGAGGGCGGCACGAACTGACTGTTCTGGAAAGTGCTTCAGCAGGGTTTGTTTCAGATAAAGCGCGTTGCCAAAGTGGTTGATTGGATAAATCTGGAAATTCCCCATCTCCAAATGGGCGGACTGCCCCAAGGGGCGCGTGAACGCTTCCAGTCCCCATGAAATTCCAGGCAGGAGCAGCGTGAGGAAAATTGCGAGAACGAGATGAATCCGAACAGTCATTGGGCAGAGATGGTTGCAAGTACTCACCCGAAATACTGCACTGAGGCTCAAGGGCACTCAAGACGAATCTGCAATTTCTGGAACCGATGCACAACTGTTGCATTGATTATGACTCCTGATTTCACATGGAAAGNGACCTTTTGATGTCTCCCAGTTTTGACCTGACCTGCGTGGTTCCCCGCTCCGGGAGAACCCTGCGGAACTTCCTGCACCGCTTGGTCNGGCTGGGGGCGAATGCCGAGGAAATCGCGCAGATCGTCCGGATCATGGATGTCAGCAAAGGCAGCAGCAATCCGGATTTGCCCACCGTGTTGGAAACTTTCCGCAACATCACCCGCAAGGCGCCTCCATGTTTTTCGGTGTTTGTGGATCGCAAGCGGGCGCACCGGCCCTACCGCATCGGCTTTTTGGGCTACGAGTGGCAGGTCGGTAAGCACCGCCTTCGGGTGGAGGGCGAGGAGCCACACAACGGCTNGTCCCTGATCAAACTCGATGAGGTGGATTTTGCGGTTGTCGGCTTGGACGAACTGCTCTCCATGACGCAGTATTATCTGCGCAATCCAACTTTGGTGACCAAGTGGGGCATGTACAACTACCACTTGGAGAAACCGACGGGTATCCGCATCGCGGGTTCGGCAATGCTCACCAGCCACAACGCGCAGCTTGACGAGCAGATCCAGGACATGGTGGGTTTCTTCCTGATCTCCAAGCCCAGAGGCCGCAGCCGCTCCCCCGTGGATTTAGAGACACTCTCCAAGTACGGGCGGCGGGTGTATGTCAAAGGGCGCTACACTGGAATCGTCTATGCGGCCTATCCAGGCCTGCGCATCGTGTCGGTGGAAGATGTCGAGGAGGCCGTCACGTCCGGTGAGCGCGGCAGCGTGGGCATCGAAATCGTGCAGTCCGGAAACACCCTCAAGCGCAAGGGCTTAGTCCTGCACGGATCACCGCTCTTTCTCTCAGAAAGCCTGCTGGTGGTGGACTACGACCGCTATGTACAAAACACGGCCCTTCGTAATCTCATTGAATCACTCAAGCCAATCGGCTATTTTGAGGCAGAGCGTATCCGACAGTTTGCCAAGTGGTTCTACGCACTGGAGCAGAACTTGGGGGAATCGTGGATTGAACAACCTGCGGTGGAATCCCTGTTCTGTGTGCCCGAAGACGTTCCGGAAGGCTTGCGGCCCTATCGGTTGCAAACGCGCAAATGGAAACCGGATGACCGCTACAAACGCGGGGAAGCCGAGGCGTTGGTGGAACGCTCACGGCAACAACTCCGGGAGTGCTACGAAACCCTGAAGCTCCGCAACTCACCCAACTGAACTGATGTCAACACCTCACTTTGATCCGCAGCGCTTCCTGACGAAGTTACTGCTGAAGTCGGCCCTCTGGACCGCCCTGCTGATGGGCTGGAGTTTGTCCGCATTTGCGCAACAGGGGTTTGTGGACAACGAAATCCTTGCCAGCCGCATTGCCAACTCCATCCAGCAGCGCATCCCACCGCAATACAAGGCACTGGCGATTTCCCGGATTCGTCCGCATGACAAGCAAACCAGCCTCAACATCAACGAACTGATTGACTACACCAACGTCAAAATCGTCCGCAGCCGCCGCTTCCGCGTCACCGACCGCTCCAAGCTCAAGCTCATCCTCAAGGAGCAGCGCATCCAGCTTTCGGAATTCGTCACCCCCAGCGAGTACAAGGAACTTGGCCAAATTCTTGGGGTGCAGGTTTTCGTGTACGGCAATGTCTATCCAGATTCCTTGATGCTGAAAGCGATTGACGTGCAGACCTCCTCCATCGTTTGGGCGGACAGCTTTCCGCTCTACAACCAACGCCCCAACTACATTCTGCTCAACAGCCTGAGCGGAAATTTCCTCGCCTCTCTCAGCAAGGATGCCGAAGGGTTGCGGGCCGACAAAATCCGCAAGGTCAGCTTTTGGAGCATCGGCACTCCGCCCGGCATGGATTCGGAAGAGGTGATTGACGCACTCACGGTGGTGGTGTCGCAAAACGATTTGCTGCAAGTTGTTGATCGTGAGAACCTCAAGCTCATCTTTCATGAGCAAAAGCTCAACCAGTCCGTCTTCATTGACGAATCCCAAGCGCGGCGACTGGGCGAGTTGTATGGGGTGGACGCCTTTGTTTACGGCCAGATCACACCGCGTCCGGACGGTAGTTATGTTGCGTCCCTGAAGATGATGAGCATCTTCAGCGGGGTGATTGTTTGGGCAGACTTGATCAGGTTCAGTCCACCACTGGACAACACAGCCAACTTGCTCAATCCGTTCACGAAGAAGATTCAGCAACGCCTAGCCCCGGANCGTTCACAAGGGCAGGTCGCCATTCCGGGCGGAGTGTTCCTGATGGGCAGCGGTGATCCGCTCTATGGCAACGCCGCTCCGGAGCGCACCCTGCGACTCAAACCCTTCCTGATCGACGCACAGGAGGTTTCCAATGCGGAATACCTCCAGTTTGTGAAACAGAAGCAACACCGCCGCCCCGTGACGTGGAAAGGCGGCATGTTTGAGGAATCCCAAAAGGACTATCCCGTGGTGGGCATTGGCTGGGAAGATGCCAAGCTCTACTGCCAAGCGCTGGGGAAACGCCTGCCCACCGAACAGGAGTGGGAGCGGACCGCCCGCGGACCAAAGGGGCGGCGCTACCCATGGGAAGGAGACGTGTTTTCAGCAAACTTCGCTGTGACGCGGGAATCCGGAGCNAAGCAGTCAGTGCCCGTGTTCACGCGCAACCGGGACGTGACGCCCGAAGGCGTCCGGCACCTCGCCGGNAACGTCCGGGAGTACGTCGCCGATAAATACCTCCCCTATTCCAACCCCGTTGCCGCCTCCTTTGAGCGCGTCATCCGGGGCAGTTCGTGGGCCTTCAGCGCGATGGAGGCGGTGGGCTTTCAAAGAGGACACAGCCGCCCCAACCTCGCATGGCCAGAAGTGGGATTTCGTTGTGCCCAGAATTTGTAAACCGATGCTGATGCACCCCATTCTCCGGAGTCGCGCATGATGTACCTGATGCTCACTTTGGGCAGCGCACTGGTTTTCTTTAATCCGCTCGCCAATTTTGACAGTGCAAGTGGCGGCTTGGGCTTCTCCAGCTTTTCTGGAGGGGGAGGCGTGAAAAGCGGCATGATGACGGGGTTGGAAGGAACCGCCGAGTCCTCCTATCCAAAATCCCCTCCCCTGCGGCACACCCTGCACTATCGGCAGTTCTCCAGCAGCGGTGCCTCGCTGACCCAAACTGCGGTCGGGCTGGATTACCTCACGCAACCCTTCAAGCGGCCTCTGCTGATCAGCTACGGATTTGAGTTGAGTTCTGGGGATTTGCGCTCCACCTCCGGAAACAGCGTGTCGTCCATGGACCGCCTCGGCTGGGGCTTACGGGCCGAGGGTCGTCACTATTTCGAATACGAAGGACACCTACTTTATGCCTCCGCCCGCTCCACTTTACAGTTTGCCAGCTATCCCACCAGCGCCGGAAGCGCCTCCGGAACCGGCCTCGCTATCAGCGCTTCGCTGGGCTACAGCTTCTGAAAATCCGGATTCTTTACTTGCCGTTGTTGGCGAGTTGCATGAATTCTTCCCGCAGCGTGGTATCCTCCCGAAACACACCNCGCAGGGTGGAGGTGGTCATCAATCCGGTGTGGTTGACCCCTCGGAGTTCCATGCACATGTGGGAGGCCTTGACCTGCACCGCCACTCCTTGGGGGTGCAACCCGGTTTGTAGAAAATCGGCGATTTGGTTGGTCAATCGTTCCTGCACTTGGGGACGACGGGCGAAGTGATCCACCACCCGTGAGAGCTTGGAGAGTCCGCACAACTGCCCATTGGGGACGTAAGCAACTGTGGCCCAGCCAAGGATGGGCAGCAGGTGGTGGGCGCAGATCGATTTGACGGGAATCTGCTGCAACGCCACCATGCTGGAATCCGCTTCCGATTCAACGGGAAAGGTGGTGAGCCGAAACTGCGGGCCGTTCAGTCCAGCACACAATTCCTTTGCCCACGCTTCGGCGGCGCGGCGCGGGGTGTCCTGCAAATGGGAGTCGGAGCGATCAAGTCCGAGTCCCTCAATGAGCAGTTCAAAAGCCCGTTCGAGCTGCTCCATGTTTTGTTCACCCGATGTGGTTTCGCCGCGATGTGAATCAGGCATTGGCCCTTCCGGAAAGTTCGACGGTTGCGGAGTTCTTGTCATTCTCGTACATCGTCACTCGGTAAACCCAGGCGCGTCCGTTGGATTCCCGGCGCACCAACTCATTAGCGTAATCCAGGAAATAGCGGGCCATGCCTTCCGCCCCGCAGTTTTTCACGATCCGGAGTTTGCAGAGGCCCAATTCATTCATCTGGCGGAAAAGATCGAGGTGTGGGTCTGCTTCGTTGATCAGCAGGGTGTGGTCGCACATGTACTCCAGATGCTCGTACAAATCCTTCAGGTTGCCAAAATCAAAGACAAACCCGTTTTCGTCCAACTCGTGGGCCGCGCAGTGAAACTCAAAGCTGCGGGAGTAGCCATGAATCTTCGAGCAGTCCCCCCGGTGGTTGTGCTGGCGATGGGCGCACGGCAGGTTGTAGTAGCGCTTAGCGCAGGTGTAAGTCATCATCGGCGTCTCCTCTGAACCACATTCAAGCGTTTCATGGTGGCACGGAACCCCACGGGAGTCCAGACATGAGGTTAGTTGTAAAACAATGTTAGGAGGTTGGAAGCATGAAATGTTCTTCCAGTTGACAAACACCAAGTGGTTGGGCAGAATAGAGCTTTTTGTGAGATCAACCTGAGAAACTCGAAGGATCCTTGAGCGTCGACCACGAAGGAAACGCATGACGCCCAGCGGGCCACCTCCTTCACTGCGGGCCGCTGTGCTGGTCGGTGGCGGTTCCATCCGGATGGGGCGTCCCAAAGCGTGGCTGGATCATGGACATGGCCCCCATGCGCTCCATCTCGTCCGCTTGCTGCAAGCACTTCCGGAGGTTCAGGAGGTGGTGCTGTCTGGCCCCCTACCCTCCAACGCACCCGCAGGCATTTCCGAAATTCCACACTGCCCGGATCAAGTGTCTGGAATCGGCCCGGTGGGCGCATTGCTCGGACTCTTCGCCCAGCATCCAGATGCGGCGTGGCTGGTGGTTGGTTGCGATTTGGTGTTGCTGGAAGCCGACTTGTTGGCATGGCTCTGCCGGGAGCGCAGTCCCCAGCATCCGGCAACCGTCCCGATTTCCCCGGACGGACGGCACGAAACGGTACTCGCCATCTACGAACCGTCCCTGCGCCCGCTACTGGAGCAAATGTGGCACGAGGGCCGAAAATCGCTCCAGCGCCAGTTTCCGCACTGGCCCATCCACGCCCCCAAGGTTCCTGACGTGTTTGCCGGACAACTCGTGAACGTGAACACTCCCGAAGAACTCAGCCAAGTGCAACCGCAACCCTCCTCTACACCTTAATCCTATGTCCGGAAAGCTTCTGCTCTTTTGGGCGGTCTCACTGATGTGGCTGATCCTCGATTTTTTCATGTCCCTNGAATACAACCCGGATCAGGACAACCGCACCAACTTCATCACGGGCTTTGACGCCGTTTACTATTTGCTCACCGGAGTCTTGCCGGTGGCGCTGGGAGTTTTGATAGTTTGGAGAACGGGGCAGCGTTCGTGTTCGCGCGAGGCTCAGGAAGCTGTGGCGGANAATCCGGAAGGATAGTGTCCCTAATGCTGCTGTACGCAGCTAACGATGGTGTTCTGGATGCGCGGATCGCTTTGCAACGCGGCGATGATGCGTTCGAGGTTGCGGTACTCGAGGTGCTTGCAGAAGATGGAGAGGTAGAGGCGGTTGATACGCTGTTGCGGGTCCGGGCTGTCGCTGGATTCGACCTCGACAATGCGGCGGGCAAGGAAGAAGATCAGCCANGGTTGATCCTCGACCTTNNGCCGGAACGCCCCGAAAATCTCCTTGTTGAAGACCTCGATGAGCGCGGTGGAGAACTCTTCGCCCAGCGTTTCCGGATCAATGCCGTAGTAGAGGCCGACCCGATANTTGAGGTGTTCGAGCATNCGCCCCTGCAACATGTTCACCAGCAGATGCCCAGCTGGGCAGGTACAGCCCACCTCTTCCGGAGGCGTGTCCTCCAAGCTGGATAAGCATTGCNCCATCGCCCGGGTGTACGGGCTGAGGTCTGGCATGTGTGACTCTGTCAGGCAACAGGAATCAAAGTCCGCTNCCTAGCACTGTCGAAAGAGGTTGATGAAANCNGGATCAGGAATTGTCCCGCCGATGGATTCACTCTACTGAAGGGCATTGGGCACACGCAAGCCCCCAAAATGTTTTTTTGCATTTTCTTCTCGTCTTCCAAAACCAAGCATCAAGTGTGCCCGGAAGTTTCTCCCAACGACTGGAACCGACGCTGCGCCGCCGTGATCGCCAACCGCTCTTCTGGAGTCCACGGTTGCNCCCAAAAACTCACGCCCATGCTCTCGNCAATGGCGTCCTTGAGGAGAGCCTGCAATTCCGGAAGATCGTGCCGCTCCAGCACCCCNANGCGCTCCAGGGAGTGCATCTGCTGTTGGAGGGTTTGCACGGTGGTGTGGGGAAAAAGCGNGGCGANCGTTTTGGAGGGATCGGCCAGTGGAATGGAGCCGTGCTGGAGAAAGACCCGCTCGCTGGAGCCATCTTTGTTCCGGACGGTTCGCACACGCTGGGCGCTGCCGATGAGCTTGCGGCCCTCCGCCAAAATCTCGTAGGCGCTGGGATCGGCGAAGCAAACGTGGGTCTCCGTTGATTTTCGGGAGTTTGCCTGCAATTCGGGGCGCAGTCCCAGTTTCTCGAAAAACCGGAAAAACCCCTGTGCCAGAAAGCGGTAGTTGTCCAGCACTCCNCCTGCAAATTCCGGNGCCAGCACTCCGCCCACGACCGCATAGGTCAAGTCCGAGCCGTGCAGCACCGCCTTACCTCCGGTGCTGCGGCGGACGATGGGAATGCCCAACTCCGCACAGCGCTGCGGANCGAGTTCGGAATCAATTCGTTCGTTGCGTCCAATGGAAAGGGTGGAGCGCTCCCAAGCGTAGAGGCGGAGAATCGGAGAATCTCCGGGACAGAAACGTTCCAGCAACACCTGATCCGCCGCCATGTTGAACACTCCGGACTGCGGCGCGTCTTCAATCAACCGCCAGCGCACAGGGTCGCTCAGGACTTGGGAGGAAAGAAGTTGCCGAGGTCCATGTTTCCCGTGAACTGCCCGAATTGCTTGCCCATGAATTCCTGCGCCCGTTTTCGGCTTAAGCGGATGCCCTCGTTGACCGCCGAGCGGATCAAGTCCTGCAACGTCTCCACATCCTCTGGGTCAACCACCTCCGGATCAATCTCCACCGCAAGTAGTTCTTGGTTGCCGTTGAAGGTCATCTTCACCATCTCGCCCCCCACAGAAACCGAGAAGGTTTCCTTCGCAAGCTCGGTCTGCTGGCCCTGCATGTTTTGCGAAATTTGCTGGGCTTTCTTCATCAATTCATTGAAATCCATGTCGTTCTCTCAATTTGGGTTGGAAGTTCAAAACGGCAGACCCGCACTCAATGCAGTCGAATCTCCGTGATCTCGCTGCCGGGAAAGGTTGCGAGGATGTTCTGGATCAGCGGGTGTTCCCGAGCTGCTTGGCGGCGACGTTCGCGTTCCTGCTGCTCGACAAATTCCTCTTGTTCCAGCACCGTCCGGAACAGAGAAACCTGCGGTTCCTGAAGGCAGTGGACCCCCACCTCACGGCCTAGAAATTTTTTCAGCAGACGTGCCAATTCGCTCATGTTCTCCGCCGTGAGCATTTGCACAAAACCGACATTCCGAAAACCCAACCGCAACTCCTGGCCCCCAAGCTCATCCGGAATCGCGTTGCGCACCAACCCTGCGAGCTTGGGAGCATGCTGCCGCAAAGACTGGACAAACTGCACCCAGCGTTCGGAAGGCGGTTGTCGCTCCATCGTCCCGGCCAGTTCCACCGGATTTTCGGGAACGCTCAGACTTGGTGCCAGTTCCGCAACCACCTCCGGTTCCGGAGCATGGCCGTTGAGGTGAGCCGCAGAGAGTTCCGGTGCAGACGACGGTGGTGCCTTCGCCATGCTGGGCGGCTCCGGTTTTGGAGATTCCATCTTCGTCATACCGGGAGTTTCCGGCGGCTTGACGGGTGTGGATTCGGCTGGCTTGCGTTCCTCTTGCTTGAGCATCGAGGTGATGCGTCCGGCCTTGCGGTGATAGGGGGGGCCAGGGCCAGTCCCTCCGGAAGACGAAGAACCTCCGGTGTTTCCGGAAGGCGGCGAAGGTGGTGCGGCAACCTCACCTGTCGGCAAGCCCCGCAATTGCTCCAGCAACTCTGGAATGCCGACGAGCGGCACCACCGAAGTGAGTTGCAGAATCGCCATCTCGAAGCAGATGCGGACGTGCGTGCTGCGTTTGAGGCGTTCTTCCAGTTCCAGCAGCACTTGAAACATCTGCTGCAATTCATCCGGACGCACCTGTTTCCCCAGTGCTGCAAAGGTCTCCAACTCGTCGTTCGAGTACTCCTGAAAGAGCTCCCGGTCTGGCCCCAAAGTCTGGATGAGTGCGCAGGTTTTGACCGATTCCAGCAGGTTCCGGAGCAGGGTTTGGGTATCGTGTCCGCTATCGTGGAGTTCCTGAAAACACCGCATAGCGGCAGGAGCGTCCTTGGCGGTCAACGCCTCCAGCAGTCGCATCCGGGAATGTGAATCCAGCACCCCCAGCAACTGCGCAGTTTCCTCATCTGACGCTTCCTCGCCGAGGCTGCTCAGTACTTGGTCAATCGCCGTAAGCGCGTCTCTCATGCCGCCCACGGAATTTCGTGCAATCAGCTCTAGGGCACTTTCCGGCAGTGTGATGCCTTCCTGCGACACCACTTGGCGGAGGTAGTCCACCATCGTGCGCACCGGAATGCGCAAGAAATCATAACGCTGGCAGCGCGAGAGGATGGTCTGTGGAACCTTGTGCGGATCGGTGGTGGCGAGGATGAACTTGACGTGCGGCGGTGGCTCCTCCAGCGTCTTCAAAAGCGCGTTGAACGACTCCAGCGTGAGCATGTGCGCCTCGTCAATGATATAGACCTTAAAGCGACAGCGGGCCGGAGCATAGTTGACGTTCTCGCGCAGTTCACGGATGTTCTCAATGCCTCGGTTCGAGGCCGCGTCAATCTCGTAAACATCCGGAGTTGCGCCGCTTTCGATCTCCCGACAGTTCTCGCAGCTACCGCAGGGATCGGCGTCTTGAGGCGTCAGGCAGTTGAGGGCGCGGGTGAGAATGCGGGCGGCGCTGGTCTTGCCCGTCCCCCGCGACCCCGTGAACAAAAACGCATGGGCCACACGGTCCTGCCGAATCGCGTTTTGGAGAATCCGGGTGCTGATCTCCTGACCAATCAAGTCAGAAAAACGTTGGGGGCGAAGCTTGCGCGCCAGTACGACATAGGCCATCTGGCCGAAGTTCAGGGAAGGGGTTTATGGATGACCGGGGTGACGCGGCACATCTAGGAAATCTTAGTGCTGCTTCCGCTAGGATCTGACACNATTCGAAATCGTCGATTGCGCGGCCCCGGCTTTGTACAGGGTGCCCACGATTCGGGGCGATGTCAAGCGGTAAGGCCACGACTTGCACCCTCCGGTTCCCTTGGGTCGTCGCTGAGGGTAAGACGCGAACTCAGTCTCCTGCGTTTTCCGGAGGGCGGCTTCGTCGGCGTAGGAGAGCTGAGGCCGGCATTCGGATTGGTGTCTGCGGTGATCACCGGAACCGAATCGCCCTGCTTATAACCCCTCCGGAATCGGCGGCCACCGTAGAGGACTTCGACGGCGAAGGCCACCTCCAGCGAGGGAAGTTGCACGGTATCACNGGATTCGTAATCCCGGATAGCTTGCTGCAAAAACGGCGAGAAAACGCTCGACCTCTGCATCCGGAAGCGCGTTGATTCCAGCGGCGCCCGCCCGCCCGCCTCCGTCGAATTTCCGGCAAAGCGCATCNGCACCTTGCGGGCGTTCCAGTGGCGCNCGCACGCTGACCACCAANGTGCCGTGTCCGGTGTCCACCAGCACGGCGTGGGCCAACTCCGGATGTTCCCGCGCCATGCGGTTGCTGAACACNCCCACCACCCGCCGACACCACGGTTCACAAGGCAAGCGGAACACACGACCACCTAGGCTTTCTGANTCCGGTTGCAAGGTTTCCGTCTGCGCCTGATCAGCACGATACCCTTCACGGAGTTTTGGAAGTGCCTCGGATTCGTGAATGAAACTCCACGGAGATTCGTGCGGTTGCATGTGCCGGAAGAGTTGATCCGGCGGAAAGTGCAAATCGGCNACGGTCTCGCCATAGCCGTTGTAATTGAGCAACTCGCCGAGTTCCCGGAGTTGGGTTTGCTGTTCGGCATCAAGCCCGGCTTGCTCGGCAAGGCGTTGTGCAGCACGGTGCAGGTTGTCTCCAAACGCAGCGGTGAGCGCCCATTCCCGGAATTTCCCTGCAAGTTCCTGATTCACCAAAAGACTGGTGCAAACTTCCGGACTCGTGTGGATGGTGGCGTGGAGCAAGGGTGAATCGGGAATTTCTCCAGAAAAATGGTGATCAAACCAGCGGATGTGGTTGCCTTGCTCCAGCAATTGCTGGAGGGCATCGCGGTTGCTGTCGAGCGAAATGTCGAGAACGGTGATCTCGCAATCACATCGTTCCCGGATGCGCTCCAGCAGCTGAATATCACGCTTCACTCCGGTGACGAGTTCCGATTCCGCAGGTTCCGCAAGCCGGAGCTGGTGCAGGGCGCACAGTCCATCGGCATCACCGTTGAAGCAGTCGATTGGATTCATGTGAAAACCACCGGAGTCAACGGCGGAAAGGATGAGCGTCAGTTGGTGATCAACACCACTTGCAGAACGAAAAACACCACGAAGAGCACCACCCCGCTGATTATCAGCGNGGGAACATCAAGGTCAAAGCCGTTCNTGGAAAACTTGGAAGGTTTCTGNGAGTCAATGCGTCGTCTGGATTCGGCAGATTTTGGTTTGGGAANCGTCATGGGTTGGGACGAAGCAACAGTTAAAGCATCACTTCAAGTTCATCATGCAAAGGACAGACCCGATTTGCTCAGNATTTGAGACGATCCAAAGTCTTGGCCTGATTTCGAAAAAAATGATCGGCCAACACCAGCGCAATCATGTTGTCCACCATCGGCACTGCCCTTGGCAACACACAGGGATCGTGCCGCCCCTTCGCCCGCAGTTTGACCGTCTTGCCCTCGCGGGTCACGGTGTCCTGCTCAAAATTGATAGTNGCCGTCGGTTTGAAGGCAATGCGCAACTCCAAATCTTCACCATTGGAAATACCCCCTTGGATGCCTCCGGAGCGGTTGGTGCGAGTGTGGATTTCCCCGTNGCGGGTCTCAAAGGCGTCGTTGTGTTCCGATCCNCGCATGAGGACCGCNTCGAAGCCCAAGCCGAATTCCACCCCTCGTGTGGCGGGCAGCGACATCAGGGCTTTGGCAAGATCAGCGGTGAGCTTGTCNAACACCGGTTCTCCGAGTCCGGCAGGCATGTTGCGGACGTGCGCCCGCACAATGCCCCCGAGGCTGTCNCCCTGCTTGCGGGTTTCGTCAATGCGGGCGAGCATCTTTTCCGCCATCGCGGCATCCGGACAGCGCACCATGTTGGCTTCAATGTCNGCTTCCGTGACCGTGTCACGGTCNACCTCGGCCCGGAGGTCGTGAATCTGCTCAACCCATGCCAACACCTCGGCCCCGCAACATTCCCGCAGCAGCGCCTTGGCCACCGCACCTGCCGCCACTCGTCCAATCGTCTCGCGAGCACTGGAGCGACCGCCCCCCATCCAATCCCGGAACCCAAATTTCTGCTCGTAGGTGAAATCGGCGTGGCTGGGCCGGAACAAGTCCTTGAGGTGATCGTAGGCTTGCGGGCGGGCGTCCTGATTCCAGACGAGAATGGAAATCGCCGTTCCGGTGGTGCGGCCCTCAAAAACCCCGGAAACGATTTGGGCGGTGTCGTGTTCCTTGCGCTGTGTGACGATGCGGCTTTGTCCGGGACGGCGGCGGTCCAATTCCCGTTGCAGCAGANCTTCATCAAGCGCCAGTCCNGAGGGGCAGCCATCAATGACCACACCGACTGCGCCCCCGTGCGATTCACCCCAAGTGGTNATCCGAAAAAGTTGTCCGAAGGTGTCGCCCATTTTTTTCTTGAGAAGTCAGGAGTCAGGAGTCCCGGATTCCGGGTCTCCGCTTTGCTCGGCCTGAAATGACAAGATCGGGTACCGTGACAGCACCCCCTCCTTGATTTTTGCAGCCTTTCTCTCACTCCGNGCCAATTCCTGCTCTCCTGAATTCTGTCTCCTGAATTCTCCCCTTGATCATGCCACCGTCTGATTCGGAGGTTCAAGGTACGACAAATCGGCCAGCGTCAACCCGTTTTCTTCGGCAATCGTGTNCAGTTCCGGCAGCCCTTGCAGCGCGTCTTCCGGACGATGTGCGTCCGAGTTGCAGATGACCGTCACCGGATATTCCGCCGCCAGTTCCCAAAACGGCTTCCACGGGTAAGGTTTGCGCTCGCCCTCCGAGGTGTGGATCGAACGCTTGCGGAGTCCGTTGCCNTTGATTTCAAGCGGGGTTTTCGTGTCAGCAGCAGCGGCNAAGATGTCGNGGGCACAGGTTTCGGCGTCGCGGTCCCAGCGCTCCCAAGCGATGCCAAAAACATCCGGATGCGCAATGAAAGCGTAAAGTCCGGTGGCCATCATTTCAGCGAGGTGGTCGCTGTAGGCCCGCAGGGCGCGGGCGNTGGTGAGTTCTGAAAACGAGTTCAACCACTCGCCATTCAGCGGGGTGTAGTGTCCCGCGCCAATCAGGTAGTCAAAGCAGCGACGTCCGAGCAGTTCCTCTTCGTAGTACNGGCGAAACTCCGGGACATCCTCGCACTCCATGCCGAGCAGAACCGTGATTTCCGGCACCTCGACCTGCGCGTGACGCACGGCGGCAACATAATCATCCAACTCATCGTGGGCCATGCGCACACTGTCCCAGCGGTCATCCGGAAGTGCTGCGTGGTCGGACATCCCGTAAACCGANGCCCCCCCCACTCGTGCCGCCCGCGCAAACTGCACCGCGTCGCCCTTGGCGTGTTTGCAGCGATAGGTGTGGGAGTGGTAGTTCTTCCAAGACATGAGGGATCGGAGAAAATCAAAAATTCACCATGGCATCCGCATCCGCAAGCCGCAAGTGCGATGTCAGCAAGCGTGGGTTCGACAAACAGAGAGTCCGGCTTCGGANAATTTGCTGTGCTGGAGTTTTCGGGGAGNNGCGTCCTNTAAATNCGGGTGCGNCGCCCNACACTGCCGTTTCTTCATTACTGATGTTACACAGACCATAAATATTTTTTAATATCAATAAATTGGTTATTTGTATCCCAATCCAAATGTGTCCTAGAACCAGTAGCTTTGACTATAAATTGCGGGTGATCGGGCTGACCACTTTCTGGGGCCGTTGTGCCTGCTGCGGGGAAGTTCGCCCCACCCATCCCCTTCAAGTCTCCACAGCGGTCGGGCAGCAGGAGTGCATCTCGGTCCCAAGGCCCTTTCAATGACCGCTCAGCTTCAGCACCACTGGCATCTTTCCAAGCCCAGGAGTTGCGATCTCCTGAAGGATCTCTTCGGGCTTTTCCTGACTCCGGGAGTGCTGGTAGAGGCGACCCATCGCCTAGCCACCAAGCTGGCCCCCGAACACAAGGCTTTGCAGGAAGAAGTTCGCCATTGCGAAGTGCTCTACAGCGACGAGACAAGCTGGTATGTGGGGGCTCCCGGACACACCCTCTGGGACTTCACCAACCCGCAACTGACCCTCTACTGCATCGTTGCCCACCGCACCGGGAGCAACTGCAACAAATCATCGGAAAGGACTTTCGCAGCGTTCTTGTCAGCGACGGCCTTTCCATTTATGACGAAGCCTCTCCGCTTCAGCAAAAGTGTTACTCCCACCACCTCAAGGCCGTCTCAAGAGCCCTCGACTCCCATCCCCGAAACGGGGAAGGCTTCCTCAACGAGGTGAAACTGATGTGCAAGTCTATTGTCCAAGTTGATCGTCAGAATTTTGCAGAACTGCCATCGGCACCACATGGTGCTGTGTTGCAAGCACGGCGGGCAGCGTCACTTCCAGCAATTCCAAGTCGTCCGTGCCGCCTGTGAGAGCGTGACGAGACTGCGCCGGAATCACACAGGAAGCTCCGGCTTCGAGCCTATGGGCACCGCGTCCTGCGACGGTGAGCGTGATTCCACCCGACAGCGTGAACAGGAAGCAAAACTCCCCGCTGTGGCTACAGATTTGTGGAGTGGTGTTTTCCACGGGGCGAACCACCTGTACTCCGGCAAGTCCATTTGTCGCGGCACCGATCCCGGTGTCCCGGAACTCAAAGCCCTCGATACGCCACGGATGCCATTCCGCTTGGGCCACTTGATGTAACACGAAACGCTGACCTCCGAAATCCCGCTGGGACTGCACTTCCGGAGTTGGTAAGTCAAGTTCGGGATCGGCCCAGGTTTCGTGTTCGGCAGGACAACCGATTTCGATGACCTCCAGTCCGGGGGAGCTTTCCAGCACACGGTGCCGGATTTGCGGAGGTTGTAGCACGCAGTCCCCCGCCTGCATCACGAAGGGCGACCCTTGATCTTCGTACACCAAGCGCACCCAGCCCTTGTAGCAGTAGATCATCTGAAAGCGGATCTTGTGGAAATGAGTGTAATCCGGGACAGGGCCACCATTGGGAATGCGGATGTGCGAAGCAATGAAGCGCCCGCCTTGGCGATCCGGAATGAGGTCGCGGTACTGCATCCCCGCACGGCCCACCTGCCATTGCGAATCGTCGCTGATCCGGTTGCACACGAACGACTGCTGTTCCGGAGGCAGCACCAGNGGTGGGTTTGCAGCNANGAGTTCGATGCGGGNGCCNTTGGGGGCGGTCAGTTCGGAGGCACCGTCTGCAAACTCAGCAGGATTTTTGCAGAGCAGGCGCAAGATTCCGGGAGTGCCGGAACNCCCGCGTTCCAGCCGGAGACGCACACCATACCCGCTGATCACTGCCACTGCCGGGGCGTCCGCTGGAAAGATAGTGTTGACCCGGAAGCCAAGTCTCTCCGTGAAAAACTCAAGAGTCGGGTTCAATTCCNCACATGGTAGCACGATTTCTGCGGCTTGGATCGGGTTCTCAGGGTTCACGGGCATGGTGTGGTTTGGAATTCGCCCAGAGGGGGAGTTCTGCTAACTCTTGCCGTTGGGTTCAATTTGAGTCAATCTGAAGCNGATCACTGCAAAAGTGAGACTATCATGAAACTTGCGAAAATTTCAAGAGAACTGCTTTTGACCTCCAGTCGAATGCCTCGATGCACCGTTTGCTTCATTTTCTGATGAGGACATTACGCCTTCAGCTTTGTCTGCTGCTGGGGCTGGGTTTTGGAGTTCCGGAAGGGCGGGCGCTTTCNCTCTACACGAACCACCCGACGGTGGCGGAGGCGTTGACGAGCGCAGCNGAGGAAATCAGCGAACTCGCGAAGGATCCTCTGCGGCTCGCCCCACGGGTGGCGGTGGTTGATCTCGTAGAACGTCTGCATCGGGAACGGAATCCACTGTCCACGATTCTGGAGCAAAGACTCGCGCAAATGCTTGAAGAACGCTTGGGCCAGCAGGCGGTTCCGTTCATAAAACTGGAGCAGTTGCGGGCTGAGTGGAACAGCGCCTTTCCCGGACGCAGCAGCCAGCAGTTGGTGGAAGACCTCGCCGGTCAAGCCGAGGCCGACTGGATGATCACGGGAACGCATCATCAGGAGGAGGGGGTTCTGAAAATCTCGCTCCAACTTTACGAGTTGGCGACCGAATCGGTCCTTTGGCAAACTCTACTCGAAGCTCCGGTTGCAAGAGTGGAAACCAAGCCNCTCGAAACCCCAGTGGTGGCTCTCGAACCTGCGGAAACCACCGAAGCCGCTCCGTTTGCTGAAGCCGNTGACACTGCGCCTGAAGCCACTGTGGAACCTGCTCAGAATTTTGGGTTTGTCGCTGAGGGCATTGACGAACCGCTGGAAGAGGAAATTGAGGATCCGTTGGCAGCAGAATTCGTGGGCGAGAGTTTTGCCGAACCTCAGCAACTGGCGCTGGTCGAGCCTCCACAAGCTGAAGTCCGGCTCNCTCCAGAGCCNGTCATTCCGGAAGGCATGCGCCTGATTCCTGGTGGGGAGTTCATCATGGGCAGCAGCACGGGACGTGCGGACGAAACTCCGGATCATCGGGTCGAGGTCCGTCCATTTCTGCTGGGGCAGCATGAGGTGACAAATGCCGAATACGCCCGCTGTGACTTGTGCGAACGCGGAACCGGAGGTTTTGACACGACCGCTTTTGACCAGCCTGCGGTGTATGTTGACTGGAAAAACGCGCAGGCGTACTGCAAATTCCGAGGCTACCGCCTGCCCACGGAGGTCGAGTGGGAGTACGCTGCCCGTTCCGGAAGNCCNGGACCTGACGCTTTTGGGGGCGATTCCGTGTTGCTCGGCCAGTACGCTTGGTTTGCCGAAAACACTCGTGACGCAGGCCGTTGGTCCGCTCAACTCGTCGGGCAAAAACTCCCCAACGCCTTTGCATTGCACGACCTGCACGGCAATGTTCTCGAATGGGTGGCGGACTACTACGCGCCAGACTACTTCTCCCACCTCGGCCTTCCGGACAACCCGACGGGGCCGGATGCTCCTGAGCGCGCAGACTATCCCCTGCGCGTGGCGCGTGGCGGTGCGTGGGACGGACTGGACGGAGCCGGAGCGCCGGAAGGTTTGCGCCCAGCCCGCCGCTATGCCTTTGCACCGTGGACCCGTTCCTTCCGGATTGGTCTGCGCTGCGCTGCNGACTGGAATCCTCCCCAAGAAATCTACCCTGCGTTCGGNGGAGCGCAATGAACAAATCGTCACACCCCGACCCTGCCGAGCAGGCGNGTCTTCCCCGGCCAACCCCGGCTCCGGACGGGGCGAAGCAACCCTTGAGCGAACGGCCTCCCTCCGTTTCGAGTTTTGAGGAAATCCTGCCCTTCCGGACGGATGCCGAACTCCGGGAGCGTTACCTCAATTTCTTTGGAGGGCTGCGACTTGGCAAACTGCTGGAGGATTTCGACCTCAGTGCTGGCCGAACGGCCTACAACCATGCACAGGGCTGGGAGCGCGGAC
Source organism: Deltaproteobacteria bacterium (assembly GCA_002707655.1). Next base: position 21,493 of record PANO01000054.1, read on the forward strand.
TCACCATTGTCACGGCAGCTTGCGACCGCATTGACCTGCTGGACGAGTTGCGCAGCGACCGTGACCTGCGGGNGCGGGCTTCTGTGAACTGGACGGGACGTAGTTCGATGGAGGTTGGACTGCAAGTCGCTTCCGAAGACGGCAATGGCGGGTGGCAAGCTGTGGCGCGGGCGTACTTCATCATGGTGGCGCGACAGGGAGAAACATCCGCCGCAGTCAACCCGCTCGTGCCACAAACGGACGAGGAGCACCGACGTTTTCAGGAAGGAGAGCAGCGCCAGCAGCAACGGCGGGCGATGGCACAAAACAACTACCTCAAGCATACGCCCACCGCTGAAGAGAGCGTCCGGCTGCACCGGCTTTTTCTGCGCACAAAGCATCAGCAAATCACCGGGGTTCCGATACACGAAACCCAACGGCAGGCGACACTGCTGATGCACCCGCAATCGCGCAACATCCACAACAAGATTTTTGGCGGTTACCTCATGCGGCAGGCCTTTGAGTTGGCGTGGAACATCACCTACCTGCACTGTCGCTGCCCTCCGCAATTTGTGTGCATGGACCACATGTATTTCTTCCAGCCTGTCGAGATTGGTGCCATCCTCTCCTTCACTGGATTCGTCATCCACACCGATGGTCTGCACCTCGTCATTGAAGTCACCACGGAAGTCATCCACCCCCAAACGGGTCGCACCCAGACCACCAATATTTGCTACTTCACCTTCTCCGCGCTTGATGATTTCGGACAGCCGCAACCGGTACCGATGGTCATTCCCCACACCTACGAGGAGGGGCTGCGCTACCTTGATGGCGCAAAGCGGTTGCGGCTGGGGGAAGAGCTGCGCCGGGCCAAGGGTGTGAGGAGTGCCAGTAAAAGTGAGACTTCTTAATTAGTCCGGTGTAGCTTGTAGCTGGCCATTTTCCGCTGCGCCTAGTGCTTTGTCAATTACAGTAAAATCCATTAAAATCGAACACTATGAACTAGCGACTAATCTAATAAATATTGTTGAATATCAATAAATTGGCTGTTTGTATTCCAGTTAAAATGTATCCTATGACCAGTAGCTTTGACTATAATTAGGCAGAACACTAGCGGTGCGCTCCTCAAACTCGGAATCCGGAAAGCATCGAGGTGAGGGGTCGACATCGTCACACCGTGATGAGCAGGTTGCCAAACGTATCAACGGCAACCGTGTTTCCGGGTTCCACCACGGTGGTGGAGTCCAGTTGCTCGATGATTGCTGGTCCTTCCAACATGCCTTCCAGCGGCAGGTGTTCACGTCGGTAAATGGGTGTGTCGCAACGGCCCTGCTCGAACCACACGGAGCGGGTTCCGATGCGGCATTCTGCGACCGTGGCTTTGCGTTCGGAGGCTTTCATCAACGCCGAAAGCGGCACGTCCTTGCGGTGGCCAATCACAGCAGTGTGCAGGTTCACCAACACGGGGCGGATTTCCGGAAGTTCCACGGCAAAGCGGTTCCAGTAGGCTTTTTCAAAGACCTCGTGCAGTTGCTCACGCGCCACTTTGGTGGAAGCAAGCGGGACGGTGAGGATGTGCGTCTGTCCCTGAAACTGCATGTCCACGTCGTGGATCACGGTGAGTTCTTCGATCTCCACGCCTTCACGTTCGATGGTCGCTTGGCCTTCGGCGATTTGCCGCTCCAGCGTTTCCTGCACGAGCGCCATGTCCACGAGGGGCAGCGGCGTGTTGAGGGTGTTGACGTAATCGTGCCGCACGTCCGCGACCACGCAACCGACCGCGTTGGTGATGCCCGGACGGGACGGCACCAGCACCTTGGGAACCCCAAGCTCACGGGCGAGTGCGACGGCGTGCAGCGGCCCCGCTCCGCCAAAGGCGAAGAGCGCGAAATCGCGGGGATCGTGCCCGCGAGCCAGTGAAACCAGCCGCAGCGCTTCGGCCATCTTGATGTTGGCGATGCGCAGAATCGCAGAAGCGGCTTCGTCCACCGATGCCATGCCGAGCGGGGAGCCGATTTCGGACATGATGCGCTCCCGGACGGTTTCCAGCGAAACCGGATGCTCCACCGCCAAGAGGGCTTCCGGATTGAGACGTCCCAGCACAAGGTTCGCGTCCGTGATCGTCGGGCGCGGCCCCCCCCCGCCGCAGA
>PANO01000055.1 GCA_002707655.1 Deltaproteobacteria bacterium
TGGAGAGCTCGTGCTTGGCCTTCTCCGAGGCTTCTTTGAGACGTTGCAGAGCCATCTTGTCTCCGCGTAGGTCAATGCCCTGTTCCTTCTTGAACTCATCGGCGAGGAAGTCCATCAGCCGGGCGTCAAAGTCGTCTCCGCCAAGGAAGGTGTCCCCGTTTGTCGCCTTGACATCAAACACACCCTCGCCGAGTTCCAAGATTGAGATGTCGAAGGTGCCGCCCCCAAGGTCGAAGACCGCGATCTTTTCGTCGTTCTTCTCTTGTCCANCCCATAGGCCATTGCNGCNGCGGTTGGNTCGTTGATGATGCGCAGGACATTGAGTCCGGCGATCTTNCCCGCATCCTTGGTCGCCTGACGCTGGCTNTCGTTGAAGTAGGCNGGCACCGTGACCACAGCNTCNGTGACNGTTTCNCCCAAGTACTCCTCNGCNGTCTGCTTCATCTTNTGNAGNACGAAGGCNGAGATTTCCTGCGGCGAGTANTGCTTGCCCTCCACNTCAATGTAGGCGAGGTCGTTTGCNCCCTTGGNGATTNTATAGGGAACCATGCCCTGNGTGTGNTTGACNGCATCGGAATCCAGNGCCTGNCCCATGAGGCGCTTTGCCGAGAANATNGTGCNGTCCGGNTTGGTCACCGCCTGNCGCTTGGCNACCTGCCCAACNAGCCGTTCGCCNGCATCGTTNAANGCGACCATNGANGGAGTNGTGCGNNCNCCTTCCGAGTTCTGAATCACNTGCGGATCNCCCCCCTCCATCACCGNNATGCAGGAGTTGGTGGTTCCGAGGTCAATGCCAATCACTTTTGNCATNATAANGACTCCTTGCCGTGGTTGTGTTGTGTCNANTTATTTGCCAGCGACNCGNACCATCGCNGGCCGCAGAATNCGNTCATGCAGGGTGTAGCCGACCNGGCACTCNTCNGCAACATGGTTGNTGGGNACGTCTGTGGTCTCNACCATNCCCACCGCCTGATGCCGTGTNGGATCGAAGACTTCCCCCTGNGCTGAAATTTTGCTGACCCCATGNTTGACGAGNGTGTCCNNGGNCATTTTGCAAACCAGNTCCANCCCCTCGATCATGNTCTCGCGNGTGGATTCCTCCTTCTTNGCGTGNNCAATNGCNCGTTCNAGATTGTCCANCGTGGGNAGGAGTCCCGCNAGCAGCTCAAAACTGCTGTAGCGCAGNCGCTCGGAGTTCTCCCGGATCATGCGNTTCTTGTAGTTGTCNAACTCNGCGTTGAGCCGCAGCAAACGNTCNTGNAGTTGATCCCGCTCGGCTNCAAGGGNGGCTTCCGGGGACTCATCCGNNTCNGANTCGNCGTCCTCTTCAGCAACACCAACCTCTGCGGCAGAGGCTNCAGNNGCCTCGTCAGNCTCCGGNTGCACCTTCANNNNCTNCNTCGTTTNCCGGGGTTNCNGCTTCNTNNNNCTCCGGAGTNNNCTNAACGGCTTCCTTGGCTTGCAAAGNNTCTTTCTGCTCAGTCATACGAATGTCGGGTGATCGCTTGTGAAAGGATTTTCGAGGTGTAATCCACCACCGGAATGATCCGTTGGTAGTCCATGTGGATCGGGCCAATCACGCCCAGAGTGCCGAGGACGTTGTTTTCGTTACGGTAGTTGGCGGTTACCAACGTGCAGTCCCTCAACCCCTCATGAGTGTTCTCAACGCCAATGTAAATCCGCACACCGTCGGCCTGCATGGTGCTGTCCAGCACCTCCATGATTTGGCCTTTTCTCTCGAAGGTGCTCATCAGCCCCCGNANGTCGTTGNGGTCACCAAAGGCGTNGCTCATCAGCAAGTTGAGGTGCCCGTCCATGTAAAGTTCCGGAGGGTCACTCACCTCAAAGGCTTTCTTCCCCAGCCGCACGGCCTGCGCAAGCAGCCGATCGTAGCGTTCCTTGTCCTCCACCATGCTCTCTAGGATCTGATCGCGGATTTCCTGAAAGGAGCGGTTCTGGAACTGCTCGTTGAGGAACGCAGAGATCGAGTTCAGGAAGTCCTGCGAAATCTCCTCGGCCATCTCGATGAGCTTGTTGCGGACGACTCCGGACTTGCTGACGAGGATCACCAGAATCTTGCTGGTGCTGACCTTGATAAACTCGATACGCTGCAAGCGACTGACGGCGGTTTTCGGGGCCGTCACCAAACAGGCGAACTGAGTGAGGTTCGCAAGAATCTTAGTGGTGTTGGAGAGCAATTCCTCAACCTGACTCACCCCCTTCGCACTCAATTTCTGGATGCTGGACTGTAGCTCTTCCGTGAGGGAGTCTGCCACTGCTAGCGAGTCCACATAGTAGCGGAACGCCTTGCCCGTCGGGATGCGACCTGCCGAGGTGTGCGTCTGAGTCAGAAAACCCAGCTCCGCGAGATCCGACATGATGTTGCGGATGGTTGCGGGCGATATCGGAGTCGCAAGCTGCTTGGAGAGCGTGCGTGACCCGACGGGCTCGGTGGTCTCGATATAACTGTCGATGATCCCTTGGAGCACAAGCTGGGTACGCTCGTCAATCTGATTTTGGGACTCCGGAACTTGCGAACGCAGCATGGATTGTCGTGCAGTTGGGCGATTAGCACTCAACGAGATCAAGTGCTAGTAATTGTGCCCTGTTGGGATGGGGCTGTCAAGACAGAAGTTAGGAGGAGTGGCTCAGGGGCTGACGGGGGCCAGTTGGGCGAGGTCGTCGCGCAGGGTGGTCTCGAAGCACAGCAGGTCGTGAACGAGTTGCCCCGCCTGTCCGAGGTTGGCAGACTGATCCAGATAGTCGATGTTGAGCGGCAACCCGCCATATTCGTCACGCATGAGCCGCACGAGGTCGATTTCGGCATCCTGCTCGGCGAGTGCTAAGAGTTGAAAGGCGCTGCTCAACTCGTCGCGGATTCTCCGGAAGGTGGCTTCGATCTGTTCAAATTCTTGGACTGTGAAGGGAGGGTCGAGTTGCTTGGCTTGGCGATCGAGGGTGAAATCGAGCAAACGGACACGGGTGTTGAAGTTCCGTGCGGCACTGGCGAGGGTGCGATAGAAGCGTCGCAAGTCCTCCGGATGCTCGGATTCGATGCGATTGCGTTGTCGGCGGATGCGGTTCCAGAACGTGCGACGGCGGCGCTGCTTGCGGATTTCCCGGATTTCCATGCGCATTTCGTTGAGGGTTTGCCACTCTGGAAGCCTCCGACGCCAGCGTCGCCAGAACACCGCAGGCAGAACCAGCCAGACGCTCGCCACCATCATCAACAGCGGCCAGAACCGCTTTCGCCTGTAGCTCAGGAGGGTTTTCTGGTAGCTTGCGTAACACAGGTCCAAGTGCTTGTCTTCCAGTCCCTCGACCCAGCGCTCCGAAATAAGTCGGATGGTGTCGGGACGTTCAACCCCGATGGGGGTGGTCATGAAGACAAGTGGAAACACAAGGTCGGCTGGAAACACAAGAAAGTGCTCAACACTATGTCAAAACAGGTCTGTGGAAGCAAACCAATCCGGGAGTGGGTATGAAGAATGCCCTACGGTTTGGGTGGATGCTGGGGCTGATCGTGACCCTTGCCGGATGCGTGGTTTCCCCACAGCCACCCCGTCCAGCCCCTGCAGTTCCCGGAGCCTCGCAAACGCTTTCTGAGGTCTTCCTGCACCTCCAGCTCGACTACTCCGACCGTCACAAGCTCGCTCCGGAAACACTGATCACCTCGATCTTGCGTGAACTGGAGCGCGAATTTGTAGAGCTGGAGTTGGAGTTGGAGGACTCTCCGGAAAAAACACAAATCCGGTTGCGTAGCGCGGGAGTTGAAACCCTGCTGCCCATCGCCAATCCGGTTGGACTGGAACAGGTGCACCACGCCTTGCAGCGGCTGGCGCAGAGTTTGCGGACTTCGTCTCCGCTGCACTCGCCCCAGCGTGTGGAATTGGCGCTGGCCCGTGGTTTGAGCAAGGCACTCGACCCGCATTCCGTGTGGATGCCGCAAGCGGCTTTTCGCGAATTCCGCAGCAATGTCACCGGGGAGTACGCCGGGCTGGGAGTGGTCGTGGGCCTGCGGGAAAATCAGCTTGAGGTGATCGCACTAATGGACGGTGGCCCTGCGAAAATTTCAGGAATCAAGCCNGGAGACCGCTTCGTCAAGATCGGCACTACAGCCGTTGTGCACATGACGCAGGAGGAAATCCTGCGACGTCTGCGTGGCAAGGTGGGCACATCGATTGTGCTNGAAATGGTGCGTCCGGGGGGGGACGAGCCAATCCGTTTTGNACTTGTCCGTGCGGTGGTGGAATCCCCTAGCGTCGAGGTGGTGGAACTTCAGGAAGCGGGCGGACAAATCCGGCTGCTCCGACTGGAGCGTTTCCAGCAGGGCACTGCTGATGAGGTGCAAGCCCACCTTGAGGGACTCACTCANCAGAACGGGCTGATCCTTGACCTGCGGGGCAATCCGGGGGGCATCTTGGANGCCGCCACTGAAGTTGCCGACCTGCTGCTCCCCGGTGGGTTGGAGATCGTTTCCACGCAGGGAGCACTGGCTCCCCGTGGCGTCAAATCCCGCCATCGTCTTGATCCGGAAGCGTGGCGAACGGTTCCGCTGGTGGTGTTGGTGAACGATGCCAGCGCCTCGGCCTCCGAAGTCTTGGCAGCGGCGCTCCAGCAGCATAAACGCGGGGTGNTGCTGGGGCAGCGCACTTACGGCAAGGGCACGATTCAGGCGACATGGATCCATCAGGACGGCTCCGGACTCAAGCTCACCATCGGACAATACCTCACTCCGGATGGTTCGTCCCTGCACGGCATCGGNGTGATTCCGGATCTGGAACTAGTCCCCGTCCATCCCGACACCGAGCAATTCGTGTGGTGGAGTCCGGATGAACTCGAGCCGCCTTTGTCCTCTGGAAAACCAACCGTGTTTGCCCAGCGACTGCGGATGCTCCCCCAACCACAGCAACCCACGAGCAACGACGTACAACNGCAGGACAACACGATTACGCTGGCGCGGAGGCTGCTCCAGCAGGCCCGGCAATCCGGAACCTCGCCCACGCAAGCACTGGACGCTTTTGTGAAGCAGGTGCAGCGCGANCAGGAAACCGAGTTTNCCGAAGCAATGGCGCTCCAGAACATCAACTGGTCCCTGCCTGCGGAAGCGGAAATGGCCCCGGAAGTCTCAGCCCGCNTGCAAGTGCAACACCGTTCACCCNCAGCATTGGAGTTGCTCCTCACCGTGCGCAACGACAGCCCCCATCCGGTGCATCGCGTCGTGGGTGTGTTGCACAGCCCGCTGGAAACCATCGACCAGCGGCAGTGGGGCGTGGGCCNAATTCCGGGAGGCGGCACCCGCGACCTCACGCTGACGCTNNCGCTTCCCAGGCATGAGCCGGCCTACACTGCCCCCATCCGCTTGAAGCTGCTGGATCACTCGGGCAAAAAAATCGGTGAGGCCCACACGCTTGTGTTTCCCGTGCCCACCCGAAAACTTGCACTCGGACTGAGCATGGATTTTTATGATGATGGCAACTTCGGAAGTGTTGGTAACGGCAACGGCCAGCCTGATCCAGGAGAAATTCTTGCGCTAGAATTGCGTGTGGAAAACACAGCGGAACAAACTCTTGGGTCGTTCACCGCAGAACTGCACGACCGCACCGGAACCGTGCGCATCCATCGAGGGCATGTGAAGTGGGAGGCACTCGATTCCGGGCAAGCTGTGACGGAGACGCTGCGCCTTGCGGTTCCGGACACTGAATGGTCGGATGAACCGCTGCAGTTGTTTCTGCGCAGTCCTGCGTTTCCAGACACCCAAGTGACGTGGCAGTTTTCGTTATCCGAGTTGGCGGAACTCGGAAAGGCGGAGGTTCCCGCCTTTGAGGTGTTGGCCGTGGATCATGGCTTGGAGGCTCAGGGTTCCGGACGGCGATGGCTCCGCTTTGTCCCGAAACACCGGGCACAGATCGAAGATTCCGTGGTGTTTCTCAATAGCCGCAAGGTGCAGTACCAACTTTACGAAACGTCCGAAAACGCGGAACCCGAAACGGCCGTGGAATTGGAGGTGAAGCCCGGACTCAATCGTCTGGAGGTGTTGCTGCGCGGCAAGTCGGGCTTGAGTCTGCGGAGAACGCTGCGCTTCTGGCAGCCGCAGGTCAGCGGTAGTTCGTGAACTGCATGTCGAAATCNAAATNCNGGGATTNCAACTCCTGCATCACGGNCTGNAGTTCGTCCTTCTTNTTNCCGGTGACGCGCACCGAATCNCCCTGAATCTGNGCCTGNACCTTNATCTTGGTGNCCTTGATCAGTTTTGTNATCTCCTTGCACTGNTCNTTGGACANNCCATNCTGCACCGAAATCTGTTTCTTCAGCANCTTTCCNGACGGTTCGGTCTTCCCGTAAACCAGNGCNTTGGTGGGCACCTCGCGCTTGACGAGTTTGGTGAGCAGNANGTCAATGAGGGTTTNCATNTTCATNTCNTCATCNGCGGTGAGCCGCAGGGAGTTGTCCTGCCGNTCCANCTCGATCTCGCACTTTGATCCNCGGAAGTCGTAGCGGTTCGCCACCTCGCGGCGGGCTTGGTCCACNGCNTTGGTGACCTCTTGGAGATTCATCTCGCAAACGATNTCAAAAGAACTGCTGGAAGCCATTTTCTGGTGGTTGGTGGTGGAATGCGGGGGTGCTTTTGTTTTGGATNGACNACAGAGGCACAAGAGGCACNGANNTNTGNTTTTTCTCTNAGNNNTCTCTGNTNCGCNNAGCTNANTCTGGCAANTCCNGTNTCCTGCAAANTGGATGCCCTGCGTGTNNNCGTTCAGCNNGNAGNGGAGTGGNNGNTGCCCGGAGNNANCTTCNGTGTCCGNAGTCCCGCCGAGCGAATNCATGANCCGTACAGCGNNTCNGAGAGTCAGAAGCACTNTNCNCCTACAGCACATGTTCCAGTCCGTACACCAGTTCNTTNAANGCGANGGCTTTTTTGCAGGCGAGACAGACGCCGGGCATGAAGGATTCNCGGTGGATGGAATCGTGACGGATCGTGAGGGTTTCGCTCTTGCCGCCGAAGATCACTTCCTGNTGCGCCACCAGTCCGGGCAATCGAATCGAATGCACGGGGATGCCTTGGGTTTTGCCTCCACGAGCACCAGGGATCAACTCCTTTTCATCAAGCAGTGCAGGGGTTTCGGTGCGGGCTTCGGCAAGCAGANTGGCCGTTTTGANGGCGGTTCCGGAGGGGGCATCNGCCTTGCGGTCGTGGTGCAGTTCGATGACCTCGACGTGCGGGAGGTACTTCACGGCATCCGCAGCGTATTTCATCATCAGCACTGCGCCGATGGCAAAGTTAGGAGCGATCACCCCGCCGATTTGTTTGGCTTGGCAAAGTGCCTGAAGTTCGGCGACTTGCTCCGGAAGCAATCCGCTGGTGCCAATCACGGGCCGGACACCGCACTCGATGAGCGTCCGGGCATTGTTGTAAGCCACCNTTGCGGTGGTGAAATCCACTGCCACCTGTGCTCCGGAATTTCGCAGCATCGCAGGCAGGTCGTCACCAAGGTCCGTTTGGGCCACCAATTCCAGCCCAGACTCTGCTGTGATGGCCTTCACTGCTTCCTGTCCCATGCGGCCCTGAGCGCCGTTCACTAACACTGGTATTGCGTTCATGTTGAATCTTGCCTATGCTTGGGATTCTTGAAATGCCTGTCAAGCTAACTCAAACTCCGTAAAACTCAAGCCGTCCTCCTCCATGCAACGTAGCTACTATGTGGTCCGCAGTCGAAAATCAAAAGAGACCGTGAACGGCCTTCATCAAATCAGCATGGGTTGCGACAATCATCCAGACACCTACGGATTTCTCTGGGTGGATGCGCAAAACCGGCCGCACTACATGCAGTTCATTTTTGACGAGGTGATCTTGGAGTGGTTTCCCGAACACGGGGTGCGGCTGGGGCAGACCAACCGGAACCTTCCNGAGTCGGATCAGGGNGTGGGACGCTTCAAGGGGTCTCGGACTATTGAGGATCATACGGATGATGCCCTGCTGCAACACCTGCTCAAACGCATCCNCAACTCGGAGTTTCCAGCGGANTGGGAGGAGCCAATCCGGAGTCGGTTTCTCAGTTGATCAGGAAACTGGAGAGCTTATGCGCAGCGCGGCTTGGGCGCTCAGCAAGCCGGCAAGCAGGCCGTCTTCATAGTTGAAGAGGGGATCGTTGAGCAACTCGGAGAAATCCTGAGGGTTGCGGATGTCTTCCGGAGTGGCATTCGGCACGAGCTCGCGGGCGACCTTGAGTAGCTTTTCNCGTTGCCGCACCACCATGCCTTCCAAAATCTGAGCGGATTCCGAAGNCTCCACGTACTCAACCCTTGCCTTCGTTGAGAATGACGCCCCGGAGTTTGGCCCGCAGCTTGAGGATTGCCTTGGTGCGGATTTGCGAAACACGGGATTCCACAACGCCTAGCACCTGTCCAATTTCCTTGAGGTTGAGTTCCTCGTTGTAGTAGAGGGACAGCACCATTTGCTCCTGCTCAGAAAGCCCCCTGATTGTGTCAGCGAGCTTGCCCTGCATCTGCTGAAGCGAGAGCATCTGGAACGGATCCTTTCCGGTAGGATCCGTGAACACATCCAGCAAGTTGGCCTGTTCCTCGTCGCTGGTGCGTTGGTTGAACTCCTCGATGGAGAGCAGAGGGATGGGCCGGGATTTGATCAGAAAATCGTGGTACTCCTTCAGTGGCAGGCCCATTTGCTCGGCCATCTCCAAGTCATTGGGTTCACGCCCCAATTCCGAAGCCTTTGTCCGCCAAGCGGTCTCCCAATCGCTTGCCGCTGCACGAACGGACCTTGGCACCCAGTCCATCGAGCGCAGTTCGTCCAGCACTGCGCCTTTGATCCGGAACTCCGCGTAGGTTTTGAACTGAACGTCCTTGCTGGTATCAAACTTGTCCACTGCATCCAGCAAGCCGATTATCCCGGCTTGGTACAGNTCCTCGAAATTCACGCCCGGAGGAAAGCGGGCCGCCATGCGTGTGACGATCCGTTTGATCAACGGGGTGTGTTCGAATACCTGTGCTTCGCGGTCGTGCGGTGTTTTCTTGGTGTAGGGGTTTGGCTTGGCAACCTTGCTTGCCGTCGCTGTCGGAAGGGGTGCTGCTGATTCACGCAACTCACCAGACTCATCCAGAGTTTGCGCGCTGGGCTGNTCAGAAAGCTCCGTGATGGAATGCTCCTGAAGCTCTTCGTCTTGATCAGGTTTTTGNGTTGCGGTTGACATGCCGAAAGTTACGGTCGTTCCCTGCTTTTCTNGACAGGGACTCTNCCATGTTCATCAGGGGGTCGAGGGTTCAGTTCTTCTTCTCACGCCACTGCAAAATGCGCTCCCAAAACCGAAGCGGCTTGTCGCTCCGGGGAGTTTCCGCCAAGGATCGAGGGACGCTTGCAGAGGTTTCGATGTGTTGCGCCAGGGCTTTGATGCTCTTGGCTGCTGGAGAATCCGGGAACATTTCAAGCAGCGGACGCTGGGAGCGAACCGCCTTGATCAGTTTGGGATCGCGGGGAATGCCACCGAGGTAATTCAGTTCCAGTTGCAGGAAATCCCGTGAGACTTTCTGAAGGTGTTCAAAGACTCGCTCGCCCTGCTTAGGCGANTCCAGCGAGTTGGCGAGCAGGTTGAAACTGCGAATGTCATAGCGGCTGGCCATCACCTTGATCACGGAATAGGCGTCCGTCATGGAGGACGGCTCTGCGGCGACGACGAGGATGATCTCATCGGCGCAAACGCTGAAGCGCAGCACGTTGGCAGCAATTCCAGCCCCCGTGTCAATGATCAGGTAGTCCATGTCGTCATCGAGATCCTTGAGCTTTTCGAGCAAATGGGCTTGGCGATCCTCGTCCAACTCTGCCATTTCGACCACTCCGGAACTGGAGGGCAGCACCTTGATGTTACCGGGACCGTCCGCGATGATGTCGCGCAACTCCATCTCGCCCGACAGCACATCGTCAATGGTGTATGCCGGGGTGAGGTTGAGCAGCACGTCAATGTTTGCCAGTCCAAGGTCGGCATCGAGCAGGTACACCCGTCGCCCCATTGACGCAAGCGCGTAGGCGAGGTTGATGGAAATGTTCGTTTTGCCCACGCCGCCCTTGCCGCTGGTCACGCTGATGACGCGGCCCTTGCGCGGCACGGTGGTGGTTTTTGAAGCGCTGACCAGTTTGCGGAGGGACGCAGCCTGATCGGTGGTGGCAGTTACAGCGGGCACAGGGTCAGCCTCCGGAGATGTTGAGCAGCAAATCAACCATGCGTTCCTTGGTGGCCACCTCGATGTCCTCCGGAACCTTCTGTCCAATACTGAGGAAAGAAACTGGTTTCTTGAAGCGGATCGCGTGATTGAAGATGGTCCCGTAGGATGCGCTTTCGTCGAGCTTGGTGAAGATCACGCCGTCAATGGGCATCACGCCAAACTTACGGGTGATTTCGTTGAGGTCGTTGTCTTTAGTGGTGGAACTGAGGACGAGCAGGTTGTGGATGCGCCCACGCTCGTCGAAGATTTCTCGCAACTCGAACATCTGCCCCTCGTCGCGCTGGGAGCAGCCGCCCGTGTCGATGACCACAACATCGCAATCAGAAAAACTCTCCACCGCCTTGTCCATCTCCTGGCGGTCTGAGACGATGCGCAGCGGCACATTGATGATTTTCGCGTAGGTCCGCAACTGCTCGACCGCAGCGATCCGGAAGGTGTCCACTGTGATCAACCCCACCCGCCGCTTACGTTTGAGCATTTGGTCGGAGGCGATCTTCGCCGCTGTGGTGGTCTTGCCGACTCCGGTGGGTCCGATGAGCGCAATCACCTTTTGCGGGGCGGTAATGTACTCGATGCCCTCGGTGGTTCGGAGGATCTTCATGAGCATCCGGGCAATAAAAATTTTGACGTAAGAGAAATTCTGCAGGTCTTCGTCTGAAATGTTTTTCTGAGCTTCCAGCACCAGCCGCCGCGAGAATTTGTCTTCCAGTCCTCCGAATTTCAACTGCTGGTAGAGCATCATCAGGTTTTCCGGAAGCTCAAGGTCGTCCGGAAGCGAGGAGCGGCTCGCCATGAGGTGGAGCATGTGCCGCATCTCGCCCAACTCGTGCCGGAGTTGGTTGTTGGAGAACTCCTCAAACGCTGAAGTGCGGTTACTCAACTCCACCACCACCTCTCGGAGCCCTTGCAACTCCTGACGAATGGGTTGCAAAGTTTTCGCATCCAAGGAGGGCGACGGCGCAACTGCTGGTGAGGGCGGCAACGGAGACGGGCTGCGGAGTGACGGCTCTTGAACCTCAGCGGACGGAACGATTTCCTCCGCGCCCAGTGACGGTTGCCCGTTGAGATTGCGGCCCAACGTCGAAGAAAGGGTGGCTTTGGGCTTGTCGTCGCGAGCGGCGGTGACTTCAAGGACGGTCTTGCCGAACAGTCCGAAGGTGCCTCTGCCCTCCTTCACCTGACGAGTGGAGACGATGATCGCCTCTGGCCCCAAGTCGCGCTTGATGAGCTGGAGGGCTTCCTGAATGTTGGTGACGCGGTAGCGTTTTAGGTTCATGAACGGCTTAGCAAGTCGGGGAGATCAGCAAGTCGGGGATCCGCTCCAGCGGTCCGCCTCACTCCTCTCCGCCCAATTGTACCATGCCAAGCGCTTCAATGCGCACGTCTGGAGCGACCTCGTTGTGGGAGATCACGATCAGATTGGGGATGAAGCGCTCCACCAGCTTTTTCACATGCGGTCGAATCAGTGGGGAACACAACAGGATGGGCTGGTAGTTGTTAATTGTGAACTGCTCCAAAAGCCCGTCAATACGGGTGATGACTGTCTGGGCCACGTTGGGATTGAGTCCCAAGTACGAGCCCTGTCCGGAATCCTGAATGGCGGCAGCGATTTGGTTTTCCAGTTCCTGACTGAAGGTGATGAGCGGCAACATGCCGTCCGGTGTCTGGTACTGCCTGGTGATCTGCCGGGAAAGGGCTTGCCGGACGTGTTCGGTGAGCAGATCCGCGTCCTTGGTGACGTGGGAGGCATCTGCGAGAGTTTCGAGAATGGTGTGGAGGTCGCGGATGGAAACCTGTTCACGCAGCAAGTTCTGGATGACCTTCTGCACCGTGCCGAGCAGAAGTTGTCCCGGAACCAACTCTTCCACAATCTTCGGCTCGTTCTTAGCAAAGCTGTCGAGTAGCCGCTGGGTTTCCTGACGGCCAATGAACTCGTGGGCGTGGTTTTTGAGAATTTCGGTGATGTGCGTGGCGAGGACGGTGGGTTGGTCCACCACGGTGTAGCCCGCAAACTGCGCACGCTCCTCATCCTCGGCGGTGATCCAGACTGCCGGAAGCCCGAAGGCCGGTTCTACCGTGTCCACTCCAGGAATCTCCTCGTCCACATCGCCGGTCTTCATGGCGAGGTAATGCCCGACCATCAACTCGGCACGAGCGACTTCAATGCCCTTGATGGTGATCGAGTATTCGCCCGGAGACAGCTCAAGGTTGTCCTTGATGTGGATGGGCGGGACGATGTAGCCGAAGTCAAGGGCGGTTTGCCGACGGATGGCCTTGATGCGCTTAAGCAATTCCCCGTCCTGTTCCTCGTCCACGAGGGGAATCAGGCCATAGCCCAACTCCAGCCCCAGCACGTCNATCGGNAGCAGTTCCGCAACGTCTTCCGGTTCTNCCGTGAGTTCGCGTTGCAGTTCAAGNTGCTGNTCCTGCTCCNGTTCNAACTCAAGTTGCNCCTGCGCNTTCCGNGACACTTGTGCGAGGAAGAANGTNAGGATCGCNAGCATCAGGAACGGAACGNNCGGCAGCCCCGGAATCAGCGCGAAGAGCAGCAGCACNGCAGAGACNACAAACANCGCCTGNGTGTTGCTGAAAACCTGACTCTTCAAATCCTCCGAAATGCGGTTTTCNGANGANGCNTTGGTGACNGCGATACCNGCGGCAATCGAGATGATCAANGCNGGAATCTGCGAAACCAGACCGTCTCCAACCGTCAATGTCGCATAGGAATCGAACGCATCCCCAGCAGACATANCGTATTGGGTGGTGCCGATCAAGAGGCCGCCAAGGATGTTGATAGAGGTGATGATCAATCCGGCAACGGCGTCTCCGCGCACAAACTTGGTGGCCCCGTCCAGTGCCCCGAAATAATCAGACTCACGCTGGACTTTGCTGCGGCGCTCCTTGGCTGCCTGATCNTCGATCAAGCCGGCGTTGAGGTCAGCGTCGATGGCCATCTGCTTGCCGGGCATCGCATCCAAGGTGAAGCGGGCGGCGACTTCAGCGATCCGCCCGGTTCCCTTTGTGATCACGACAAAGTTGATGATCACCAGAATCAAGAAGACGATGATCCCTACAATGATGTTGCCTCCCACAACGAACTCGCCGAACGCTTTGATGATCGCTCCAGCAGCGTATGACCCCTGATGCCCCTCCAGCAGAATGAGCCGGGTGGAGGCGATGTTGAGTGAAAGCCGGAAGAGGGTGGAGATCAGGAGAACAGTTGGGAAGGACGAGAACTCTAGCGAACTGGCAGTGAAAAGCGCGACGAAGAGGATCAACACACCAATGGAGATGCTCATCGCCAGCAGCAGATCAAGGAGGACCTGCGGTAGCGGCACCACCATGATGAGCAGCATCCCAATGACCCCAGNCGCAAGGATGACGTCTGTGTTCCGGATGACCCCGTTAAGAGGGAGAGTTTCGGTACTCGCCGCCAANGCTGGTCCTTAGGCAAAGGTGGGCCACATGGGCCTGTTCAGTTGGGTCTTCCGATGACCGCCGAATCTGGGTTCAGCGCAATCTGACGTTTCCGGTAAGAAAGATCAAGCCCGAAGCGACTTTCATGAAGACGCGGTGCTCAGCGTTGTGGCCGTAATCGGTAAATTTGGGCAAGGATTTCGGCAATCNCTTTGAAGAGGCGTTCCGGGATCGGTTCCCCAATCTCAACAGAGGCGTACAATTCACGCGCCAAAGCAGGTTTTTCTACAATCGGCACCGCGTTCTCGTTGGCGATGGTCCGCATCCGCAGTGCCAGAAAATCCGCACCCTTGGCAATCACCTGTGGGGCCTCCATCACGTCCCGGTCGTAAAGCAGGGCCACAGAGAAGTGGGTCGGGTTGACCACNAGGGCATCCGCCTTGGGCACTTCCTGCATCATCCGCGCATTGGACATCTCGCGTTGAATCTGACGAATGCGGGCNTTGAGTTGTGGATCCCCTTCTGTCTCCTTGGTCTCCTCCCTCACCTCCTGCTTGGTCATCTTGATCTGCTGCTCCTGCTGCCAGCGCTGGTAGAAGTAATCGAAGACGGAGAGGCCAAAGAGTGCGAGTACGATCTTNCCCGTGATCTCTGCTCCGGCTTTGAAGTTGAAGATGATGATCGCCTCCTGAGGCAGCACGGCAAGACCGTTCGCCTCTCTCAGCAGNTCAACGAAGGTGAAATAGCCGATCAGCCCGATGATTGTGAGTTTGGCCAAGCTCTTGACCAACTCCGCCAGTCCTTGCGTGGAGAAGAGCCGCTTGATCCCCGTGAGCGGACTGATCTTGGAGAACTTGGGCGCGAGCGGCTTGAGGGTGAATCGGAACCCGACTTGAATCACAGAACTGAGNAAGGCGACTGATACAATCACGGCAGACAAGAGCAACAGCACCGGAGCAACTGTCGAAAANGCATCCCCCAAAATCCGGTAGAGTAGCGTGATCGTGAAATCCTGTCCGGGGCGCAGTTCAGTGAAACTCCCATGCATCAGTTCCCGGACTTCATCTAGGAACAAATCACTGGCGAAGTAGAGAGTGAGGGTCGCGGCGCCCAGCAGGGCAGCGGAGGACAACTCCTTGCTGAAGGTAGCTTGCCCCTCGTCCCGTGCTTTCTGCCGCTTACGTTCGGTCGGCTGCTCGGTTTTTTCCTGTCCTTGCTGTTCGGCCATCTGAAGTTAGGGAGCACCCGGCAGGGCAAGGATGCGTAGCATGTTGAGCAGTTGATCATCATACATCTCAAACATGCGGTGGAGAGCTTGAGCAAAAAACGGGACACCAAACATGAGCACCATGAAGCCCAACAACAGGGTGAGGGGGAAACCGACAATAAAGATCTGAATCTGGGGCACGGAGCGGGCCAGCAATGCCATCGTCAGGTTGGCCAAGAAAAGCGCAGTGATGAGTGGAGCGCCAAGCTGGAAACCCAGTGTGAACACTCCGGCAGACAAACGGATCATTTCCTGTGTAAGCGAATCACTGAAGTTCGCCCCACCCGGAGGCAGCAGGTCGTAGCTGCGGACGATGGCCTGCACCACAACAAGGTGTCCGTCCATCGCTACAAAAATCAGGGTGGCAAAAATGCGCTCGAACTGCCCAATCAGCGAAATCTGTGCTTGCGATTGGGGGTCGAAGACATTGGCCATGCTCAAGCCCATTTGGAAACCGACCACCGTTCCAGCGAACTCAACGGCGGCAAAAAGGATTTGCCCAACCATGCCCAGCACTAGTCCAATGAGCAGTTCCCCGGCAATGAGCAGTAGATACTCCGAGGGCTGATCTGGATGAACGATGAGGGCTGGCGTGAAGGGCTGGAGGATCAGGGCCAGCACGAGGGCCAGCACCACGCGCACCTGCATCGGTATCGAATTGCTGCCGAGCACAGGGGCGGTGGCAATGATGCCACTGACGCGCACCAGCACCAGAATGAACACCAGAAGCTGGGCCGCGTCGTAGTTGAGCAGGTCTGCCATGGCTGAGTAGTTCAGCCCCTCCGGAACTGAGTTCCGGTTGCCGCTCAGTTCTCGGGCGGCAGGGAGTTGAGATACATGGTGCTTGAGGTCGCGCTCAGGGCGGTGTTCGCCCGCTCCTGGTCCTGCTGGCAGTTCACGCACATCCGCGCCAACGGCATGGCGATCAAGCGCCGCTTGGGAATGGGATCCCCGCATTCCTCGCAAAAACCGTAGTCTCCGGTTTGCATCCGCTGGATCGCCTCCTCAATCGCCTCCAGGCGCTCACGATTGCGGTCACGCATGAGCAGGCTCAGTTCGCGTGCTTGCTCATTCACAGAGCTGTCCACCTCGTCCCCCACATCCTTGCGGGAGTCGTCTTGGTTGAACGCTCTTTGCGTCTGTAATTCCATGAGGATCTGTTTCTTTTCCTCCTGGAGCTTTTGTTTGATCTCTTCCATTCGATCTCGGTTCTGAATGGTTCAGGGTGCCACACAATATAGCGAGGCTATATCCTGTAGCAAGAAAAATTCCAATTTATGTGGCACACCGCAAAAATGCGGCATAAAATCCCATCGTCGTGTCGTCCGGCAGCATTTGCCAAGCCCCCTCACGGGTTTCCCAGCACGCCCAAGCGGAGGGCAGGGGTTTGCTGACGGACCAAGGCTCAAGCGCGAACTTGGGCATCTCCTCCAAAAAAGTTTGAACTTGCCGGACATTCTCTTCCGGTTCAAGCGAGCAAGTTGCATAGGCGATCACGCCTCTAGGCCGCACCACTCGTGCCGCTTCGTGCAGAAGCTGGCTTTGGAGTGGCCGCCAATTCAGTAATTCTGTTGCGCTGCGGGTCCACTTGATGTCCGGGTTCTTGCGAATCGTCCCTGTCGCCGAACACGGAACATCGAGCAACACCGCATCGACTGAGTCATCAGGTAGCGGCAGGGTGGTTCCGTCTGCTACCAGCAGCGGGGGGCATGGCACTTGGCAACGTTCAAAATTGTTCCGCACCCGCCGCATCCGCCTTGTCGAGAGGTCGCAGACCGCTTGCAAACGTACGCCGTTAAGCACCAGTCCGAGGGATTTTCCTCCCGGAGCTGCGCAGACATCGAGCACCGACCCCTCCAGTCGTTCGGCCAGCAGATGGGTGATGACCTGCGAGGAGGTGTCCTGCACCCAGAACCGACCTTCCTCGTAGGCACGAGTTTCCCAAAGGCTCGCCGCTTGCTCTACGAGTAGTGCCTCCGGAACCCGGGGATGGGGCGTGGCTGGCACACCCTCTTTTGCAAGCGATTGCTGCAACTCTGCTCCGCTCAACCCAAGGCCCGGACAGATTGTGATTCCGGAAAAGCGATTGTTTGCTTCGCAAATCTGCACAGCTTGTTCTGCCCCGTAATTTTGTATCCAGCGCTCAACCATCCAGTCCGGATGGGAGGTGCGAATGGCCAACGGTTGTTCTCCCGGAACGGGTTTGTCGGATTCCAAGTCGCGCTGGAGGTTGCGCAGGACTCCGTTCACCAACCGGGAGGGAGCGGTGCCTGACTGCTGACGGACCACTCCTACGAGTTCGTTGAGTGTAGCATGAGCCGGAATCCGCTCCATGTGCAACAGTTCGAACACCCCTAGTGCAAGGGCTGCTGCGATTTCCGGTTTCAGCTGGATGCCGTGATGCAGACGTTCCTGTACCACGGTTTCCAGCAGTCGATGGTGCCGCGCCAAGCCTTGCAGGAGTTGCGTATAGAGTCGGCGGTCGCGCTCGTCTCCCAGTTTTCCAGAAGGATTCGGGTTCCAGTGCCCCGATTGCTGGAACGCGCCAAAGTCGGCCAGCACCTGCTCCCGTACCGAAATCGTTGCGTCGTTTTGCCTGCGGAGTCGAGGGTGGTGCTGCTTTGGTTTTGCAAGTCCCATCAAGGATTCGTATGGTAATTCAATTGATCTCTCTGCCACTGCACTCATGCTGGAAGTCCACCGTACCCCTTCGGAAGCCTGTTTTCTCTGCGGATTTCCGCTGAGCCGATTTCAGTCGCACGTCCTCATTTGCGTTCGCTGTGACGAGGTGGTTTGCCGGCGTTGCATGTCCCGACCCTCCATGATGCGCAAGCGCGACCCGCTCTGTCGCAAATGCGAAGGAGCGTACGACTGAACATTTGCGCACACCACCATCCAGTATGACCACCACTGAATTTCTAGACCGCGACGGCAAGCCTCTCCGAGTGAACGACCGGGTATTGTACGGTAGTCCGGAGGAACACACTGGTCGCGTCTTCACGATCCTCCATGTGGATTCCGAGAATTCCGCATTTTGGTACACCTCCGAGGATGAACCGGAACTTCCCAAGTACTCGTTTCAGACCGCCTACCGCAACCGGCTGGTCAAGCTCACGGACTGAGGCTGTGAAACACTGCGTCCTCGGACTCTTCATGCTTGGCATGTTGGGGGTGCCTGCAAAAATCACCAGCGCCCAAGCCTTGCTCCCGGTTCACGGAACCCGCCTGAGCTACCAGCACTGGAATGTGGAGCGTCAGCAAGTCACGGGCTTCACCCACCTGCACTATGCGGTGGTATCCTGCGATGGACGGGAATGCCTTATCGAGCGCAGTGAAAACACCGATCCGGACGGCGAAGCCTTCTCTCGCAAGCGGCTTTGGTTTGATGCCAAAAGCGGAGAACCACTGCGCTATGAGGAAGAAGACCTCCGTGAAAACCTGCTCATCACCAACACCTACGGTTCCGGTTTCATCCGCACCGAACTTCGGCACAGGAGCGCATCCCGGGCGTTTGAGTTGGAGGCGCCTCGCGAACGCTTTGCGGCGTTCGATTTCGTTTTCGACTACCTCCGCAAGCAGCTTGGGATCATCCTCAACGCCTCAAGCAACGAGCCGTTCGTCTTCACGCTCTACCTGCCCGCACTTGCCATTGAACTCGAATCCGGGGTTTTGCCGCAGTCTATGAGCTTGGTGCAGATGCGTGTGGTGCGCGAACGTTCCGGAGCCTTCAACACTCGCATTGGCACCCACGAGGCCCACACGCTACGGCTCTACCCGGATTCGTGGACCCTGCGCGCCTTGCTTCCCAAGGAGAAATCCGAGTTCACGCTTATCCTCGCCGCCGCACCTCCACACCATCTGCTGGAATTCCACGAAGACAAAACCCAGCACCAAATCATCAAGCTGGAGTTGCCGGAGCAGTGATCCGGAACGTAGCGTCAAACGGGGTTTGTCCTGCTTCCCGGAGCAGCCGCTGGTTGGCCGCCAAGTGTTCCAGCAAATGAAAAACCAGCTCTACGGACTGCGGTTGTCCGAGGGTTTCCGCAAGGGTTTCCGCACTCCAGTTTTGAGCCGGACGGTCACGCAAAACGCCGAGCAGTTTCTGCTGAAGTTGCAGCACTTCGTTGGCGGCGACCTTTCCAGCTTCAACTCCGGGCTGGTGATAGGCGTTGATGCCGATCAGTTCCGCGTAGTAGCCGACTGTGCGCTCAAACAGCGCGATCAACGCCCCCAGTGTCCGGGGCGTGAGGCAGTCCAGCACCAGCGAAACCGAGCGGCGTCCAGCTTCAGTCAGCGCAGCTCGCGTTCCCAGCCAGAAGCCGTGCAGATAGTCTCCAGACGTGATGCCCGGTTCTACCTCCCGGCTTGCGCCCCGACGATCTTTCCGCACCGCAAGGAAGGTCACAAAGCAATCATCCGGACCCTCCCGGAGTTGCTGGACGTAGGCGTGCTGATCGGTCGAGCCTTTGTTCCCGTAAACCGTCAAACCCTGATGGACCGTCGCCCCGGACAGGTCACGGGCCTTGCCCAGCGATTCCATTACCAACTGTTGCAGGTAGCGCCCGAACAGTTCCAGCCGATCCTTGTACGGCAAAACCACCAACGCCCGTTTGCCCTGCCCCTCTCCGGCAAGGTGCCACGCGACTGCGAGTAGCAACGCCGGATTACTGGCGAGCTTCGGGTTCCGGGTTTGCACGTCCATTTCACGCGCCCCTGCAATGAGCTGCCGCCAGTCCACCCCTTGGAGCGCGGCGGGTAGCAACCCGACCACTGCAAGTTCGGAGGTGCGCCCACCCACCCAACTCCACATCGGAAAGCGCCGCAGCCAGTTTTGCGTTTCAGCCACGCGGTCCAATTCGCTTCCGGCCCCGGTCACGGCAACTGCGTGTTTCGCAAAGTCGAGTCCTGCTTCCGCAAACCACGCCTGTGTCTCCAGCATACCGTTGCGGGTTTCCTTGGTACCACCGGATTTGGACACCACCACCACGAGGGTTGCGGCGAGGTCTGTTCCAAGGTCTTCGCGCACTCGATCAAAGCCGTCCGGATCGGTGTTGTCGAGAAACCAAACCCGCAGCGGATCCGTAGCGGTCCGGAACGCATGATGCACCAGTTGCGGCCCCAACGCCGATCCGCCGATGCCAACCAGCAGGAGGTTCCGGAAGCGAGTGCCCGTGGACGAAACCAGCGTTCCGGCATGAACCGATTGCGTGAATTCGTCAAGTACGGTCCAAGCGTTGCGGATGTCCTCCATGATCTCGCGGGTGGGCGCAAGCTCTGGATTTCGCAGCCAGTAATGCCCCACCTGCCGTTGCTCGTCAGGATTTGCAAGCGCACCTGCTTCCAACGCAACCATGCCCGCCAGTGCATCGGCACAGGGCTGCTTGAAGGCCGCGAGGTTCTCCTGCGTCAACCCAGACCGGCTCAGGTCAAGCGTGGTTTGCAACTCGGGAATCTCAAGGCACCATTGCTGAAAATGGGTCCATTCGTTAACAGACTCGCACATACCCTGTTCTGGAGTTGCATTCGCAAGAGGAAGTCGATAACTTAGTACTTTCTTTGACGTTTTGCAAGTGTTTCCATTCCATGCCCGTTCCTGCACTAACACAAACGCTGGATGAACTGCTGGTGCGCAAGCGCAGCAATGATGAGCGACTCACGGAACTGCTGCAAGCTTCCGTTGCTGAAGACGAAAACGCACCAACGCGTTTTCATCCGCCCTACGATCTCTTCCATCGCAACGGCGAACTGATTTTGAGCGTTGACCTTCCGGGGGTGTTGTCGTCCGATCTGGAGGTTTCGCTGGATGCCCAGCACCTTGTGGTCACGGGGTGTTTTCCAGAAGTCTTGGAGGTCGAAACCGCCTGCCTGCACTCCAGCCGACCCAAGGGGGCATTTCGCTGCGAATTCGTGACTCCGGAAGCACAACAGGTGGAGTCGCACGAGTTTGTGCTGGAAAACGGTGTCTTGCAGATTCGTTTGAAATTGGTCCCCCTGCCGACCTCCGATCTGGTGGACTCCCGGAAGTTACTCGACGATTGACATGCCCCGTATTCTCCGCAATTACCTCATCTGCTTCGCGGTCATTGGAGTCATTCTCTTCGTCCTCGACTTGGTGGACTCCCACTTCCAAACGGAATCGTTGGAAAACCACTCCGAAGCCCACTCTGAACAGGATTCCAGATAGCAGCAGGATCGCTATTTACCTTCCCTTCTGGAGTCGATCTGTCGTATAATGGCAATCGAATACCTTGAGCTTTCGGAGGGGGGAGATGAGGAGAATACTGCAAGGACACTATGTGACGGCGAAAAGATCACGATCCGCCCCAACAAGGAGATTGCCTGCGATTCCTTGCAAAACCCTTCGGACCCGATGCCGGCTACGATGGCCACAAGGGGCAGGGCTATCAGGTTCAAATTGCCGAAACCTACAGTGCTGCTGAAAATGAACCCGCGCTTTCCTTGATCACTCATGTCGCCGTCGAGTCTGCTGCTCAACATGATTCCGGAGCCTTGCTTCCCGCCATTGAGGGCGCACAACAACTCGGACTTCCTCCCAAAAAAACCTTGGCGGACACCGCTTACGGAAGTGATGAAAACCATCAGCAAGCCGCAAAACTAGGGGTCGAACTGATCGCTCCGGTGCCGGGGAAAAAGCCACAAACCGAACTGAGCCTCGCCGACTTCAGCTTCAGCGACGATGAAAAAGTCAGCGCCTGTCCACAAGGGCAAGTTCCTTTCCAGCAGAGCCTCAACAAAAAGACACGCACCGCATTCTTCACCCACTCAACCTGTGACTCCTGTAGCAAGCGCAGCCAATGTCCGGTGCTTGACGGCAAAAAAGGGCGGCGCCTCTGCTACGACAGCAAACAACCCCGCAACGCCCGGCGCAGAGCCTTTGAAGCAACTCCGCAGTTCCAGCAAGACTATCGCTTCCGGGCCGGAGTCGAGGCGGCCATGTCCCAGTTTGACCGCAGAACCGGAGTCAAACCACTTAGGGTCAGGGGCTTCAAAAACGTCGCCTTCTGTGCCACTCTCAAAGCCGCCGGAATCAACCTCATCAGGGCCACTGCGTTCANCAACCGCAAAAACAGCGGCGTTCCAGACCCGAATACGNCCGTTTGGCCTTNTTTACACTTTGTACACTCCTGCGGAGGGGTGCTCAACAAGTTCCGAGGCAGGCTCTCCGCTCTTCTGGAGCAAATCCGGCTTTTGCCCGCTCACACTCTCCAAGCACTCTGTCTCTCAGGAAACGGGGCGCTTTGAGTTATTGCGGAACTATCAGTAGTGTGAAGTGTGATCGAGTGGTGCATGGCCACGAGCTGCCCGCTGCCGCTGGTGAGCAGAAATTCTCCAGCCTGCTTCCGGAAGCGATGCCGCAGCTGTCTTCCAGCGCAAATGGCTGAGGACGCGCCGTTCCGGAGCCGACCAGAAAGTGACGAGGTTGCCACGGGGGGAAGTCAGCAGTTCCGGATGCGGCGGGCCGTAGCTCCAGTTGGTGACGGTGTAGGCCGGCTTGCGCAAGGAGGCCGTTTCGCCGTCGGCGAGTAGCACGGGCTTTTCTTCGTACTCGATGTGCATCCGGGCTTCGGCTCGGTCGCCCTGAATCGCCAAGTCCTGCAACTGCCCGCCGTAGGTGGGTTCCGGAATCGTCAATGCACGATGCTCGGCAAGCCGTCGGCGTTGCTCTTCGTTTTGTGGGGGAATGCTCAGGCGCAGGAACATCGAGACTGCGTCATCGTCCGGCCAGTTGGCGGCAGGCGGATGGCCGCGTCCGTCCTTGAGGTGGCAACGTTGACAGGAGCGGGCGTTGAAGAGCGGCCCCAAACCGTCTGCCGATTTGGTGGAGGACAGCGATGACACCCAGAGCCTCTGGAAGAAGCCATTGCCGACCTTGAAATCCGTTTTTGCTCCAACGCTCAGATTAGTGGAATCAGTGGCCGAACACAGAGGATGAAGCGGACGGTAACAACGTGCAAACCCTACCCCCTTCCGGACGAAAAAACCACCCTGCCTTGAGTTCGGCCCTGCCCTATGGTAGCCCTGTTTAGGGCTTGCCCCTCAATTCTGAAGATTATTCCCACAAGGCTTCCCATGTCCGAAAACCGCATCCTGCCACTCGCTGGCTACACCGACCGCCTTTCCGCACGTCCCGGAGATGCCGTCGAGGTCAAGGTCAGCAGCTTGGGCACGACGCCCTATCACGCCAGCTTAGTGCGGGTGCTGTATGCCGATCCCAATCCGGACGGACCCGGTGTGCAGGAAGAGATCGTGCTTGCGGCGTTCGCCGGAGATTACCCGTCACGCGAGCAGAAATTCTGTCCGGGATCGTGCGGGGTTGTCGAGCACCCAAAAATCCTCAACACCCTAAACAGCTTCACTGCCTTTGTCACGATCTGGCCGACGACTCCAGGGCAGGGAAGCCAAACGATGCTGGCGCACCAAGATGGGCAGCGGGGTTGGTCGCTGGGTCTTGACGAGAACGGGCAACTGCTTGCTCAACTTGGCGACGGCAATGGCTTGCGGAAACTCAACCTGCCAACCCCGTTGCGAACCCGACAGTGGTGCCGGGTTTGGCTGAGTTATGATGCCGACACAAAAACTGCAACCCTCGGCCAGACGGTGCTGAATCCTTACCACCAGAACGAAAGTGGGACCATCCGCGAAACGGAGGTTTCGTTTTTGGCAGCAGATGCAAGTTGCACTTTTGGCATTGCCGCCCAGCCTGCCCCGGAACCCTGCGAACATTTCAATGGCAAAATCGAGGCGCCCGGAATCTATGGTCGCAGTCTGGCTTCCGAAGAACTGGAGCATGTGTTTCAGGGGGAAGTCCTTGCGGGATTGTTGGCGCACTGGGATTTCTCTCGTGAGATTCCAACTTCCCAAATCGTGGATGTCGGCCCGAATCAACTGCATGGACGGCTACGCAACACACCCGCTCGCGGGATGACCGGATCGAACTGGAACGCGACAGAAATGTGCTGGCGGCATGCTCCGGAAGAGTACGGTGCGATCCATTTTCACGATGACGACATTTACGATTTTGACTGGGAAACCGATTTTCGTTTCACCGTTCCGGAAGACCTGTGCAGTGGGGTTTATGCGGTCAAGCTCACCTGTGCGGGGCACGAAGACCGGCTGCCGCTCTTTGTGTTGCCCCCGCAAGGCCAGCGGCGAGCAGAGGTATGCGTGTTGGTTTCCACTTTCACCTATGCAGTTTATGGGAACCACGCACGCCCCGATTTCCACGACGGCTGGCGCGAGCGCATCCGTGACTGGAAAGCTTTTCCGCACAATCCAGCCGATTATCCGCAGTACGGGCTTTCGACCTACAACAACCACAGCGATGGCAGCGGCATTTGCTTCGCGTCACACCGACGACCACTGCTCAATTTGCGTCCGGGCTACCTCACCTTTGGCGAAGGGGAGGGTTCCGGGTTGCGGCATTTTCAGGCGGATTCGCACCTCTATGCTTGGCTGGAGGCGAAGGGTATTGCCTATGATTTGATCACCGATCAGGAATTGCACGAGGAGGGGGTTGCGTGTCTGCAAGACTATTCAGTACTTTGCACGGGGTCGCATCCGGAATACCACACGCCGCAGACGCTGGACGCGCTCACCGCCTACCGCGATCAGGGCGGGCATTTTGCGTATTTGGGCGGCAACGGCTTTTACTGGCGGGTTGCGCTTTCGGAGGAAACTCCGGGCATGATCGAAATCCGCCGGGCCGAAGGTGGCATCCGTGCGTGGGCCGCCGAACCGGGCGAGTACTACCACTGTTTCGATGGCGCGTATGGTGGACTCTGGCGGCGTAGCGGACGACCTCCGCAAAAACTGGCCGGTGTTGGCTTTTCGGCGCAGGGAAAATTTGAAGGTTCGTACTACCGCCGCACCACCGCCTCGCGGAATCCGGAACTCGCATGGCTGTTCGCAGGTATTGAAGACGAGGAAATTCTGGGGGATTTCGGCTTTTGCGGAGGTGGGGCTGCCGGGTTTGAACTGGATCGCGCCGACACGCGGCTGGGCACTCCGGAGTCGGTGCAGGTCGTCGCCCGCTCCGAAAGGCATACCTCCAGCTTTGTTCTCGTTCCGGAGGAAGTGCTGACGCATCTCACCAACTGGCCGGGCGAGTCCGAACCAAACAACCTGATTCGTGCCGACATGGTGTACTACGAAACACCCAGCGGTGGAGCCGTGTTTTCCACCGGATCCATCACCTTCTGCGGAAGCTTGCCGTGGAACAACTTCGACAACAACATCTCCACACTGCTGGAAAATGTGCTGCGGCATTTTTTGGCGGAAATCACGACCTGATCTTGTGGCCCAGAAGCATTCCGGATAAACTCTTTCATTTGCCCTGAAGCCAAACCTCATGCCCATCACGACCACTCCCCTGACCGTTGAAGTCATGCGCGGCGACCTCATCGAAAGCCGACATCCGGTTTCCGCCGTTGTCACTGATGCTTCCGGCGCCATCCTCCATGCGTGGGGCGATCCGGAACGAGTGACCTACCCGCGTTCGTCCTCAAAGCCCCTGCAAGCTCTGCCGACGGTGGTTTCCGGAGCCGCCAACCACTTCAATCTGAGCGAGCGGGAGGTAGCGCTTTCGTGCGCCTCACACAATTCCGAACCCGCCCACACTTCGGCAGTCGAGTCGTGGTTGAACACCATCGGCATGAGCGTGGACGCCTTGGAGTGCGGCACACATTGGCCCATTCATGAGGACAGCAGTTACGCACTCGCCCGCAGTGGCGGTGAACCCTGCGCCCTCCACAACAACTGCTCTGGCAAGCACTCCGGATTCCTGACCCTTGCCCAATTCCGGGGATACGATTCCACAAGCTACATCAGCCCGCAGCATCCGGTGCAGGTGGAGGTTCGTGCCGCTTTGGAGCAGATGTGCAACCTTTCGCTGGAAAACGCCCCTTGCGCCATTGATGGTTGTTCCGTGCCAAATTGGGGATTTCCCCTCCGCAATTTTGCACAAGGATTGGCGCGACTCGCCACTGGAGAAAACCTGCCGGAAGACTGGCAAGCGGCCTGCAAGCGCATCCACCAATCGATGAGTGCAAATGCGTTTTACATCGCTGGAACCGGACGCTCCTGCACCAAAGTGATGGAATTGTTCAAAGGGCGGCTCATTTCCAAGGGCGGGGCAGAAGGTGTGAATGCCGCCTCAATTCCGGAACAGGGAGTGGGGATCGCACTCAAAACCGAGGACGGCACAGGTCGCGCAGCCGAAGTCGCGCTTGTGGAAGTTCTGTCAATAATCGGTATGATTCCGGACGACACTGCCGCGTGGGACGAACTACGCGAGCCGATCGTCCGCAACCACCGGGGCTTCGTCACCGGCAAACTGCGCTGCGTCAAGTAATCACAATTTAGAAAGTCTTCAAACGTAACTATTCAGGTCTCAAGGAGGGTTGTTTGAGTACTCAGATGTCCAGTCCCATCAGCGGATCGTTCCCATTGAAGGTTGCTTCGAGTGAG
>PANO01000056.1 GCA_002707655.1 Deltaproteobacteria bacterium
TGCAACGCGGTTGGGGNGCAACGAGTTGCACGTGAGCAACTCTTCCGGGAAGCTGATGTGCTGTCCATCCATGTTGTCCTCAGTGANCGCACTCGCGGGACGGTCGGTCAGCAAGAACTGAGTTGGATGAAGCCGAGCACGTTTCTGATCAACACTTCACGCGGGCCGATCCTTGAAGAAACAGCCTTGCTTGCTGCCTTGGAAAATCAGCGCATCGCTGGAGCCGGAATTGATGTGTACGATCAGGAACCCCTACCTGCGGAACACCCTCTGCGCTCGGTGCCGAATACTCTGCTCACGGGACACTGCGGTTATGTCACCCGCGAGAATTTCCAGCAAGCCTACGGCGATGCTGTTGAGGATTTGCTCGCATGGCATTCCGGAAGTCCCGTGCGGGTCTTGAATGCAGCAACGGATTGAGTCAGTCTTTGCCGATTCTTCGCTTCAAGGACTTGGTTTCAGGCAGCAGGCGGGCGATCCTTGAGATGGCGGCGCAGGATTTTTCCAGAGGCGGATTTGGGGATTTGATCCGTGAGTTCGAGCATCCGCAGTTTTTTGTGCGGAGCCACCTGATCGGCAATGAATTCCTGTAATTCCGCACACGAAATGGTTTGCTCCGGTTTGAGGACGACAAAGCCGCGCGGAATTTCTCCGGCTTCTTCATCAGGATAAGGCACCACAGCGGCATCGGCCACAGNNGGATGTGAGAGCAGCAGCCCCTCCAATTCCGCAGGGGCGACCTGATAACCCTTNTACTTGATGAGTTCCTTGACGCGGTCCACCACCCAAAAGTAGCCCCGTTCGTCGTATTCCGAGACATCTCCGGTGTGCAACCAGCCCTCTTNATCAATGGTCTGCGCCGTGGCTTCCGGGTTGTTGAGGTAGCCCTTCATGACCTGTGGCCCGCGAACCAGCAACTCTCCGCGTTCTCCGGGACCAAGGGNTTTGCCGCTCTCAAAATCCACGACCTTTGACTCGGTGTTGGGAATCGTCACNCCAATCGAGCCNGGCACCATCTGTTCCGGATCATCCGGGGTGATGTGTGTGACCGGACTCAACTCGGTCATGCCGTAACCCTGCTTTACCAAGATATTGAGTCGTTGGGCGCAGGCTTCGCTGGTTTCACGATCCAACGGCGCCGCGCCGCACATGATGAGTTTGAGCGTGGAGAGGTCAAACTTGTCCACCAACGGATGCTTGGCCAAACCTAGGACAATGGGAGGAACGAGATGCGCCCGTGTGACCTTGTAGTCCTGTAGGATGGTCAGAAACTGCTCCAGATCGAAGCGCGGCACACACACACACGTTGCCCCAACGCTGAGGGCGGAATTGAGGATCACCACGAGTCCGTAAATGTGGAAAAACGGCAGCACCGCGATCAGNGTGTCCTGCTCGTCGGTGCTTTCCAGCGCTCCAAATTGCAAGACATTGGCCACGAGGTTGTAATGCGTCAGCATCACCCCCTTGGGCAAGCCAGTGGTGCCACTGGAGTAGGGCAGGACAACGAGGTCGTTACGCACATCAAATTCGATTTCCGGAACCGGAAGGTCGGGTTGTAGGAGGGTGGCGTAGGGCGTGGCNCCTTCCACGTCTCCAATCACATAGACCTCCTCTACAGCCGTCAATTTTGTGGCTTGTTGGGCGGNTTCAAGAAATCCGGGAAGGGTGAGTAGGAAGCGGGCGTTGCAGTCGTTGAGTTGTTTTGCGAGTTCTGCTGCCGTGTAGAGCGGATTAACCGTGGTGTTCACTCCACCCGCCAGCACGACNCCGTGGAAGGCGATCGCGTATTCGATGCAGTTAGGCATGAAGATTCCAAAAACCTCGCCCTTCCGTAAACCCCGTTGAGCCAATCCGGCGGCAAAGGCACGGACTTGCTTCCCAAATTCTCCATAGGTGAGGATGCGTCCACTGGAACCGTCAATGAGNGCGGGTTTGTCCGCGAGTCTTGCGGTTTGCNGGAGCACAAGTTCCGGGAGCGGGATTTCCGGAATGGCAATATCGGGCTTGGGGCTTTTGATAATCATGGTTTTCTTAGAGAAACNAGTCGAGACAATGGCCAACCACCATACCCTTGCCAGCGGCTGGAATCAATAGCTCTTTGATTTGAAGGAGTGGCTTCAGTTGGGAAGGGGCATCACCCCGACAGTGCAACCCACCGCGAAAATGGGAATGGGCTGGTAGCACCAGATTTCGCCGGTGTTTCCGGCACACAATCCGGAAATGGCGATCATCGTGCGAATCTCAAAACCGCCCTGTCCGGCGTCNNGGTAGATGCCCTCGTCCGTGTAAGCGAGCAGGGCGTCCCGGTCTCCCCGAACCCAGCGGTCCAGAAAATCGCGGTCCCAGTCCTCGTTGATCTTTCCGGAATCCGGAGTAGCGGGCCAATGCGAAATCCCTCCGGTGCCGATGACCGCGATGCGTTCGGGCACTGCATCTGCGGCGTGCCGCAAAGCTTCTCCAAAGGCCCATGCGCGGTGGAGGGGTGCGAGGGGTGGCCCCTGACAATTGATGTTCGCAGGAATGATCGTCTGTTTTCGTGCCGGCGTGAGGAAGTGCAGGGGCACGATGATGCCGTGGTCAAATTTCCATTCTTCCGCATAGGCCACGTCCACGGACTGCATCACCTCCATGATCAGACGTTTGGAAAGCTCGGCATTACCCGGAAAACGTCCATGTTGAATGCCCAGCCAGTTCTCGTCCTCAATCGGACCTTCATAATAATCCGCCATGCCCATTGCAAACGCAGGCATGTTGTTCATGAAAAAATTGCCGAAATGCTCTGCGCCAACCACGACCAGCGCATCCGGATTGGCAGCTTCCATTGCGATTCTCATGCGCTCAAAGGCTTCGTAGAATCGTTCTCGGTGTTCCGGATCGGCAAGCTGAGTCCGCCCAGTGATGCCCGGCGCGTGGCTGCAAATCCCTGCGAAAACCAGCGGCATCAGCCCTCCACTCCGGATTCGTGTTGCTTGAGTCGGGCACTGTGCACTGTGACTCCTTCGTAACCAGTCGCGGCGTACACCCCGGCTCGCACCGCTCCGTGCTTGGCCAGTCCGTCGCGCATGGTTTGCAGGTACTCCGACCACGCCAACCCCGCCATCGCCGCAAAGTGCATGAGAATCTGGCCGTTCACACCAAGCACATAGAGCAGGCCAATGTCCCGGCTCCGGAGGGCTTCGGCCTCCTCGTCCGTGAGGTCGTACTCTTNAANAACGGNTTCCAGATCGGCACGAAANCGTTCCTGCATCCGGGGGTTNCGGTTCAGTTCGTAAAGGAATTTCTGGACGTAATAGAGGCTCATGACACCAAAGCAGGCCATTGAAACGGTGGCCCCATCTTGCCGTGGTCCAGAANGAGTGTCAATCCCGCTTATGAAATCATCGACTTGAGGCGGGAATCCTGAAAGGTGCGGAAGCGGTGATTCGGAAGGTCAAACCAGTCCNCCAGCACTCGGTCATAAACGGCCCGGTAGTCCATCGTGTACTTCAGATCGCCTTCGTCCAAATCCCCAAGATCGGGATAAGTGCCGTAAAATCCACCGTTCACTCGCCCGCCCAGCACAAAATGCGGGGCAGCGGTGCCATGATCGGTGCCGTGGGATTGGTTTTCCACAGCGCGGCGACCAAACTCGGAATAGGTCAGCACCAGCGTGTTGTCCCAATGACCCCGTTGCCGCAAGTGCATCCGGAATCCCGCAAGGGCTTGAGTGAGGTCACGCAGCAAGCGGCGGTGCCGCCACGTTTGGTTCTCGTGGGTGTCGAACCCCCCGAGCTGCACTTTGAGGACAGGNGCGTTGATTCCGGCATCGATCAGGATCGCGGTCTGACTGAGCTGCCGGGCGAAATCATTTCCGCCAATGCGGAAACGCTGACGACGNGCTCGTCTCAGTTTGGTGATGATGCGCTGCATGGAGGTTTGCAGGCTTTGCATCCGTCCAAGCAACAGGTTCAGAGCCGGATTTTCGGTCTCCGCATAGGACGGGAATGGCTGGTCGGCGAGCTTGGTGAACTGCGCAGCAGACGTCATC
The DNA here is from genome assembly GCA_002707655.1 of Deltaproteobacteria bacterium. Next base: position 4,028 of record PANO01000056.1, read on the forward strand.
GACAGCCAAATACCACTGGGACTCGAAAACACACCCATGCCCCCATCCAAGCTGATGCCGTGTGCATCCAGATCAGCGTTTCCGGACATTCCTTCCACCGCATCGGTGAGCCAGCCGCTGCGTCCGTTGCCGTTGCCATCGCCTCCGGTTTCCCAAAGTGCAATCGACTTAAAATGCGAGCGGTTGGGATTGGGATAACCCAACCCAGGAAGAATCGCCAAATCACCGTCATCCCACGACTCCATCACCGGGCGCATGGCCCCGTGCAGGGCAAATCCGGAATCCAGCGTGATCATGTCCTTGCGCTCAATCCCAATTTGAGGACGCAGCTCGCGATAGCGGTGATCCTGAAAAGGAATGACCGTGTTCAGTCCGTCATTGGCTCCGGACAATTCCACCAGCACCAGCCGCCGCCCCGTTTTTTGAGCCGCCGCGATCAAGGATTGCGGAACGAGTGGCAACAACAGGCCACCCGCCAGTTTCCGGAGCAAGTCACGTCGTAACATCAAAGTCTCCTACTTCAGTTGAAAAACGGGATCCGCAAACAGCGCCTTGAGGTCGTCCGAGCCAGCCACCACGGACACCGGAGCCTGTGCCAACAGCACCTGTGAAAACGAAGACTCCGGAAAGTGCCCCCGCAGTTTGGCCACAAAGGCGTTCAGCCCTGCGGTGGGAGCATTCCCGTTCGGATGGGGGATGTCCTGTCCCGCTTTGGACATCATCATCATGGTCTGACGAGAGTTGTCCCTGCGGACAAACACCAACGGGATTGCGGCCCCATAGTCNGCATACTTGGTGTCTGTCAGACGAGCAAAAATCTTTGCAAGATGCGGCTGCCATGCGCTCATCCGGNCTTTTTGTTCCCGGTATCTTNTGCCGTTTTTCACCTGCGCTAGCAACTGCGGCAATGAGCGCCACAGCAGGCTGACGAGCAGCTTGTCTTCCGATTTCAGCCCCTGCCAGTGTGAGCGAACATTGTCGTCACTGGGATAGGAGATCGGCAAGGCGATGGATTTGCGGCTGCGATCCCGGTCATTCCTCCATGCGGTGAACGGCCAGCGCAGCAAACAATCCGGATAGCAATCGCGGTTTTCAACCTGCATGAGGTAGCCGTGTTTTCGGGTGATTGCAATTTTCAACGCAAAGCCCGGCCAGTGCCGATCATTCAAGCGCAGGTTCTTGAAGCCGACCGAAAAGGAGCGCCAGTTGCGGCCCGGTTCGTCCGGATCATCCGCCCAGCGCAGCACCCCGTCTTCGGCGAGCAGCGTGTCTTGCGGTGGGGGCGAGGGNTCNGTGTTCTCGCTCAGAGGTTCGGACTTTGTCAGCACGACCTTGCCTTGGCAGTAAAGCCCTCCGGACTCGGCAGCGTTTTGGGGTGGGCAGCGGCTGATCTGCTTGCCCTCGGAAGCCAGATACACTCGATTCCCCAAGCGGACCCAATCCACAAACAAATTGCGGTCACCGTCCGGACCGGCGGCATCGTTATGAAAGAAAATCTCAACCGCCGAAACTTGTTCTGTCTTGATCTTGGTTTCAAAGATTTTCGTTTGCCACGGCAGGCGGCTCTTGTTCTGAATCCGCCCGTTCAACTGAGTGTCGTATCCCCCTTTCACCGTGAGCAAACCGCTGTCCCAAATCCGCTTGCCCTCGTGCAGCAGCCGTACACTGTAGCGGGGTGGCCCCAGATAATCCTCTGAGGCGAGCCGCAGTGTAAGTGTGTTCGGNATCGCCATCATCTGAGTCGTGACAGGCTTCATGGTTGCGAGTGAAACCCGCTCCGGAGTGAGACCGGCCAGCACATAGCGGCGGTTCAGGAGTCGGGCTGGAGTGATCCACGCCNCACCTCCCGGCCAACCCGCCACATTTGGAGGACCAAAGATGTCCTGCCCCAGCATCGCCAGCTTGTCCGAAAGCGTTTGCCAGTCGGTCGGTAGCACTCCGGTGGTCCGGATGGTCCCGACCACCAAATCAACGGGGGACTTGATGACCGTTGCACGGTTTTCCTGCGCCCAGAATGCAGGAGTGGCCAGCATAGACCGATACAGCACCGTCAGATCAAAATCACTTGCTCGAAAGGTTGCGGAAATCACCGCAAGTTCCGATTCGTTGAGATTGATTTCGGAGATGTAATTCTTCCAGAATTTGTGAGTCAAAAACTGTCCGGCGGTGGGTTGTTCCAAAATGAGGTCAACGAGGTCGTCNCCGTCATAATTCCCGTGATTGCCGAACAGCGTCTTCCAGCCCCGATCCTGACCCCACGGCTTGATCTGGAAGGAAAGGTTGTGAAGGTCGTTGACACCATAACCCGTCAGAGTGCGGGCGGCTTCTTTGACGGTGGCTTCGTCATAAGCCCCCTCCCCCAGAGTGAACAGTTCCAACAACTCGCGGGCAAGGTTTTCGTTGGGGTGCTCCTTGGAACTGTTTTCGTTGTCAAGGTAGTTGAGCATGGCCGGATCNCGGATCACGGCCTTGAGCAAAGCACGGTAACTGCCCGTTCCCAGCTTCCGGAACATCAGGTTCTGGCGNGCGATGGCCACNGATTGTTCGTTGATGGCAGCGTAAGCGGAGACGAAATGATTGTGCCAGAACAGCACCAANCGCTCGGTTTGGGGAGATGGGGATTCAATCATCTCACGCACCCACCANTTCCGGAACTCTCCCATTTCGCGGTCGCGNGCNATGTTAAAACGCTGGCGCTCGTCTTCTTCCATGTCACCTCGCGCCCAAAACGCCGGAGCCGGTTCCCGGACCCACCTTGGAACCGTGAGCCACGGTTCGGTGCGCAAACGGCCCACGATCTCGTCAATACCCTCGTGACGCCTCTTGCCAATCAGTTTTGCAATTTGCTCCGGAGGCGCTCCCAACCCGGTGCGTTCCAGCAGATGCCGCGCATCGGCAACCGACATCACCTGTTCAAGATGAGGATTCGAGAGCTGCCGGATAACGACATTTGTTGATTGAGGAATGGTGCCCACCACAGGCTGAAGACGTTCAGCCGTGCAACTCACGAGGGTCGCAGACAGTGAACCCAGCAACAGGAATCGGAGGAATCGCAACCTGACTGCATGACACAGGTGGCTTCGATTCAGTTTTTCAGGAAGGATTGCCCCCAAGCACATGTTGGGTTTTAAACTGGAAGGGGTGGGGCTACCTCCGGCAACCCCGCAGGCTTGGGGATCAGACGATCCTGACTTGCTTGGCCGCAAGACCTTTTCGGCCTGGACCGACTTCGAATTCGACCTGTGTTCCATCTTGGAGTCGTCCTCCATCCACTTCGGAGTGGTGTACGAACAAATCCTCTCCATCTTCTTGCTCAATGAACCCGTAACCTTTTTGGTCATTGAACCACTTTACGCGACCTTGCGGCATACTCAATACTCTTACATGGGAGCGAACTCCCGGAAAAAATACCTGCCTTGGCAGGAGTCGGCAGAATTGCCAAGCCTTACTATTTTCTCTGAAAGCAAGTGGTTTGTCCAGTTTATTCTACTGAGAGAGATTGGGCAGGGGCTTTCCGCTCTAGGAAAACTCAGCAATTCTGCTGCAACGCTTACAGAAATTTTTTCGCTTTAGCCCTTCTCGTGGCAGGCCATGCAGGAAAACGGAGTCAGGATCATGATTGCATCCTCGGTCACTTTTTCGGAGTTGTCGATGATGTGTCGGAACCGCTCAACATTCTTTTCCGCATGCCTGATTCTTCGGTTGAGAACGTCCTTGTAGGGCCACGTCTTGAAATCCGGATGCTGCTTTGCTGTTTGATAGATGCGCTTTGCCACTGCGACCTCGCCGTTTTTCACCAGCATGTCTCCGAGGTTCATGAAGAACCCCTGAACGTTGTAGGGGGCAATCTCCGAGTTCCAGCAGGCTCTTTTGTAAAGTGCTCGGGTTTCGGCGGCTTCCCTGGGGAAATATCGTGCAACGTCCGGATTCTCGCGGTCGATGTCATCGTCAAGACAGACCTCAATGTTTCTCCACTGCATTTCCAGTGCTTCAGCGAACCTTGGGTTTGTGTAGTCATTCCGACTCATGGTGTAGCCAATGGTAAACAGATTGAACTGAGGCCAGGCGTCAATCAAGTCCAGTCCTTGGTAATAGCCCTTGCGGGTCAGGTACTCATCGTTGTGAATGCTGCCCTCGGTCATCAGCAAGGAGCTATAGAAGCCAAGGAAACGGGCATCATTGGGGTTGAGCCGTACCGCCCGCCAAAGTATTTCCTGGCCAAAACCGCGTCATCCGTGATTTGCGGTGGAATCGTCTCCAAACGCCGCCGCTCAGACAACCTCCAGATGTGCAGAAACCCGATGTGTGCGGCGACTTTGGCATCGTGCGGGTTTTCCAGATACGCCGCCTTCAACAAGGTCATGGCTTCTGGAATGTTCTGGTATTCGCCGCCATGCAGTGTTTTCCAAAACACCGTGTGCGCGTGTTTCGCCAGTTTCGTGGTGTTTTCGCGGGATTCTTTTTCGGGAGCAAACGTGAGCGCGAAAAACTCGCAGCCTGTGAGCAACAACACGCTGCACCACACCACGATCCACTTTGGAAAATCCTTTTTCATCATGGAACTTCTGTCTGNTAAATTTTTGAGAATACTACATTGANTCAGCCCATCTCAAGGACAAAGCGGCGGTTACCGAGTTTGAGACAATTTTCGTCCTCGTGATAGTGCTGGAGCAGTTGATAACGCGGAGCATCCGCAAGCAGGACGTCCCCATGCTGTGCGGTGNGCACNAGGCAGTTTTCGTGGGNATCCAGCCGCAGGGTGTCGGAAATCACGGCATCCGACTTGCCGTTGACGAGTTGCACCTCCAGCGGGTCCGCCTCTAGGTTGATGTTCAACGCGAGCATCGGCGTGAGTTCACAAGCGAGGTAGCACTTGTCCCAGCGCCCCTCCGTCCANTACTCCACAAAATAACGCTGGATTTCCGGTTCGTAGCCGAGGTTTTCCTGAAAAAGCTGGAGGACACGACCAACGATGGAGTGGCCACGCAGGCTCCAGCGTTGTTGGGCATCCACCTGAATGAAGGCGTAGTGGAATTGCAGAACGGTTTCCACAGTGAGCGCNGTTCNGGAAGCTTGAATGCGGGAGATGGGGGCGGGAAAGTACACCCCGGCAGGAAGCTCTGGGGACAATGCGGCGAGTCCGGTTTCNACCAGCGCTCGAATGCTAGGATCGTCCAGCAGTCCGGACACTTCCAGTTTGGTGAATTGCTCCGCAACGAGCGGGTTGAGGAAGCGTGTTTCGTGCAGGAAAAGCAGCCACTGATCCNGTGCGGCGAACCAGCGGAAACGTTCGAGAAGAGACATGGTGTGTGCTGCGTGAGGAATCTTGCAACCCTGTGTTCAGAGTGACGCTTTCAGCGCAGTGCTTTGCTCAAGAGCGCGGGTGGCGTACTGCACGAGGCGGTCGTGTCCGCAGTCGGAAAAAGCGTCGTAGCGACTNGTGAAGAAGGCGTAAGCGAGTTCGGAAATGCGCCGTAGGTGGTAGGCGACCTTGGCGGACCAGCGGCTGGCGTTGCCCCGGATGGTGCGGNAGTTCGGNCGCTCGATGGCCGCCACAATGGAATAGGCTCGGCGNCCATGAGGCGAGTCGATTTCGATGATACCCGCGTTGCCGTTGAGTCCCTTCACGAAGCCCGTTTTATCCCAAATCCGCACGGTTTGGTTGCCCGCGAAGCAGGTGCCGTCCTTGAGGCGGTCCTTGTTGTCGCTGCGTCCTGAAAGTGAGAGCAGGTGAAGCATCTGCGCGGAGGCTTGTTCGTTCTCAAGGTCGCTGAATCCCGGCCCCAACACACGGCCAATCCAGAGTCGGTGGAAGAGCGAACTGAGGTCGGCCATCGAGAGTTTGTTGCGGTAGGTGCGCCCATCCGCAGGAATGTACTCAACCAACCGGAGTTCGCGGTACATGTTGGTTTCGCGCAACAGGCGTTGGACCTTGTTGGGGCCACCGAGTCGTTTGAGGATGACGTTCGTGCTGGCATTGCTGCTGTAACGGATCATACGGGCGAGATGATCCTGGCGGCCCGAAGTGTGTTTCACGCGCTTTCGGACCCGCTCAAGCTGGTAGGCGTGGAGGATGGGCACCTTGATGAGACTGGCGGCCTTGACACGACGACGTGGACGGATCGCCACCAGTAGTGTTCCGGAGGTTAAATCCTGCACCACCATGAACAACTGATCCTTTCTGGAGACTTTCTTTTTGGCATAGGTTTCATTCATGTACTCCAAAATACTGGCTTCCAGTGGCGAGGTGTACTGAGCAAGCTGAGAGCGATTGACGCTCACTGGCAGAGCCTGAGGTTCGTAAACACGCAGGTACTTNGTCGAAACCCAGCCCTGTTCGTCCTCCGAGGTCCGCACCTGCCGCCAGCNGTCTTGCNCGGTGTTGCTCAGGGTGAGGTGGGTTCCACGAGGCAAAGGACGCAGAATCCCGTGCTGGGTTCCAGGGCCAGCGCGCAGGTTCAGCGAGGCAGAATGCACCACCGCATAGCTGGAGGCTACAATGGTAGGAAGTTCCTCCTTGGGCAAAGGATGCAGCAACCGCAATAGCACCCAGCCTTGCACGTCACGCGAAGGTACGACAATGCGAACCCAGCCGCGCCGCAAGGTTTTCTCGCCNTAAAGCACCACCGCTCCGTGACGCAGCGTGCTGAGGATGCGATGCCGCACGCCCGGCTCTTCGCGGACGTTCAGGTGTGAGGGCAAGACGGTGGCGGGGCGCGGACGCAGGAAGTCGCTGCCCGCTTCCGCGNGTAGCAAAGCCGTTGGCAGGAGCGCGAAAGCAAGCGCGAGGGTGATCCGGAGTGAATTCCGCATTGAGGAAAAGTGAGTCGCACCTGCGTTTTCCACAGGCTTGGGTCAGTTCACGCGCAACGTCCGGAAGGCGTGGAAGTCGCCAGCGGGATGAAATCGGTAGCCGCTCACCCGNCTGCTGACCAGCGCGAGGTTGTTTCCGTACCAGAGCGGCAGGTGCGGCAGGGCTTCCGCAAGCATCCGCTGCACCTGCTGGTAAATCTCCCTGCGTTGGGCACGGTTCTGTTCGTAGCGTCCGGACTCCAGCAATGCGTCCAACTCCAGATTACGGTAACGGGCAAAGTTTCGTCCACCCTTTTCAGGAGTTTGGCTNGAATGGAAAAAGGCGCGCAGCACATCNGGATCACCTTGAACACGATCTTGCAGCACCGCAAGATCATAATCCCCTCCCGCTAAAGCGTTCCTGAACTTCCCTGACGACTGCGGGGTGACGTTCACCTCAATACCGACCCGCGCAAGCTGATCGGCAATCAAGCGGGCGAGCCGGATTTGCTCCTTGTCGTTGGACGTTGTAAGGCGCAACTGAAAGCGCTGCTCCTCCGTTAAACGAAACCCCGCATCCTCCAACAGCGCTACGGCAGACTCAGGCGCATAAACAAGGTTCTGGGTTGTCGCGTGAAACGCATGTTCAGGCGGGAAAACCCCAGAGGCGAGCCGGGCGTGGTTCTTGGTGAGAAACGCCACCAACTCCTCGCGGTGAAGCGCACGGCCAATCGCCTGGCGAACTTGCACTTCCTGCAAGATGGGATGCTCCGTGTTGAAGACAAGATAGCGATAGGTCGCTGCGATTTCTTCCAACAGGGTGAACTTGCTTTGGGCGGNAGGAGTCCGGAACTTGGCGAGCTCCTTGATCGGGAAGGCGTTGTTGACAATGTCGATGCTGCCGTTCAGCAGCCTGCGAATCCGTGTTTCANCCTCCGGAACGATTTGNAAATGCAGTTCTTTCACGTCAGGAGAGCCGTCACGGTAATACCAATGACGTCGAAAAACGAGCTCTGCGGAATTGTGACTGACCTGCCTGAAGGGTCCGGAGCCGACGAGAATTCCTGATGTGGAGTTGGGGGTGCCCCGGAACTTGAAGATCGGGACTTGGAGGGTACTCAAAAACAGCGACTCCGGNAGCGGTTCATGCAGAAAAAAACGCACGGTGCGCTCGTCCTCGACTTCGCAGGAGGCGAGCAGGTCGGCAAGGCGTTGAAAGCGAGCAGGGGCTGACGGTTCCAGCAGCGCATCAAAAACCGCCTTCACCCGCTCGGCAGTGAATGCCGTGCCATCGTGGAACCAGACTCCGGATTTGAGGGTGACGAGGTACTCGGTGTCACGGACCAGTTCCCAGCGTTCTGCAAGTTGGGGCACCCACTGGAGCGCTTCGTTTTGGGTGACGAGGCTTTCGTAGATGAGTTCAGTGAGGTGCCGCTCACCCGGACTGACAGCGAAGCGGGGATCGAGCGTTTGGGGTGCCGTGCCCAAGGCAATGGTCAGCCGCGTGGGCTGGGCGTGGGCAGGGAGGTGGATCAGCCCCAATCCTCCCAGCAAGAATGCGCACAGTAGGAGCGGCTGGAAGGAACGGAACATGAGNAAACGCCGAGGTTCTTGATGGGGCGTGGCGGGTGCCCGGATACGCGCCTCAGGCGTCGGCTTTGGCCTTCGCATTGCGCCGGAGGTGCCCGAGGAAGACAATTCCGGGACAGGCAACCATGCCAAAGACGAGTACGGTGAAAATGATGGTCCAACTCATGAGCGCTTTTTAGTGCAAGGGGTCAGTTAATGCTCCGCAGTTTAGCAGATTCAGCGTTTCATGGCGACCACAAAGGTGCCTTCAAAGCGTTTATCTTTTTGAATCAGCAAGCGTTTGAGGGCTTCGGCCTCTTTTTTGGACGCAAATCCTCCCGCGCGGATTTTCTTGTAGCGGATCTTCTGGTCCGCCCGTTGCGCCTCAAAGACGATGTTGCTNCCGTAGGCTTGGTTGAGGTAGGTCTTCACCCGGTTGGCCTTGTCCAAATCAGGATAGAGTCCTAGCGAGACCACATAGCCTCGTTTGGTGGCTTTGCGGTAGGCCACCCCCACCAAGCGGCTTTTCTTGTTGATGTGTTCGACCAACTGAGCGGCGTCTTCCTCCCGGAGCGTGTTCGCCGTGGTGATCTCGGTCATCGGCGCATTCTCCGTGGCAGGCTCCACCTTGGACGCATACCCGAAGCGCTTGAGCAAGAACTGGTAATCTTCGACGCATTCCTTGTGGATNCAGNTTGCCACCTGAACGTAGTAACGNATTTTGGGCTTCGGCTTGGATTTGGGCTTCGGCTGCNCGGGTTCGGGTTCAAAGACCGGTTCCGGCTCGAACTCGGGCTCCGCAAGCGGGGTTNCCNAAATGATCGGTTCTGGCATCGGTGCTTCCAGCACCACCTGTTCCGGAATGGGCGGTTCATCCGGAGCATTGAGCAGCATGAGCAGAACCACAGTGATCGCGCCTAAGACCATGCCCACCACAGCGGAGATGAGCGCTGGAATCAGCAGCGGCTTGAGACGTTTCTCGCCGTCTCCGGCTTGCTTTTTTNCCTTCTGCTTTTTTTTCTTCTCCTTGGCGGGTTTTTCGTCTTCGTCTNCGTCTACGTCTACGGCAGCAGCGGCAACGGCAGCAGCGGCAACAGGGGCAGCGGCAGTCGCAGCACCCCCCATGTCGGAGTCGCCCTCGTCGTCCTCATCGTCGAGNTCATCGTGAGCCTCCGGGGCTGGANCCTCATCGAGGTCATCGTCCGCTACGGGTTCCGCCTCTTGCACTTCGAGGTCGTCAATCGTGGAAAGGTCCTCGAAGAAGGAATCGAGTTCGCTGTCGCTCTCGTCCCCTTCNCCCTCCATGAANCTGTCGAGTTGGTCNCCGAAATCGTCTCCGAAATCGTCAAGCCCCTCTAGGNCCTCCATTTCTTCGTCTGCCATGCCTTACTGTACGATGCGCGNGTTTCTGCGGAGCCGTTCGGATGAAGATGGCGTGNGTGCCGTGCTTGGCNCTNGGTTTTTCCGAAACACAAGACCNGANTCAGTCCNCCTTCGGNGATTTAACNTTGCGTAAATGGATACGGGATAAACCGTGCAAAGTCAAATCATCCCGGTGAATCAGNTTGGGNAACACCGGAATCAGCCNGGNAATCAAGCCTCCGGTGGCGATGATTTTTGGTTCCGAAGAACNGNTTGCNAGCAGNTCTTCACGGATGCGATCCAGCAAAGCGGTGATCATGGCCGCGTGTCCATGNANCAGTCCGGATTGGATGCTGGCTGCCGTGTTGCGGCCGATNACNTTTTCCGGCANTTCAAGGTTGACNTGNTGAAGNTGGGCNGCGCGGGAAAACANNGCNTCCGCAGAAATCCCAAGTCCTGGGCAAATGATGCCTCCCAGAAAATCACCGTNCTCCGTGACCACCTCCAGCTTGGTGGCGGTTCCGCANTCGATGACCACCAGTGCGGTGCCGTATTCCAAATAGGCCGCCACNGCATTGGCGATGCGGTCCTGCCCGACTTGNTCTGGNNCGTCGGTCGCAATGCGAATNCCCAANTCGAGNTCGTGCCGGACGATCAGCGGCGCTCTNCCNATGAGTTGCTGAATCAGCCCCTCAAACACCAGCGAGAGNTTGGGNACCACNGAACCCTGCACCGCNNCCTGAAACTGNNCCGGANGAAANCCACCNGNCGCGAGCAGGTTGCGGACGNGCATGAGGTATTCGTCCANGCTGCCGTCCGAATCGCTGTGCAGCCGCCAACTGTGCAACAACCGCCCTGAGTCNAACNCNCCCATNACGANNTTGCTGTTGCCNATGTCNAACGCNAGNATCATNCTTNCNNNTTNNTCCACTCCACNTCNCCGGAGATGTGCGNAATCANCTCCCCGNTGGTNAACTCCAAAAGTAACGCACCTTCCGGNCCAATTCCCGCAACCACNCCCGTTTTCCANCCCNCTTGCTGTTCAAAGCGGACGGNATTNCCCAGCATCCCGGAGCGTTGCAGCCANTCCTCGCGNAGCGTNGCCNNCCCTTGCTCCCGGAATTGGCNGTCCACGGCGTCNANTGCCTGAAGCACTTGGGGCAGCAGNNTTTCCGGAGTCACNTCCTTNGCACCGNTGGCNGCCACAGTGGTGATCANGNTCCAGAGTTCCNCNGGAAATTCCTGNGGNTGNCCCANCACGTTGATGCCGATGCCNANGATGAGNGCTGGAGCGGTTGCNNNGCTNGNTCCACGACGCTNTCCGCGAGGATGCCGCACACCTTGCGGTTGCTNGATCANCACNTCNTTGGGCCACTTCAACCGAGGNGNAACNCCNAGNNCTTCCAGNCTGCGGNCCACGGCGATTCCCGACCAGAGNGCGTAGAGCGNCAATTGNGCTTGCGGACATTCCGGATGCAACACCANNGAAAAGGTGAGGTTCTTGCCCGGNNGCGACCANTACNAACGNCCCCTGCGCCCGCGTCCTGCNGTTTGGTGCGACGTNACCACCACCTGTCCGGCCTNGNCCAAAAGCTCCGGATGCTCCTTCAGGTAGGTGTTCGTCGAGGGCANNTCCAGGAACCAGCGCACCGGATGCCCCTCGATTTCAAATTTTTCAAAGCTCATCGGCAGGACATTGCTACCTCAGCGTGAACTCGTGGATAGTCAAGGAGTTTGGTTTCACCATGCCGTCCTCCTCCCGCTCCACAGAAACCACTGCCCGCACTTCAGCCTGCACTCCGTCCACCTCGGCTTTGAGCCGGATGTCATACCAGCGGCTGAAATAGAGGAAAAATTCATCGGCTACAACAGGCAATCCCTGAGTCGTGGGAGAGGATTCCAATTTACGACTAATGTCGCTTTTGTTCTTGTACTCTTCCCGACTGTCGAACGGTAGCTTAGCAGGGACCAGCACACCTCCAATTTCCTGAGCCTGATCAACATACTTGTATTTTGCACCATTGACATCCTCAATGGATTTACGTATCCGCTCGATGAATTTTTGGATTTCCTCAGCTTCTGCCAAATTGACGTTGATGCGGGGAGAGCCGGGGTCATTCTGCGCGAGGGACACCCCCAACTCTCCCACTGCGTGGACGGTAAAGTGTTGCTCCCACTCAAAGTTCTTGGTCTCCTGATCCTCAAGGTTCGCTCCAATGACAAGCAACAACTCTTGCAGGTCATCGAAAAACGCATTCTTTGGTGCAATCACGCCAAAAGTAATATCCTGAAACCCTTGCTCATTACCACCGAGAGGGTGCCGATCCTCGTCCTCGTCGATCCAGTCGTGCAGCAGTGCAAAAACCTGTTCTGAACTTGTGGGAGTCAGTTGATACTCGTCTTCCAACAGGGTGATGAACTCCTCCCGGATTTTATCTTCAGCAGGGGTACCGGGAACCGTATTCAACCGATTGAGGTTGAAGAGATGATCAATGGGCCGGACGTAAGGCGTGTAGAAAATCGCATTGGGAAAACTCTCAGCAAGACCGGGGGTAGCATAGCTGATCAATTCTGGAGGGAGTCCAATGGGTCGCGGCGGGTTCAGAACCGTGTAGTTGCCCTTGGTGAGGTCATTGACGAAATCGACGAAAACACGAAGCTGCTTGAAGAACTCGACTTCGCTCAGCGGTTTTCGATTTGGTGGCCTCCCCTCCAAGCCGACCAACACGGCTTTGAAGAGCGACTTGACGGCGTTGCGGGCTTGAAAGGAGGCTTGAAAATTCTGGAGGCTGCGGGTTTCAAGGGTCGTCTCGAAGGTGAANTCCGTGAGAAAAACCGCCAGCAGGGCGAGGACGACGAGGGTGACGAGTAGGGCGATCCCGGAGCGAGAGCGGAGACGGGTAGCGTAGGCAACCACGGGAGCATCCGGGGGTGTGCCCCCGTGCGGAATCAGGAGCAGCCGCTGGTGGCCCCGCAAGACGCGCATTTCAGGCAGGAACCGTTGCGGACCATCGTGAACTGACCGCAGGTGGTGCAAGACTCACCCTCGTAGCCCTTCATGCGGGCTTCCTGCACCAAGTTAGCCTGCGAACGCCCAACCGCCTGCCACGTTGCTCCACCGCTTTCGTCGGCATAGCTCAACTTGGCCGTGCTGCTGGCGCCAAGCACCGCGACATCAACATCCTCAATGCCAGAGCCTCCAAAATTCGCCGCCGCAAAGCTTGAGTCTTCCTGCTCCTCCAGAAACTTCTCGGACTCCTGCTTGCTGAGGGTGCGTTCNGAAATGACCTGCTCGCCTTCAAACTCCGGCTCACTCTGCCCCTTGAGGTGGGTTTCACTCGCTCGCAAGTCGTCTGGAGAGACGTGCGCAAGGTCGTGGCGACCGAGGTAGTTGATGGCGAGTTCGCGGAAGATGTAGTCAATGATTGACGTGCTCATCTTGATGGTGTCGTTGCCCTGCACCATGCCGTTTGGCTCAAAGCGCGTAAACACGAAGGCGTCCACGAATTCCTCCAGCGGAACCCCATGCTGCAAGCCCAGCGAAATGGCGATGGCGAAGCAGTTCATCAGGCTCCGGAAGGCNGCGCCTTCCTTGTGCATGTCCACAAAGATTTCGCCGAGTGTGCCGTCCTGATAGTCTCCGGTGCGCAGGTAGAGTTTATGNCCGCCGATGACGGCTTTCTGCGTATAGCCTTTGCGGCGGTGTGGCAGGCGNCGACGTTTGGCAAGGTAGCGGTGGATGATTTTTTCCGCCACGCGCACTTGCGGGGACTGCGCGGGCAATAACTCCTCATCCTCCAAGTTGTCCCACACTTCGTCTGCAAGTCCGGTGTTGAGCGGCTGGCTGAGTTTGGAACCGTCGCGGTAGAGCGCGTTGCACTTGAGCGCGAGTTTCCACGACATCTGGTAGGCGTCCTTGATGTCCGAAACATCCGCGTGGCTCGGCAGGTTGATCGTTTTGGAAATGGATCCGGAAATGAACGGCTGGGCCGCCGCCATCATGCGAATGTGCGCTTCCGGAGCGATGTAGCGTTGTCCGCGCTTGCCGCACTTGTTTGCGCAGTCGAAAACCGAGTAGTGTTCCGGCTTGAGATACGGGGCCCCCTCGACGGTCATGGTGCCACAAATCGCATCGTTTGCCGCCTCGATTTCCTTGTCACTAAAGCCCAAATGTCGCAGGAGGCTGAACTGGTAATCGCTCAACTGCTCTTCGCTGAGGCCTAGTCCGTTCTTGCAAAACTCGTCGCCAAGCGTCCAGCGGTTGAACACAAACGAAATGTCAAATGCAGTGGGCAGTTGGGCTTCCACACTCGCCAGCGCCTCGTCCGTGAAACCCTTCTCGCACAAGGATTCGGAGTTGATGCACGGGGTGCCTTTGAGGGTGCCGCGTCCCTTGACGTAATGGGTGATGTCCTGCACCTCGGATTCGCTGTATCCCAGCTTGCGGAGTGCCGGAGGAATGGATTGGTTGATGATCTTGAAGTAACCGCCCCCGGCGAGTTTCTTGAACTTCACGAGTGCAAAATCGGGTTCGATTCCGGTGGTGTCGCAATCCATCAACAAACCGATGGTGCCGGTCGGTGCGATCACTGTGACCTGCGCGTTCCGGAAGCCATGCTTTTCGCCCAGCTTGAGGGCACGGTCAGAATCCTCCTGCGCAGCCCGCAGCAAATCAGGGGGACAGTGTTGGCTGTCAATGCCCATTGGCTTCATCATCAACCCCTCGTACTCACTGTCGGCCACCCGGAAGGCGGCACGGCGGTGGTTGCGTAGCACACGCAGCATGGATGCTCGGTTACGTTCGTAGCCAGGGAACGAACCAAGTTCCTTGGACATTTCCGCCGAAGTTGCATAGGACGTTGTGTGCATGATCGCCGTGATCGCCCCGCAGATGGCCAGCGCCTGCGGCGAGTCATACGAAATGCCGTTGACCATCAGGTAGGTGCCGAGGTTCGCATAACCAAGTCCGAGCGTCCGGAATTCGTAGGACAGTTCGGCGATGCGCTTACTCGGAAACTGCGCCATCAACACACTGATTTCCAACACAATCGTCCAAAGTCGAGTGCCGTGACGGAATTTCTCGATGTCCAGCTCTCCAGTTTCCGGATCCCGGAATTGGAGCAGATTCAACGACGCGAGGTTGCAGGCTGTGTCATCAAGGAACATGTACTCGCTGCAAGGGTTTGAAGCCCGAATCGGGCCATCGACGGGGCAGGTGTGCCACTCGTTGATGGTGCTGTCAAACTGCAAGCCCGGGTCGGCAGAAGCCCACGCCGCATAGGTGATCTGCTCCCAGAGTTCCTGTGCCCGCAACACTTTGCAGGGCTGGGGATCGCGTTCCCCGTTGCTGGCTTTCACCTTCTCAGTGCGCCAGTAGAGTGGCCAGTCACCGTCCGACTCGACCGACTGCATGAACTCGTTGCTCACGCGGATCGAGTTGTTCGCATTCTGTCCGGAAACGGTCTGGTACGCCTCGGAGTTCCAATCGGTGTCGTACTCGTCAAAGGCCACGCTGGTGTAGCCCTGCTTGGCGAGATGGATGATGCGCTCAACGTAACTGAAGGGCATTTGTGCCCGCTGTGCCGCTTTGATCACCTTGCGGAGGTCGCGGTTCTTTTTCGGATCAAATTTTTCCGAATCGTCACTCCAACCGTGAATGGCGGCGAACAGTTCGTTGATCAACTCTCGGAGCTTCTTTGATCCAGCCACCAGCGCGGCGACCTTTTGCTCCTCCTTCACCTTCCAGTTGACGAATTTTTCAATGTCCGGATGATCCACGTCAAGGCAGACCATTTTCGCAGCGCGGCGCGTGGTGCCTCCAGATTTGATCGAACCGGCAGCGACATCACCGATCTTAAGGAAGGACATCAACCCGGAAGAAACTCCGCCTCCCGAAAGCGGTTCGGCGTCGCCGCGAAGGTCGGAGAAATTGGATCCAGTTCCGGAACCGTACTTGAAAAGCCGCGCCTCGCGGGTCCACAAGTCCATGATGCCACCTTCGCGCACCAAATCGTCGCTCACGGACTGGATAAAACAGGCATGCGGCTGAGGATGCGTGTAGGCGTCTTCGGAACGTGTGACTTTTCCAGAAACGGGATCGACGTAGTAGTGACCCTGCGCTGGCCCAGAGAGGCCGTAGGCCCAGTTGTGTCCGGTGTTGAACCACTGTGGCGAATTCGGCGCTGTCATCTGTTGGGCCAGCATGTGGCACAGTTCATCGTAGAACACACGGGCATCCTGCTCGGAATCGAAATAGCCGTGTTTGAAACCCCAGTAGGTCCAGCAACCTGCGAGTCGGTGGAAGACCTCGCGTGCGTCCGTTTCGGAAGTGGAACGCTCGTCGGCGGAAAGCTTGGACTGCTTGGCCTGATCCGGAAGCGAGGCCTGAAGCCAAGCCGGAATGCCCTTTTCTTTGGCGGATTTACGGTATTTGGGGATGCCCGCCTTGCGGAAATACTTCTGGGCCATGATGTCCGTGGCCACCTGCGACCACTGCTTGGGCACCACCGCCTTGTCCCATCTGGAGACCACGGTGCCGTCAGGGTTGCGGATCACCGACTCGCGGGTCTCAAATTCCAAGCCCTCGTAGGGACTCTCACCGTCCTTGGTGAAGCGTCGTTGAATTTTCATGGCGGTAGCTCTGTCAAAAATAGCAGTAAAGACCCAAGCCCTTGCCTTCCTTGGCGCACGCTTCAGTCCATGAAGTGGGATTCCTGTGATCCGTCTGGCAAGTCAGCGCCGAGGATGCGTCCGCATCCCGCGAACCGGCGGAGGTGGCGCCAAGGACGTCTAACAACGCCCGGACTTACCGAATCAACAGAAGAGATTGTCTTTCAATTCCCGAGGTATCGGGGAGAGTGTTAAGCTAGTGGAATTGGTTTTGGAAAGCAACCGGAAAGATTTGCAATCATTTCAATTCCAACAACGGAATTAACTGAAATCACAGCATAAAATTTTTCAAAAAAACGTCACAACTTCTCTAACCTGAGACTTCCCATGGCAAAAAATGCCGGGGAGTCTCTTGCAAGTCACGTTCCTTATGCCACCGATCCCGACNACTCTCCGCACACTTTATCTGCATTTCCCGTTCTGCGCCCGCATCTGTCCATTTTGCGCCTTTGCTGTGCGCAAGGATCGTCCGGAGGTTCACGATGCCTATGGGGCCGGACTGCTTCAGGAATTGCGGTTGCGACTGAACCCAGCAGCCGAACCGTTGGCGCTGGATGCGCTTTACTTGGGCGGAGGCACCCCCTCCCGGATGACGGTGGCTGAACTGGAACGTTTGTTTTGCGGACTGCGGCAGGAATTGACGATTGCCCCGCATGCCGAAGTTGCCTTTGAACTGAATCCGGAGGATGTTGANCCCAACGAACTCTCTGGACTCCAAGCGCTTGGCATCACCCGGCTCAGCCTCGGAGCGCAGAGTTTTCATGACGAAACGCTGAAGCGCTTAGGGCGGATTCACAATGNCCGCCAACTNCGCAAAGCATTGGAAATCATTCAGGATTCCGGTTTTNAAAACTGGAACCTCGACCTCATGTTCGGAGTTCCGGGACAATCCCACGCGCAGTTTCTGGAGGATGTGGAGGAGGTGCTACACTGGCAACCCACCCACGTTTCGCTCTACGGGCTGGAGGTTCACGACGCCACTCCCTTTTCACGAGATAGNGAAATTCAAAGCTGGGCGGAAGGACACCACCCAGAATTCACGGAAATGTACCTTGCCGGAGTGGAACGCCTCGAAGCCACTGGGTTNCAGCAATACGAGGTTTCCAACTTCGCCCGCCCCGGAAGTGTGGGTCGGCAGAATCTACGAGTCTGGGACGGGGAACCGTACCTTGGACTGGGCACCGGAGCGCATTCCTTTGTCAAGGGTTCGCGTTGGGGAAATTTGCGGGCGTTGCAGCGTTATCTTGATGCTGTGAATTCAGCAACACTTCCAGAAGCTTTCCGGGAAACGCCAGATCGCCCCCAGCAGGCCAGCGAGTGGCTGATGCTCCAGTTGCGTCGGGTTGCAGGTCTCGATCTGGAGGCTTGGCGCGAACACTTTGAGATCGCGCCGCCGCTTCCGAATCAGTTGTTGGAACGGCTCCATGCCACAGGAAAAGCCCTCTGGACCCCCCCCCATTTGCGATTGACTCCCTCCGGATTTCTGCTGGCAGACGGCATCACCGCGCAACTGCTGCCCTGATTCTGAGAACAGATCGACATCTGCACCAACTTCCAGCAAACTGGTTTGCACATAAATCCAAGGAAAATCAAGAGAGGAACGCATGGAATTACAGAAGGATCGCTTTCGGTTGGACGGCAAAACCGCACTGATCACTGGCGGGGCCAGTGGCATTGGCTTGGCAACGGCTACAGCGTTTGCCAACTCTGGCGCGGCAGTCGCGCTTGCCGACATCAATGCGGACACCCTCGCTGCTGCGGTCACTCAATTACGAGACTCCGGACAGCAAGTGAGCAGCGTTACAATGGATGTGTCCGATGAGGATTCCGTGGTGCAAGGCATTGCGCAAGTCCAAGAGGAGTTGGGGGCGCTGGAGATTTTGGTCAACAGTGCTGGCACAGGAGCGCGTATGGAAGCCACAGAACTTCCGCTGTCTCGCTGGCAACAGGTCATGGCTGTTAATTTGACCGGAAGCTTTCTCTGTTCAAGAGAGGCCGCCAAGGGCATGCTGAAGTCCGGAGGAGGAGCCATCGTCAATGTCGCATCCATCATGGGTCTGGTGGGAGGCGGTGTGTACCCAAATCCTGCCTACCAAGCCAGCAAAGGCGGAGTGGTAAACTTGACGCGCACCCTTGCCTTGGATTGGGCCCAGCGGGGGATTCGCGTCAACGCCGTGGCGCCGGCATTTGTGCGGACTCCGTTGACAAAAGCATTATTAGAAGAACCCGGCATGGAGGAGGCCTTGGTCGCCCGCACACCAATGGGCCGCTTGGTGGAGCCGCAGGAGGTTGCCGATGCTATTCTTTTTCTTGCCGGTGCAGCATCTTCAATGATCACAGGCCACACCCTTCCTGTAGATGGCGGCTGGGTGGTGCAGTGATGTTTGGAGTTTTGACCCCGGGAGGACGAAACAGGGGGCTTTCCTTCAGAATCCCTACAAGCGAGATTTCCGCAGAAAAATCCACAAAAGACTCGCCTTTCCACGGTGAATGTGGTCTTTTTAGGAGTTTGATTTTCACCAAAGACTTTGGGCAAAGGCAGTTGATGGACACAGGGGGAAAGCAGCGCAAGGGCAGCGGTTTCCGGAAACCACGCGGCAAGGTGCGCGGACGCATCGTGGATGAGAAGGTGCGGGCGGAGGTGCGGAAACTGCTAGGAAACCTGCCGCGCCAACGCGATTTGCTGATCGAGGCACTGCATAAAATTCAAGACGCCAAGGGGCATTTGTCGGCAATGCACCTCGTGGCGCTGGCTGACGAGTACCGCCTTTCACACACTGAGGTTTATGAGGTGGCGACCTTCTACCACCACTTTGATGTGATCAAGGAAGGGGAAACGCCTCCACCACCGCTGACCGTGCGCGTGTGTGATTCCGTGTCCTGCGCGATGGCCGGAGCCGCTGGTTTGATTGACGGGCTCCAGCAATCCCTCGGCGAGGGCGTCCGGGTGCAACCCGTTCCCTGCGTGGGACGCTGCCAACATGCTCCGGTTGCCGTGGTCGGCCAGAATCCCGTGGACGAAGCCACACCGGAAGCGGTGCAGCAAACCGTTGTGTCCGGAACCATCCGCCCCACCCTGCCCGCGTACCAAACCTACGCGCAGTATCGCGCATCCGGAGGCTATCGGAGGTATCAGGAATGTCTCGCAGGCGAACGCACTCCGGAAGCGGTAATTGCCGAGTTGAAAGAAGCTGGACTGCGCGGCATGGGCGGCGCGGGCTTCCCGACATCCACCAAGTGGGAGATTGTGCGGGGCTTTGAGGGGCCGCGTTTGCTGGCGCTCAACATTGACGAAGGCGAACCCGGAACCTTCAAGGATCGCTTTTGCATGGAAAGCGAACCCCACCGCTTCTTGGAGGGAACGCTGATCGCGGCATGGGCCGTGGGCATCGAATCGGTCTATCTCTACCTGCGGGACGAATACGCCGCCAGCCGCGAAATCCTCAGCCGCGAACTTGCCGCGCTGCAAGCAGACCCTCCGGGAGCGTTGCCCGACTTGCACCTGCGGCGCGGCGCGGGCGCGTACGTCTGCGGGGAGGAATCCGCGATGATTGAATCCATCGAAGGCAAACGCGGGATGCCCCGGCTGCGTCCCCCTTACGTTGCGGAAGTCGGACTCTTTGGGCGACCGACGCTGGAACACAACCTCGAAACGCTGCACTGGATTCCGGAAATCCTTGAAAAAGGCGGGGCGTGGTTCGCCTCGCACGGGCGCAACGGACGCAAGGGCTTGCGGGCGTTTTCGGTGAGTGGACGGGTCAACAAACCCGGAGTCCACATCGCCCCGGCAGGCACCACCATGCGCGAATTGATTGACGAATTCTGCGGAGGGATGCAGGAGGGCCACGAGTTCTACGGCTACTTCCCCGGAGGCGCGTCCGGCGGGTTGCTGCCCGCGTCGCTCGGAGACGTGCCCCTCGATTTTGGCACCTTGCAGGAACACGGCAGCTTCATTGGCTCTGCCGCGATCATCGTGTTCTCGGACAAGGACCGCGCCCGTGACCTTGCGACCAACGCGATGCGCTTCTTCCGACACGAATCTTGCGGGCAATGCACCCCCTGCCGTGTGGGCACCGCCAAGGCGATTCCCCTGATGGAAAAACCTAGCTGGGACAAACCTCTGCTGGAAGAACTTTCCCGGACGATGGAGGACGCTTCCATCTGCGGGCTTGGCCAAGCCGCTCCCAATCCCATCCGCACGGTGGTCAACTACTTCTCTGAGGAGATCAACTGACATGGACAGTTTCCCGACTGAAATCGTCCGCTTTGAGTTGGACGGCAAGAGCATCGAAGCGCTTCCGGACGAGACCATCCTGCAAGCCGCCCAGCGCACGGGCGCGGAAATTCCGTACCTCTGCTACAAGGACGGCTACCGTCCGGACGGCAACTGCCGCGCCTGTGTCGTGGAGATTGACGGCGAGCGCGTTTTGGCTCCCTCCTGCTGCCGGAATCCCACGGAGGGCATGAAGGTCAACAGCCAAAGCGAACGCGCACGGCATTCGCAGAAAATGGTGGTGGAACTGCTGCTTGCAGACATGCCGAAGCAAAGTCAATCGCCTTACACGCAACGCTCGGAACTTGATGTTTGGGCGGAAAAACTCGGAGTCGCACAACCTCGGTTTGCAGGGCGCTCTCAGCCTGCTCAGGATGTTTCGCATCCAGCGATTACGGTGCAGTTGGACGCTTGCATCCAATGCACACGCTGTGTGCGGGCCTGCCGCGAGGTGCAGGTCAACGACGTGATTGGTTATGCGAATCGCGGCGATCACTCCGCCATTGTTTTTGACCTCAACGATCCGCTGGGAGTCAGCACCTGCGTGGCCTGCGGTGAGTGTGTGCAGGCGTGTCCAACCGGAGCCTTGATGCCTGCGAAAAACGTGGGACTGGAGGTTCCGGACAAGACCGTCGAATCTTCGTGTCCGTACTGCGGGGTGGGCTGCCTGCTCACCTACCATGTCAAGGATAACCAGATTCTGCGCGTCGAGGGGCGCGAGGGTCCGGCCAACAAGAGTCGGCTCTGCGTCAAGGGCCGCTACGGCTTCGGTTACGTCCATCATCCGGATCGCCTCACTCAGCCGCTGATCCGACGCGAAGGCGTGCCCAAAACGGTGGAGCTTTTGAATCCCCGCGATTTTGACAAGGTCTTCCGTCCCGCAACGTGGGAAGAAGCCTTGGACGTGGCCGCCAATGGACTGAAGCGCCTCCGGGACGAACATGGTCCACAGAGCCTTGCCGGGTTTGGTTGCGCGAAGGGCAGCAACGAGGAGGCGTATTTGCTCCAAAAGCTGGTGCGCACTGGCTTTGGCAACAACAACATTGACCACTGCACGCGGCTCTGTCACGCCTCGTCTGTGGTCGCCTTGCTGGAAGGCATCGGTTCCGGAGCGGTGTCGAACCCGTTCACGGATGTCAAGGATGCCGAGGTGATCATGGTCGTGGGGTCAAACACCCCAGTCAATCATCCGGTTGCCGCCACCTTCTTCAAGAACGCGA
>PANO01000057.1 GCA_002707655.1 Deltaproteobacteria bacterium
ATGACCCGCGAGGAGTTGGTGCAGAACCTCGGCACCATCGCCAGTTCCGGAACCCTACGTTTTTTGCAAGAAGCCAAGGACCGCAACCAGTCTGCAGAAAATCTCATCGGCCAGTTCGGCGTCGGCTTCTACTCCGTCTTCATGGTTGCGCAGAAAGTCGAAGTCACCACCCGCTCTTGGCGTCCGGACGCACAGGGCTGGCAGTGGATCTCCGAAGGCTCCGGAAGCTACACCCTTGCGCCCCAGGAAGTCCGCTCTCGTGGCACTAGGATTCTGTTGCACCTCAAGGAGGAAGCCAAGGAGTTCTGCAAGGAGTACCAGATCGAAAGCATCGTCAAGAAATACTCTAACTATGTGCCCTTCCCCGTCAAGCTCAAGGACCGCACCCTGAATCAGGTGAAGGCGCTTTGGACCCAGCCGAAGAGTGAGGTTGAGGACAAGGAATACGAGGAGTTTTACAAGCAGATCACGCACGATCACCAAACCCCGCTGCACCGACTGCACTTCTCGATAGACGCACCCATCCAGTTCCACGCGCTGCTTTATGTTCCGGAGCAGGTGACCAACGAAGTGCGGTATGCCAAGGAGGGCTTGGGACTCGCGCTTTACGCACAGAAGGTGATGATCGAATCGGGAAACACCAAACTGCTGCCGCCCTTCCTGCGCTTTGTGCGCGGGGTGGTGGATTCTGAGGACTTGCCCCTCAACGTCTCCCGCGAGAGTGTTCGGCAAAACGCCCTGCTGGAGCGCATCAAGAAAACGCTCACCTCGCGGTTGCTCAAAGACTTGGGTTCGGTGGCAGAAAACAATGCGGACCTCTACGAGAAATTCTGGAAACAGTTTGGGATTTTCCTCAAGGAAGGCGCGGCTACGGATGTCTCAAACCGTGAAAAACTGGCGGACCTGCTGCGGTTCAACTCCACCCTGCTGGAGGACGCAGAGCCGAAAACGACCCTCAAGGATTACGTCTCCCGGATGCGTGAGGAGCAGCAGGAAATTTTCTACGCCGTCGGCAGCACACGGGAATCCTTGCAACTGCATCCCAATCTGGAGTACTTCCGTAAACAGGGCTACGAGGTGCTGTTCCTCTTTGATCAGTTCGACGACTACCTGATGTCGGAACTCAAGGAGTATTCCGGGAAGCCGTTCAAGAGCATTTCGCAGGCCGAAGTCGCAGGGTTGGACGCGACAGAAACCGAGGGTGAGAAGCTCTCCAAGGAAGAAGCGCAGGATGTGCTGGGCTTGTTTGAAACTCGACTCAAGGACCGCGTGGAGAAAGTCGTCGAATCCAAGCGGCTGGTGGACAGCCCCTGCTCCTTGGTGGATGGACGGGACGGAACGAGTGTGCAGATGGAGCGCATGATGCGCATGATGGATCAGGAATTTCAGGCTTCCAAGCGCACTCTGGAAATCAACCTCCGGCATCCGCTGATCAAGAACCTGTCTGCGCTGGTGCAGAAAAGTAAGTCCGACCCCTTTTTGGAGGATGCGGTGGAGCAGCTTTATGCAAACGCGCTGCTGGTGGAAGGACTGCTGGAGAATCCGGTGGAGATGCTGCCGAGGGTGAACCGTTTCCTCGCGGATGCTGCGGCGCACCGTATCGGCGCAGGTGCCGCTTAGTTCGGAAGCACGTTGCTGGCGAGTTCCTCTTCGTAGGAGATCACTTTGCGCTCGTACTGGTCGAGTGCGCTGTCCACCTTAGTGGAGTAGTCCTTGAGGGTCTCGAGTTGCTGAAGCAGGAGGTTGACGATTTCACGCTGCTGGGAATAAACGGTCGCCTGCCCTTCGGCGCGGCCCACCAAAGTGTCGCACTCGCTGGTGATCGTCTCCAGATCGCGTCGCAATTGATACAGCCCAAAGCTGTCGAGTAGCGCGGCGGGATTGTGAGTGAGGTGATCCACCCACTCTTCCTCAGACTCGGTGCGGTCGATCTTCTTGAGGTGGGAGGAGATGTCCTCAAGCAGGGTTTCATAACGATAGACGAGGCTTTTGCAGTCTTGACGGTACGAGCGCAACTCCGCGTTCAGGGGCATCACAGCAGCACGAACCAGTTGCCACAAGTGGCGAAGCCTCAAGGTGTTTGTTTCAGAATCCATGTGTTAACGGTCAAAATCCAGGCACCAAATCAATACTCACACCCTAGTGCGCCTCCGGGCAGATGTCAATGAGTGAAACGAAAACTTCAACAGCCGCGATTCCGGAAACCCCGGTGTCCATGACAGGCTTCGGAAACGGGGTTGCCGAACAAGGCGAACAGCGCATCAGCGTAGAACTCCGCTCGGTCAACCAGCGTTTCCTGGAAGCGAAGTTCCGACTGCCCAACGGCTATCAAACGCTTGAACCGGGACTGAAAGAACGAGTCCAACGCTACTGCCGACGGGGAAAGTTGGACATCACCATCAAGCTGGAGGAACTGAGGTCCACAGGCTCCGGACACAAGCTCAACCCCACAAGCGCGACACAATACGGAGTGCTGTTTGACGAATTTGAACAGGCCTCCGGACGCAAGGTGGAGGTCAGCGCGAGAGATTTGCTGGCACTGCCGGGATTGCTGGTTGAAGGCGCGGCAGAGGCCGACGAGGAGTGGATTCCGGAGGGGATCGCGACAGCCTTGGAGCAGGCACTGGAGGGACTCCAGGAAATGCGGATTCGTGAAGGTAGTGCGTTGGTCGCCGATATTCTCGGACGGCTGGACAACTGCGAAAATCACCTTGTGCAAGTCGAGCAAGACGCCCGCAAACTGCCCGGACACTTCCAGCAGAAACTCCGGGACAATTTGGCGCAGCTTGCCCAAGGGGTGGAGATTTCGGAAGAACGGGTGCATCAGGAAATCGCGCTGATGGCCGAGCGGCTGGACATGAGCGAGGAGTTTGTGCGTTTCCGCACCCACTTGGACCACATGCGCGGGATGCTGCAAACTCCGGGCAGTGGGCGCAAGCTCGACTTCCTCACTCAGGAACTCAACCGCGAGATCAACACCATCGCTTCCAAGTGTGGACATGCGGGCATCAGCCATGCGGCGGTCGAGGTCAAGGGCGAGTTGGAGCGCATCCGAGAACAGATTCAGAACTTGGAGTGACACGGTGAAGCTCACACTGGCAGGAGTGCCCGGTTCCGGAAAATCCGTGCTGCGCAAGCAGTTGGCGGAACACTACGGTCTGGAGGTCAAGGCCGTGGGAGATTTCATGCGGGAAATCGCCGGACGGCACGGCTACACGGACATCACAAAGTTTTTGGTGGAGTACGTCACGCACCATCCGGAGGTCGATCATCAGGTGGACGAGGAACAACAACGCTTCGGTGCCACTCACGACAATTTCGTGTTGGATTCCCACATCGGTTTCCACTTTGTTCCAGATTCCCTGAAAATCCGGCTCGCCTGTGATTTGGAGGAATCGGCCCGCCGAGTTTTGGGTGCAGGCCGCACCACCGAAGTGGCCAAGGATTTGACACAGGCCATGCAGGCCAATAAAGAACGCGAGGACGCCATGCGCCAAAACTTCCTCAAACTCTACCAAGTGGACATCCACGACAATCGGCAGTTCGATCTTGTAGTGGACACGACCCCGCTTTCGCTGGAGCAAGTGCAGGAAAAAGTGTGCGGTTTCATAGACCAGCAACAGAAAGAGTCATGAGCCGTCGTTCACTGCTTACCCAACTTGCAGGTTTGCTGTTTGCTTGCTTTGCGATTTCCGGATGCTACTTCAACATTGAAGTGCCCACCCCCGGAGAGGAGCCGCTGGTGGAGTATGTGCTGGGCGGTTCCGGGAACGCGAAGGTGCTGATTCTCGAACTCAACGGCATCTTCAGCCCAGACCTGCCCCGCAGGCTGAGCGGAGGATCGGGCGTGAGTGTTGCCGAAATCCGTGCGCAGTTAGCAAAGGCGCAGCAAGACCCGCACGTTCGTGCTGTGGTGCTGCACATCAACAGCCCCGGCGGTGAAGTCACCACTGCCGATGTGGCGTACAACACCCTGAAAAACTTTCGGAATTCGACCGGGCGACCGCTGGTCGCCAGCATTGGAGCAGTCGGGGCTTCGGGAGGATACTACGCCGCCTTGGCCGCTGATCGCATCTACGCCAATCCGACCGCCGTCGTCGGCAGCATTGGCGTGGTGATGATGCGCTTCAACGCAAGGGGGCTGCTGGAAAAGGTGGGCGTGTCCGCCGAGATTTTGGCGTCCAACCCACTCAAAGGGGAATTGAGTTCGCCGCTGGCCGAGTCGACTGCTTCCGGCAACAAAGTGCTGCAAGCCATCTTGGACGATCATTACTCACGCTTCGTCGGGCTCGTCCGGGACCGCCGCCGCTTGTCCAAGGAGCAAGCCTTGGAAATCTCCGATGGCCGGGTGCTGAGCGCTCCGGACGCCAAGGAACACGACTTGATTGATGAGGTGGGCTATTTGGAAGACGCCCTTGCGGAGGCTGTGACGCGAGCGGGCTTGCAGCAGGCGACCTATGTGGCTTACCAGCGCAAGGGGCGCTTCAGCAATCCACTGCTCGCGCAGGCAGGTGTGACCACGCAAGTCAACCTCCTGCACGTCGATGCCCGGGGCTGGGGCCTGTGGCTCACTCCGGGATTCCACTACCTTTGGATGCCCTAACCCCGTCCTTTCATTGTGGGACTGTAGCTCAACTGGATAGAGCAGGTGACTTCTAATCATCAGGTTGTGGGTTCGACCCCCGCCAGTCCCGCCATGATTTTATGAGCAACATTTAGAAGTGACCCACTTGACACCTCTTGTGCATTCCCTACACTGAACTGAAGGAGATTGAGATGAGCAGGACTCACGTTCGACACCTCCGCTACCACCCTGCACCTGCCTGAGCGTTCTATACTCGCATGACTGGAACAAACGGTTATTTCTCTTGGTTTGTCTATGACCACTTCTGTTACTGCACTTAAGAGTTCGTTGCTGGATCACCTCCGGCAGTTTGACACTCCCACAATTTGCAACGCACTGGAACTCGCGGCTCCGGAACGCCGCACCTTCGGTTTTACCGCCGAGCCGTTTGTATGTGCTGACCCTGCACTGCCTCCGATCGTTGGCTATGCCCGCACCGCTACGATTCGTGCCACCAGCCCCATTGATCCAGCAAAAAAACGCGAAACCTCCCTACGCTACTACGAGTACGTCGCCAGTAATCCCGGACCCAACATCGCGGTCATTCAAGACCTTGACACCCGTCCCGGAACGGGTGCGCACTGGGGCGAGGTCAATTCCAACATCCACAAAGCGCTTGGCTTGCCCGGAGCCATCACCAACGGTTCGATCCGCGATCTTGACGTTCTCGCTCCCGGATTCCAGTTGTTCGGCGGCAAGGTTTCGCCCAGCCACGTTTATGTACGGGTGGAGGAGATTGGCATTGACGTTGAGATTTTCGGCATGTCCGTCAAGCATGGCGATCTGATTCATGCCGACCGACACGGAGCCGTGGTGATTCCACGGGAGGTCGCCCCCAAGCTTCCGGAGTGCATTGACCTCTGTATCCGCCGCGAGGTCGTCATCCTTGACGCCTGCAAGCGACCCGATTTCAGCATTGATGTCCTCAAGCAGGCGCTTGGAGATTCGAAAGAAATTCACTGACCGCTTAATCCGAATTTTTGTTCCTCCAACCAATGCCTTTGATCGGGTTTGCAAAGCTTGCGCTGGTGCTCTTACAAAACAAATTGGTAGTGGCTTATGATTATAGTAAAATCCATTAAAAATCGGACACTATGACCCAGTGGTAACATCTAATAAATATTTTTGAATATCAATGAATTAGCTGTTTGTATCCCAGTCCAAGATGTGTCCTAGAACCAGTAGCTTTGACTATAAGTGCTGTGTTGCGCACTCTCCTCCTTTCCGGGGTCGTTGTTGCCGTTCTGAGTGCCCATGCTTACGGGGCGGTGAGCGGGTTGATCGTGCGTAGCAACTTGGCACTTACCCCCACTCAGCACTTGGGGGAGGTGCTGGAGCAGCAGCTTGGCGATAAGTACTCCGTTTTGCCCCAAGCCACCGTACTTGAGCAATGGAGTCACTCACGGGAAGCCACTCATTCCAGCGCTTGCCTTGACGACCGCTGCCTGCTGGACCTGCTGGATCGGTTGCAGGCAGAGCGGTTGTTCGATTTGGAAATTCTACAAACCGGAAGGTTTCAGCGGCTCAAGCTCATGGAGTTCTCCCGCAACCGACGCCGGGAGGTCACGGATTTCTGCAAGGGCTGCGGCATCCGGGAACTGACCCGTCGCGTGCAGAATCTCGCCGAGCAACTTTTCAGCCGCAATCCCTATCTTCCGGTCCACTCGGCACCGATCATCCCAGACCCGCCGGAGATGAGTCGGGATTCTTGGCTGATTCCTGCACTGTCGGAACTCCCCATTGAACTGCAAGTCCCGGAACTGCTGGCGGCTCCCGGATTTGAACCCGGCCCCGAGCTTCCGGATATGCCCAAGCCGACTTCGCTGGGGCTCCCCCCGGCAACCTTGATCGAAGCAGGAGCCGAGGACGCAGTTGAGGACTTGCTGATCTTCAGTCGCACAGCGGACTTGGTGCAGGAGCCGCAGGGAGAGTTCCTCTTTCAGGTGAGTGCCTTCAGCCCGTTGCGCTCCGTCTCCTTCAACGGGAAAACCCTAGTGGTTCCGAAAGAAACCTTTGAGGCGAGCTTTGCGATCCCCTACACGCTCGAAGCTGGTGAGAACACCTTTGAGGTGGAGGCGATCTCTGTGCTTGGAGAAAACGTAGAGGAGTTTGTGGTGTTTCTGGAAACAGATCTCGTCAAGCGCGAGAAACCCAAACCGCCGTTCACTATGGTCGTGCTGGCCAGCGTGGCCTCGGATGACAACGCCCTCAGCGTGGATTCGGGAAATTCAAAAACGACGGGCACCAAAAGCTCGTTCATTCTCGTACCCGGCTTCAACTTCACGCTGGATCATGATTCCCGGATCGCCGTCAAGGGCTTGCTGGTGGGCGACCGCTACCAGGAAACAGACTTGCGGCCCCAAGAAATCATCCTCAAACAGCTCAGCACGGAGTGGGTGGAGAAGCTGTATGTTTTGCGTTCGGAAGCCACCCTTGGGCTGGGGGGCAACACGATCAGCCTCCGAGACGACAACCAAGCCAGCATCTTGCGGGACGCTTGGGCGGGAGATTACAAGCAATACACGCGGGACACTTTCGGAACCCTTTCCGTCAAAACCACGCCTTCGGAGACCATGACGTGGACCACCAAGCTGGAGTATCGCCTCAAGGACAACGTGGAGGACGACACTGCTGACGGACAAGCCAACACCGGCAGTGTGAGCCTCAAATTTCCGGCCTTGGGCTGGCAGCACCCCACAACATTTGGTTTGGTGATCACGGACCTTGCCGATGCCACCGCAGACAAAACCGAAACCAAGGGCAGCTACAAGCTGGCCGTTCCGATTTTGGGAGTGTCGGGTACGGCACAGATTAACTTGGTGCGAACATCGTATGCTTCCGAAGACTCCACTGGAGTCGTCCCGAAGAAGGTACAACAAACCTACACCTTGGGAGTGAGCTACCCCATCGCAAGCTGGTTCATTCTCGGCTACAGCCTGAAGCACCAGCGGCAGTCTAGCAACTTAGTCGGCGACGATTATGTAAAGAACACCCACACCCTGCAAACCACCTTCCTGTTCTGATTCCAAGGATTCCGGGACTCTACACCTCCGATGCAGCTTGTCTTGAATCGGCATTCGTACTAACTTGAAAGAATCCACAAAAGCATTGGCATTGTTGAAACCGCACATGAACCGCTTGCTTCTCTCCAATCCAGCCTTCGAGCAGTACGGCCTCAAACGACTGGCGCTAGCAATATGCTTGGTGTTGCTGGGAGCGTCCTTGGCTCATGCGCAGGAAGGAGTGCTGCAAATCGAGCGCGGCTTCGCCAAGATCACGCGCGGGACCAAAGTCCGAATTCTGCGCGAAGTGGGGACCCCCATTTCCCTCACTCTGGAGGATCGTGTGCAAGTCGGCACGAACTCGAAAGCCACGGTGTGGATCCGGGATGGGGAGGAGACGATACAACTTGCTTCGAGGTCGTACTTTTCGCTCGATAGCGTCAGTGCCGGGGAAACCACGATTTCTATGCCCACGGGTAAGGCGCAGTTCAAAGTCACCCGGAAGCTTGGCAAACTTGGGGGCAAGCTCGGAGGCAAGAAGCTCGGCAGCAAAGCGAAATTTCAGGTGCGCACGGTCACAGCGATTGTCGCAGTGCGTGGGACCGAGTTTGTGCTTGGCTCCGAAAGCGGGCAGACCAGCCTGCTGACGCTTTCCGGAGAGGTGGCGATGGCCTCTGCCGAGGCTCCAGAGGTGGAGGTCACGGTACCGGAGAATCAAGCATCCACAGTGCAACGAGGGCTGGCACCCACCGCGCCAGTGTCGGTGCCTCCGGAGGTGCAGAAGGAAATCACGCAATCCGACAGCGCCAACTCCTTCAAGGTGGTGGCCTTCCCGCCTGCCGTGCCCATCGAGCAGGCGCGTCAGCAGAAGAAACGCGAGGAGGAAAAAAAGAAGGAGGAAGCGAAAAAGAAAGAGGAGAAGCAAAAAGAGGACAAGAAGGATTCCAAAAAGGGGCCGGACAAGAAAGAATCCGAAAAGCAACCTGCACAAAAGCAGGACACCAAAAAGCCCGCAAGCGGCAGCGCTCCGGGGGCACCGGAGGAAAAGCGGCCCACTCCGGCCCAAGCTCCTGCTCCTGTGCCGAAAAATCTCCCCAGGCTCGACAATCTCCCACAGCTTCCAGAGGGCTTGGATCAAGTGCTGGAGAATGTTCAACAGGAGACTAACCGAGTCAGGAAGAAGGTCATCCGGTTGAAGCTGAATCGGAAGTAGGCATGGCCAAGCGTTGTCGGCTCGATGTGCTGTTGGTGGAACGCGGACTCACCGAAACCCGAGAGAAGGCGCGGGCCTTGGTTTTGGCCGGAGGGGTGCGTGTCAATGGTGAAGCTGCGGGTAAGCCCGGAACTGCGGTTTTGGCGACGGCTGAGGTGGAAATTGTCGGACAGGATCACCCCTACGCCAGCCGGGGGGGACTCAAGCTGGAAAAGGCACTCCACNCCTTTCAAGTGAATCCGCAGGGNTGGANCNCCCTTGATGTNGGAGCNTCCACCGGAGGTTTCACCGATTGCCTGCTCCAGCATGGTGCCACAAAGGTGTATGCGGTTGATGTCGGGTATGGGCAGTTGGCGTGGAAGTTGCGACAAGATGACCGAGTGGTCGTGCTGGAGCGCACCAACTTCCGGCATCTTGCTTACGAAACCATCGGCGAAGCCGTCAGCCTTGTGGTCATTGACGCCTCTTTTATTTCCCTGAAGCTGCTCTTGCCNAAAGTTCGAGAATTTCTGACTCCGGAAGGGCAGGTGCTTGCCCTTGTCAAACCCCAGTTCGAAGCAGGACGAACAGAAGTGGGGAAGCGGGGGCGCGTGGCGGAAGGCAAAGTGCATGAGCGTGTGCTGGACGAACTCGGCAGCGCCGCCGAAGCCTTGGGATTCCGGACACTAGACCAGTGCGAATCCCCGCTCCTTGGTAAGAAAAGCGGCAACCGGGAATTCTTCCTGCACCTTGACCTTGCCAATTCCGGAGCCGAACGTGTCTGCTAACCCGTCTGTCGTCGCAAATTCTAGCGGTAATGACGAGTTTCGACGAGTTCCACTGGAGCGCATCATCCCCAACCCTCAGCAGCCCCGTCAGCATTTTTCGGAAGCAGCCCTTCAGCACTTGGCGCAGTCGATTCGCACACAAGGCGTCCTACAACCTCTGGTCGTCCGCCAATCCGGAGCCGAGGATTACGAACTGATTGCTGGGGAACGTCGCTGGCGGGCGCTCAAGCTGCTGGATGCGGAAGATGCACCCGTGATTGTCCGGAACATTCCGGACGAGGCCGTGCTGGAAGTTTCGCTGCTGGAGAACATCCAGCGGGAAAATCTCACGCCCATCGAAGAAGCCCGGAGCTATCGGCAACTCGTTGAGCAATACGGCTACACGCAGGAGGTGCTGGCCCGTCGTTTGGGCAAGGATCGCTCCACGATCGCCAACCTGATGCGGTTGCTGCACCTCACCTCACCCGTGCAGAACGACCTTGAATCCGGTCGGCTCACCGTTGGACATGCCCGCGCTCTGCTTGCCCTTCCGGATGAAACCGCCCAGNTGCATCTGCGCGAACGGCTGCTGCGGCATGGCTGGAACGTGCGAGAAACCGAGCGACAAGTGCGGACTTGGCTAACACGACTTCCCCAAGCTGNGAAATCGGATGATCCGCACTCTGGATCATCTTCAAAACCCTCAACTCGCCTGCGTCCAGAAATCAAGGCACTGGAGGACGAGCTGGCGCGAATACTCGGGACTCGGGTTGCCCTCACTTACCANAATGGGCGAGGTTCTTTGCGCATCGACTACCACTCGCTGGAGGAGTTCGAGCGGCTTTACGAACGGCTGATCGGATCCTGAAACTGGCACGGATTGTGCGACNTTGCTATGTTGCNGAATCATCTCCAGCATTGGCAGCAACAGGACGGACTGCTATAATTATTGCTGTCAGCCACTTGTGAGCATTCCATGAAATTGCACTACGACCTGCCCTTGATCGGAGTCACGTTCTTCCTGATCTGCTGGGGAACGATCATGGTGTACAGCACGAGTGCGGTTTATGCCGACTTGCGTTACCACGAGAGCAGCTACTTTCTCCAAAAGCACCTGNTCCACCTCCTNATCGGCATCGCAGGGCTGATNCTGGCNAGNTCCCTCNACTANCGNCAGTGGCNGCGGNTTTCGCCGTGGCTGATGCTGGGNATGCTCATNCTNCTGATTCTGNTNCTCATTCCCGGAATCGGAACCGAGGTCAAAGGCGGGCGCCGCTGGATTCGGTTCGCCAATTTTGGAATTCAGCCTGCCGAATTGCTCAAGATCGTCCTCATCATCTACGTCGCGTCCTACCTTGAACGCAAACAGGCAGTGCTGTCCTCCTTCTCCCGGGGGCTCACGCCCAACTTCATTGTCACAAGCATCTACCTCTTCCTCGTCTTGCTGCAACCGGATTTCGGCACCGCTGTGCTGATCGCCCTCACCGTCTTGCTGATGCTCTACGTCGGAGGCGGGCGTCCTTCGCATCTCTTTGGAAGCCTGCTTGGATTGGGGTTGATCGGCGGCTTGTTGATTGCGACCCACGCTTATCGCGTGCGGCGGGTGCTCGCCTTTTTAGACCCGTGGGAAGATCCCCAAAACAGCGGGTTCCAAATCATCCAGTCCTTCATCGCCCTTGGCACGGGAGGCTGGCTNGGACGCGGGCTGGGAGAGAGCCGCCAGAANGCGCTCTTCCTTCCGGATGCTCACACCGATTTCATCTACGCGATCATCGGCGAGGAGTTGGGGTTTTTCTGGGTGTGTGTCCTCATCACGCTGTTTACCCTCTTCATCTGGCGGGGGTATTGGATTGCGTGGCACATTCCGGACACCTTTGGGAAGTACCTCGCCTTTGGGGCAACCACNCTGCTCAGTCTCCAAATCACCNTCAATCTCTCGGTTGTCACGGGTCTGCTACCCACCAAAGGATTACCGCTGCCCTTCATCAGCTACGGTGGGACTTCCTTGGTAACGTCTCTCTTCCTCACCGGCATTCTNCTCAATATCAGCAGCCACGTCATTGAGAATNCTGTTGCTNNCAAACCTGTCTGAAATGCAGAGTTCCTTGTGGCTCCAGAGACTTGGATGGGTAGTGATCTGGACAAGTTTCTGGACAGTCACCAGCCTTCCCTTTGCTTTCGCCACGCCAGATGCCAAGCAGGATCATCGTCTGCAAAACTTTCTTGCCACAACCTCTAACCGCAACGATTGGACNCGGCTCATGCTCGCCATCATCGAAGGCGTGGAGGCCGTGAAACAGGTGCTGGAGGGGGGGGTGGACATCAACATTCGGGGAGTAGAACCGTTTCAGGGCATGACCCCGCTCGCCTTCGCATCTCGGATTGGCTCGCTGGAAACCGTGCGACTGCTCGTTGAGCGTGGGGGTCGGGTGAACGATAGCGACCAGCAAGGTCACACGGCACTGATNCGGGCGNCCCAAGAAGGGGAACCCACAATCGTCCGGCTCTTGTTGGATTCTGGAGCCGACCCCAGCGCCCGCACCAACCAGAATTGGGGTCCGCTCACCTTTGCCGCCTACCACGGCCATCAGGAGGTGATCCAACATTTGCTGTCCGCTGGGGTGCAGGTTGACCTTACGGACGACTTGGGTCTCACTCCNCTGCACCACGCCTCCCAGCGCGGGCACGTTCGGGTTGTTGCCCTACTCCTTGCTTNCGGAGCTGATCCGAANCACCCCTCCGNGAATGGCTCAACCGCACTGCACTGGGCGGTTCGTGGTCACCAATTGAGTGTGATCCGGATGCTGGTCGCACAGAGTGCCCTGCTTGATACTCAGGAATCTGAGTTTGGACGCACCCCACTGATTCTTGCAGCGCGTGATGGCCAGTCCGATCTCGTGCAAACCCTACTCGCTGCTGGTGCTGATCCCAATTTATCGGACTTTCAGGGCACCCCGCCTCTGCTGGCCGCTGTGCAAGGGGAGAACGTACTCGTGCTGAATTTGCTCATCAAACAGGGGGCCAGCCTTGACCAAGCCAACCGCTACGGCAACACGGCCATCACCGAAGCTGCCACACTGAGGCTGACGGAAATCGCGCAGTTCCTGCTGAAACAGGGAGCTGACCCCAATACCATTGGTCGGGAGCAGCGAACTCCCCTCATGCTCGCCGCCAAAAGCGGGGACTTGTCGCTCGTCAAATTGTTGCTCCAGCGCCATGCCGATCCAAACCTGAAAGACCAGTACGGAAAAACAGCATGGATGTACGCCGCCGATACTGGAAACAGTGCGGTGGCGATGATCCTGAGTACGAGCGGGGTTGATCTGAACGAATCCTTGATTTACGCTTCCAGAGCCGGATCGGTGAACATGGTGCGGCTTGTCCTTGGCTTCAAGATTTTTCCGAACACCAAGGATTTAGAGGACTGGACTGCGTTGATGCACGCTGCTGATCGTGGGCATACGGAAGTGGTACGTCTGTTGCTCAGCCGAGGTGCTTATCCCAACAGTACCGGTCCCAAGGGTTGGACAGCGATCATGCTGGCCGCAGGGCGTGGACATGAAGATACAGTGGATTTGCTCCTGACCTCCGGAGCCGATCCCATGCAGCAGGATGAAGAGTATTGGAGTGCCCTGACATGGGCGGCCACCAAGGGGCGCGTTGAGGTTTTGCGGCGATTAATCACCGGTGGTGCCAACCCCAACGAGCGCATGCCGGGTGGGAGTACTCCACTAATGTGGGCTGCGACCTTCGGTCATTTGGACGCAGTATCCATGCTGTTGGAACTCGGGGCCAATCCTGGACTGGAGGACGAACACGGGCGTAGTGCCCTCACGCTGGCCATCCAACAGGGACACGAGCCAACCGCAACCACCCTGATTCAGCAAGGAGCGGACCTCAATCAGAGCCTCCTCCATGCTTCCAGCCGCGGTCATGCCCAGATTGCCCAGTTCCTGCTAAACCACGGGGCCGAGATCAACTGGCGCTCAGAGCAGGAGCAGACCGCCCTGATTCTAGCCAGTCGTGGCGCGTACTGGGAAACGGTTCGGCTCCTGATCGAAAACCACGCGGATCCTAACTTAATAGACAATCGGGGACGAACCGCCTTGATGCATGCAGTGCTGGCCGGAAATCCCCGGGTGGTCCGGCTCATCCAGCGCGGGCTCCAACCCACCGAAGACGCAGCGGACGATAACGGGAATACCCCAATCATGCTCGCTGCCTCACGGGGCTATCTCCCAGTGGTGGAAACACTACTCAACGAAACTCCCCAACTCAACGCCACCAACTACAAGGGACAGACCGCCCTCATGCTTGCCGCCTCACGGGGTTACCTCGAAATCTGCCGCGCCCTACTCTCCAATGGTGCAGACCTGCATCTCCAGAATCAACGAGAGCACACTGCACTGTCGATGGCCGCCATGTACGGGCATGGACGTGTGGTCGAACTCCTGCTCAAGGAGGGGGCTGAATTGGAGTGGAATGGGGTTGACTTGGATGGTGAAGGTGGAACCCCTCTGATCCTTGCGGCCCGCCACGGTCAGGTAGAGGTTGTGCAAATTTTGCTGGAACTGGGGGCGAGCCATGCTGCCGTCGAGTTGCTGCTCCGACGCATGGCCATCCACGAGGCCGCAGTGCGCGGGCATCGTGACACAGTGGAACGGTTGCTTCGTTTTGGGGTGGCCACGGACATTCAGGATTTCCATGGAGACACCCCCCTACATCTCGCCGCCCGTTCCGGAGCCACGAGCGTAGTCCAGCTTTTGGCCGAGCATGGCCTATCGGTTAACGCAGTCGAGCAGGACGGCAACGCCCCCTTGCATCTTGCGGCTTCCCGGAACCATCCGGAAACGGTGACCTTGTTGCTGGATTTGGGAGCGCCCGTTGACACCGTAAACCAGGAGGGACGCACTGCGCTGATGGAAGCGGCCCGCCTTGGACATGTGGAGGTGGTGCGCTTGCTCATAGAAGCTGGAGCGACCACTGAGTTGGAGGATCACAAAGGACAGACGGCACGGGTGCTCGCCGAGCGGAGTGGGCACACGGAGGTTGGGGTTTGGCTCAGATGAAACCGCTCCTTACAAGGCGCGACGCCACCAGTTCAGGACCAGTAATTTCTCGCGTTCCTGAAAGGTCGGCTCATTGAGCTTGCCCTGCTTGAGCCCGTTCCGCAAGTAGTGTAGTTTAGCCAGACACTCTTCTCGGCTCTCGGATTGGCTCCACCCATTTTCAGTTCGACGTACCAACTGGTCATACTCTTCCTGTGTGACCTCGATGGGATGGTCAATTGCGTGTGGGGTGAGTTGGATCATGTCGGAGGATGCTGGAACACATAGCCATCATCGTACCAATTTTCCTGTCAAACGCAACACCCCTCTGCTGTCCGAACGCATGAAAATCTGGCTCTGGAACACTTCTCCGTGGTGGTGGGCGGCAGCGGGCGGAATCCTCATCGGACTGAACGCTCCGGGATGGCACACGCAGTTCGTGGGTTTGGTGGCACACTTGCCGGTCATGCTCATGTTGGAGCAAGTCCAGAAGCGCCACANTTCGTTTGGCAAGCGCCTGCTGCTTGCAATCCTGCTCTGTTGGGGAGTGGGAGGAGTGGGGGCTATGATTAGTGCGCACTGGATCACCAACAGTGCCCACGTTTTTGGGCACCTGCCGTGGGCTGCCTCGGTGGCCATCACCGGAATTGGCTACGGCTTGGAAGTTGGGTTGTTGCTCTTCGGCCTCCATGCGATACCGATTCTGCTGCTACGTTCCGGGCGAGTGTGGGACTTGCTGGTGCGGCTGTGTTGGTTTCTCTGGGTAGACACATGGTACCCTCGGCTGATCCACTGGAATTTTGGCGGACTCACCTTCACGCAAGTCCCGCTGTTGGAACAAGTGGCCGACCTGATCGGGGCTTCCGGAATGGCACTGTTCAGCATCGGTCTGAGCCTTTGGTTGTTGTTGCTGTGGCGCCGAGCAGTAGAGGGGCAAGACACTTCCAGAAGGGTGCTTGGAGTGGGTCTCGCCTGCTATTTTGGATTACTCAGTTTTGGAATTGGCTACGGTGCTTGGCGGCAGTCGGACGTTGGNGAACCTTCCTCCGGAACTCCACTCCAAGTCATTTCGGTTCAGCCTAATTTTTCGCTTCAGAAACTGGCGTCCAATCCCGACCTTGCACACTCCGAACGCTCCCGGAACTTCGGGGCGTTGCTCGCCGATTCGTCCCACGCCCTCTCCCAACTTCCAGAAAACTCCGGAGTGTCCCGTTTGCTCGTCTGGCCGGAATCCACCTTCCCAGCACCGTTCTTCAAGAACCCGGCGGCGCGGCAAGCCGTCTCACGCTTTGCCCGCGAACACCAAACCGCCATCCTGCTCGCTTCCGTTGATTGGAGCGGAACCCCCGGAAACTACCGCTTTCACGGCATTTCGGTGCTGGTGGGACCGGATGGAAAGGTGCGTGGGCGTTACAACAAAATCTTCCTCATTCCTTTCGGCGAAACCATTCCGCTTTCCGCTTGGTTCCCCGGACTGGCCCAACTGCTCCGGGACAACATTCGCAACCTCTCCGAATTTGAAGCCGGGCGCGAATTCACGGCATTCTCACTTTCCGAGCAAGTGCGCCTATCTGCACCGATCTGCTTTGACATCTTCGTGCCGGACACCATCCGGAACATGACACGCAACGGCTCGCAACTTGCCGCCAACCTCAGTAACCTCGCATGGTTTGGCCAAAGCACCGCCTCGGACAACATGGAGGCCGTGCTGCGCTGGCGGGCCATCGAAAACCGCACCCCCGTGCTGTTTGCCTCCAACAACGGGCGGAGCGTCTTGATTGGCGCGGACGGCCAGGACCTCAGCCCCCGGCTGGAACTTTTTGAGGAAGGCGTGATTTCGGCAACCGTCGNATTGACTCCGCGCTTCTCGTTCTACCGGGAATATCAGGAGTGGGTGAATATCACTTGGTTAGTGCTGTTTCTCGGACTACTCTGGATAGGCCAGCGGCGAGAAAATTTGCTCGGCGGNTGGCGTTCCCAATAAACTTCGACTTAGGAGAATCATGGATTTAGGATTCACTGGCAAGGTGNCGATGGTCGCTGCTTCCAGCAAGGGGCTTGGCTTTGGCATCGCTCAGGAACTTGCCCGCGAAGGCGCCTCGGTCTCGATTGCCAGCCGCACACAAACAGACATTGAAAACGCTGCCGCCAAGCTTCGCGACGAAACCGGAGCCTCCGTGCTGGCCACGGTCATGGATGCCACCAGCGCCGACTCCATCCAGAACTGGGTGCAACGGACGTTCGCTGAATTCGGTGGGGTGGACGCGCTCGTGGTCAACGCTGGTGGGCCACCTCCGGGGCAGTTTGACGACTTCAGTGACAACGACTGGCAAAACGCCTTTGAGTTGAACGTGATGAGCGGAGTTCGCATGATCCGGGGAGTGTTGCCTTTGATGCGCAAACGCGGAGGCGGCTCGATCCTCACGGTCACGTCCAGTTCGGTCAAGGAACCCATTGACATCCTCATCCTTTCCAACGTGATGCGCTCCGGAACCACCGGGCTTGTCAAAAGCCTTTCGCTGCAACTCGCGCCAGACAACATCCGGGTCAACAACCTCATGCCCGGACGCATGGACACCGACCGNGTCCGTTCCGCCGATGCCTTTCAGTCCCAAAAGCAGGGCATCACCCCGGAGGCGCAACGGGCAAACAGCCAAGCTTCCTTGCCGTGGAAACGCTACGGCACCATCGAGGAGTTTGGCAAGGTCGGCGCATTCCTGCTCTCCGATGCGGCCAGCTACATCACTGGCTCTAGCGTTGCGGTGGACGGCGGCATGATCCGGACAGTCTGGTAAACTCAAAAGCCGTCGGCAGAATCNCGTTTTGCCGGTCAAGTTTTTCACCGTTCTGCCGATAGCGTACACAGGAGACGCACAGACTCTCGTTTTTCGGGGGTGCTGTCGTTGTGCATCCACTTGAATGCTCGTCCAGATTTGTCAACTGGTGTTGGCGAATTCCGGACTAAATCTGTGAACAAAGGGTCATCATGCCCCCNGTCAACTACTTGTCGATCTACCTGCTCGGGGTGATCGGGTCTTTTGCTGCCACGGTGGGCGGCGTGGTCTTTTGCTACAACGGCATGTCTGCCGCGAGCTACCTGACTTACAAGGGAATGCAGACCACAACCTANTTCTTCGACAAGACCCGCTACGATCTCTACTTCAACGGCTTGGTGTACTGCAGCGCGTTTGCCATCGCCTTGATGATGTTGCTCATGGTGATCATGATTCCTAGCCCNAATCAGATTCAGCGGCGCATGGCCGCGACTCCGTTCNCGGGTGGAGCACCAATGGCGGGGGCACCGCTTATGCAGGCAGCACCAGCCGCAGCGGAAGCTCCGGGAATCGAACTGACACCAGACCTGAGCTTGATGGAAGACGAGGATGACGAAGACTTTGAGGACGGCATCCAGATGACCGAGACGGACGATTCCGATGTCATCTATGGCACCGGAAGAATCACAGATGCCGCGCACCACAAATTCATCCTGGAGAATACGGACAGCTCCGTTAAGTTCCTCATGCGCAAGGAACTCGACGGGCGACCACTCAAGGCCGATCAGGAAGAAATNTATGAAGCGTGGCAGAAGCGTGGNCTCTCCCGAGGCCGGGTGCGCAAACACATCTTTAAGATCATGGGTTGGGACAACATCCCCGACATCCCGATCCACGAAATCGTCAGCCAAGTCAAGGGCAAGGCTTATGAAGCCACCCACGCCGAATCGTAATGTCNGCTAGCGAATTCTTCACTGGAACCCCAACCTACCTCTGCGATCCCAAGCTCGCAGAGGCTTTCCAGATCGCCCGCCTACTGGAAAAGCCCCTGCTGCTGGAAGGCGAACCCGGCACGGGAAAAACCAAACTTGCACAGGAATTTGCAGCCCAGCTAGGGCACCCCATCTTTGAGGTGCCCGTCACGTCTGAAAGCAAGGTCTCCCAACTCGTCTCGCGCTTTGACGAGGTGCAGCGACTCATGGACGCACAGGCAGCGATTGCCAACGCCCAGATGAAGCAGGCCGGGATCGATCAGCACATCAACACCGGAAGTCGGCGTGTGGATCAGTTGGAGGACTACGTTCATCTTGGCCCGCTGGCCCAAGCGTTTTCCACTCCGGGGTCGATCCTGTTGCTCGACGAGATTGACAAGGCACCAAGAGAACTGCCCAACAACCTGCTCTTCCTGCTCTCGGAGCGGCGCATCGTGGTTCCGGAAACCCAGCAGGTGATTGCCTGCGAGCCGGGGCAGATGCCCACCATTGTCATCACCTCCAACCACGAACAGGACTTGCCAGCGCCCTTCATTCGGCGTTGCATCTACATGTACATCGAGTTTCCATCTCCGGAGCGGATGCGCGANATCGTGCGGATGCACCATCCCGGTGCGGACCAAACGATGGTGCAGGCGGCGCTCGAAATTTTCTACCAACTCCGGGAGCTTGACCTCACACGAAAACCCTCCACAGGTGAGATTCTCGACTGGATCGCCTACCTCATCCGGACGGGAGTCACAGACCTTGAGACCATCCGACGTCTGCAAGGAGCACAAACGCTCGTCAAGCACCGCGATGACCGCGAACTGCTCCGACTCATCCAGGAGCGAGGCATCGAAGAAGCCCAAGGACGCCGGAAGCCTTCTTGGTGATCGTTCCGGACATGACCTTCTTTTTGCTCCTGCTGTCTGCCTTTCTACTCGGCGGGATTCCCTTCGGACTCATCATCGGCAAACTACTGCTGGGCATTGATGTCCGGCAGTCCGGAAGCGGCAACATCGGCATGACCAACGTCATGCGTGTGGGGGGCAAACTTCCGGGGGTGCTAACGTTCCTGCTCGATTTCGGAAAAGGCAGCCTTGCAGTCTGGCTCGCTCAACACTGGTTGGCTACCGAAACCGCTGCCCCGCTTTGGCAGGTTAGCTTGATAGCCGTCATCACGGTCTGCGGACACGTTTTCTCGCTGTTCTTACGCTTTAAGGGGGGCAAGGGCGTCTCCACGTTGTTCGGAGTCCTTGCNGCNCTGAACCTGCCCGTCGGGCTTGGTGCGGCAGCCGTTTGGCTGGGCCTCTTCACGGNAAAGCGCATTTCCAGCCTTGCAGCGTTGACGATGCTGGCGACACTCCCTGTCTGGTTTCTGCTGATCCCTTGGTTTCAGGGAATGCCGGTAATTTGGTCGCAATTCGGAATGTTCTGCACACTTGATATATTGCTTCTTTACAAACANCGTGANAACATAGCCAGACTTCGTACAGGACAAGAGACCCAACTCAAAGCCACCAACGAGCCACCGACAACTTGACATGACTGTTATTAGACCAATTCGGNCGTTCTTNGGAGAACACATGTACAAGGAAGCGATGGGGGTCACGGGCCTCGCACTCGCAGCGTGGCTGGCCCACCGCCAAGGGATCGGTGGAGCCGCCCATGTGCTGTGGGTTNCCCTNATTGTCCTCTCGTCACTCGTNATCTGGCGGGCTGGAGATTTCTTTGCGCCGGCCTCCTCGTTCATCCAAAATAACCACAACCTTCCGCAGTCAATCAAGGCTGCGGTGATTGACGCCGTGGCCAGTTCCTTTCCGGAATTTTGCGTTGCGGTGATTGCCACGATCCAGCTTGGCAAAGCCGAAGTGGGGGTTTCAACAATCATCGGCTCCGCGCTCTACAACGTGCTTGTCATTCCCGCTGCTGTCGGACTGGTCGCCACATCCCCGNTCAAGGTTGGCAAGGATGTGGTCTGGCGTGACAATGTCTTCTACCTTGCCGTCGTTGGTCTGCTCTACATCATGCTGACGCAGTTCGCAGAACTACAACCTTCCGGAGAAGTACAGACCTACTGGGGACTCGGGGTTGCCCTCATCTTTTTGGGCACCTACCTGCTCTACNTCTTCTGGCTCCAGCGCGATTACCGGAAGTACCAGCGTGAACATGNGGGAGAGCCNGAACCGGAAAGTGACGAGGACGAGGACGAGGATCCCATCGAGATCACCTCGGAAGGAGGAGCGTGGATGTGGATTGCCGGAATGATGATCCTGATGGGCCTCAGCACGGAAGTACTCGTGACCTCCGCCATCAACCTTGGCGACCTGCTCACCATCAGCCCAGTGGTCATGGGTTTTGTCATCATCGCAGCCGGCACTTCGGTTCCGGACACGGCGCTGTCGGTCATCAGTGCCCAGCGTGGTCACTACGACGCGGCGATTTCCAACGTTTTTGGCAGCAACATCTTCGACATCTGCATCTGCCTCAGTGTCCCCGTCCTTATCGCCTTGACGATGAGTGGCGAGACGCTGATTGACCTCAAGCAGGTCGAGCTTGTCTGGGCTTTGATTGGCGCAACGCTGCTCTCGTTCTACTTCTTCTGGAGTAAAAACTACACGCTCAGCAAGGCGAAGGCTGGAATCATGGGCCTAACCTACCTGATGATCGTGGTGTACGTCGTCAGCTCTGGTGCTTGAACAACGGGAAGCTTATTTTTGCACCGGTGGTAGGACAATGACTTCGACGCGATTGTTGCGTCGGCGTTGCGTGGGGGAGTCATTGTTGAACTTGGGACGGGTGGAACCGAAACCCTTGACGGTGAGCTTTTTGGGATCCATGCCGTTGTCAATGAAGAAGCGGGCCACCCGCGAGGCTCTGGCTCCGGAGAGTTCCCAAGCGGATCCCCACTGCTTCTGCACGGGTTGGTTGTCGGTGTGGCCTTCGACCTGAAGGCGGTTGGGCAAGAGGAAGACCAGCCGCGAGAAGCGTGCTATCTCCTTGGTGGCCTCCGGAGTCAATTTGGTGGACCCCGGTTCAAAGGTCGCACTGGCCGCAAAAGAGACCACCACGCCCTTCTCCTCAATCGTCACCCGCGTGTCGTCCCCCAACTCAGTCTGCTCCACTTCCTTGGAAATTTGCTCGACCACCGAATCCCGGCCTTCCTGCATGAAGGGGGAACCCGGAGGGAGCGGCTTGAAGCTCTCGGCAACGGCCTTGAACTTCCGGGTCTCGTACACGCATGTTGCAAAGAGCAGAATGAAGAANCAGAGCAAGAGGGTGACCAGATCGCCGTAGGTGAAGATCCANTCCTGATCGAACGGCACACAGACTTCACAATCTTCNTCGTCAATCAGTTGGCCCATAGGNTCCGCTCAGGATAATGCGTGGAATCAGCGTGTTTGGTCTTCCGGAAGCAGGACAATCTCCACCCGCCGGTTGAGGCTGCGCTTGTACGGAGTATCCGCATGGAACCGGGGCCGAGAGTCTCCGAACCCCGCGACCTGGATACGCTTGGCCGGAATNTCCTTGGTTTCCAGATAAGCGGCGATCACGCTGGCACGGGCGACGGACATCTCCCAGCTTGAGGGGTATTTCGGGTTGGTGTCGGATGAGTCCGTGTGTCCGGAGATGAGGATGTCGTTCTGCATCACTCCAATGATTGCCAGAGTTCCGTCAATCACCTGCTTGATTTCTTGCTTCAACTCGGTGGAGCCTTGGTCGAACGCGACAACCTTGTTGAACGCAACCTCCACCCCACCCTTTGAGGCCCGGACGGTGACATCGTCCGGCATCTCAACCTGCTCCAAGTCTTGCTTGATTTTATCCTGCTGGGAACTGCGACCTTTGAAGACGAAGGGGCTTCCGGGAGGCTGGGACTTGAAGCTTTCAGAAACCTGAATGAGCTTATTCACGTCTGTCCGGCACATCGAGAAGAGCAGGAT
This sequence comes from Deltaproteobacteria bacterium, assembly GCA_002707655.1. Next base: position 22,326 of record PANO01000057.1, read on the forward strand.
GAAGAAGCAGAGCAAGAGGGTGACCAGATCGCCGTAGGTAAAGATCCACTCCTGCTCGAACGGCACACAGATCTCGCAATCCTCCTCATCAATCATCTGGCCCATGCCGACTCCAACTCTAGAGGATCAACCGCCGCCTTCACCGCCGCCGCTCTCGAACTTGAGGGCTTCGTACATCTTTTTCTTGTCCGGTGGCAAGTAGTTCATCAGGTCGCTTTCGATAAAGTCTGGACGCTGCCCGCCTTCAATGTAGAGGACACCGTCCTTGATCATTTCCATGAGAACCTTCTCATCAGCTGCATACTGGGAGAGCTTAGTTTTGGCTGGAGAGAAGATGGTGTTAGCAAACAGCGAACCGTAAAAGGTTGTAATCAATGCAACGGCCATGGCTGGTCCGATCGCGGAAGGGTCATCNAGGTTTTGCAGGAGCAGGACCAGTCCAACCAGTGTCCCCAGCATCCCCCATGCAGGGCACAGAGAGGCCATTGTTCCAACTACGTTTATTNCGGTATCCTTCCCAGCCATCGTGTATTTCATCTCGTGCGCCATCATGTCGTTGATGTTCTCGCGTTCCACACGGTCCACCACCAACCGAAGCCCGCCTCGCAGGTAGAGGTTTTCGATGCTGGGCAGGGCGTCCTCAATGGCGAGGATGTTTTTGCGGGCAATCTTGGCAACGTCCACAATCAGGGTCAGGGTTTCCACCGTCTGCACTGTACTGGGCTTCCAAGCTTGCCCGACATAGCCGAACTGCCCTTTGGAGTCCCCCATTGGGTGGGCGATGAGGGTGGAAGCGATGGTGCCTCCAAAGACGATCATCAGGGACGGGGCATCCACGAAGTATTGGAGGTTCCCCAGCTTGAGCTGAAAGGTNGTGAAATCAAAGGCCATGGCNANCAGCAACANNANCCAGGCCAAAATTGTTCCNATGAGTGTTCCTTGTTCCATCTGTGTTCCTAGTGAGCAATGGCGTGATCAGACATACCTCTGAGTTCTGGAGGCAAGCAATATCCGTGACATTCCCGTAGAGCATACCGCAATCCGGGCAGAAATGCCAAACCCTGCTTGACGCTCACGCAGGTAACGCGAACAAGCGCCTCGCGTTTTCGGAGGTCTGTGCGGCGAGTTGCGCGACCGGAATTCCCAAGTCTTCGGCAAGAAACTCCGCGATCACTGGAACCTGCGCGGGCGAGTTGGGCTTGCCTCGGAACGGCACTGGCGTCAGGTACGGAGCGTCCGTTTCCAGCAAAAGGCGGTCGAGCGGAAGGGAATGCACCACTTTCCGGAGTGCTTCGGCGTTCTTGAAAGTGACGATGCCGTTGATGCCGATGAACCAGCCCATCGCCAGCAGTGCATCCGCCATTTCCTGTGACCCCGTGAAACTGTGGGCAACGCCTTTCCGGGAGACCGGATGCTCCTCCAGAATCCGGAGGGTGTCCTGCTCGGCTTCACGAGTGTGCAACACCACCGGAAGCCGGAGCATTTCAGCACTCTGGAGTTGCTTCCGGAACACCGTCTGCTGGATTTCGGCCTCGGAGAAGTTGTAGTGGTAGTCCAGCCCCATTTCCCCCATGGCCCGAATCTTCGGGTTGCGCTGCACGCGCGCTTGAATTTCCGCACCCAGCGACTCGGTATAGTCCTTGGCATCGTGCGGATGCACCCCAAGGCTGCCAAAGACTTCCGGATGCGCCTGAGTGAAACCGTCTACAAAATCAACGGATTCCGCGTCCACCGCAATCGTCACTACAGTTCTCACTCCGGCATCCTGAGCTTGCTCCACTGCTGCTTTTGGGGTGAGGGCGAGCCGATCCAAGTGGCAGTGGGTGTCAATAAAACTTGTCATACAAGCGAATCTTGGAATAGTAAAAGGGAGCGTTTTTCAGCAAAAGCAGGTGCTTGTCGCTTTGGCAGGTAGACAGGACAATTTCTCAAGCAGACCAGATTTTCCGGAAATGATCAATTTCAATCTCCCGGCACTGCCCACGACAACGGGCGCGGTGCGACTTGCGCCCGTTGTCTTAGGAGCCGTCCTGCTCTCCGGTTGCTACACCGTTCAACTCTATCACAACTCTGATCGNCTGCACTCCACTCCGGACGCAGAAACCCGTGATCTTTCCGTGGTGGGCGGTGCTTTCCGGCTGGAACCTCCGGTGGCACTNCGCGAGTTGTGCCCCAGTGGAGTGTCTAAGCTGGANGNCCGGCAGGGACCGATTGACGTNCTCATNCAAACCNCCACGCTTGGTGCCCTCCACCAGCAGACGGTGCGGGCGTGGTGCAAGCGGCGCAGGCGTTGATTTCATGCCCACCAACGATCTCGACCGCTTTGCCAAGCGCCTCGGCCATCGGTTCCNGCATCCGGAATTGCTGGAGCAGGCNCTGACCCACAAGTCTGTACCCTTCGAGNTTGATGGGAAANTCCGGCCCAACAACGAACGGCTGGAGTTTCTTGGCGACGCGGTGCTGGACCTGNTGGTGAGCGAGTTGCTGATGGAACGCTTCCCGGACCTNGACGANGGNGGNCTNTCNAANTTCCGGGCNAGCCTTGTCAACGAAGCCCNCCTCAGCCGCATTGCCGCCCGCCTCGATCTGGGGTGTTTTCTGCGTCTTGGACGGGGGGAGGAAATGACCGGAGGCCGCGAGAAGCCTTCGTTGCTCGCCGATGCCTTGGAGGCAGTGATTGCTGCGCTCTACCTCGACAGCCGCTCCGAGGGCGGCGTTGAAAAAACGGCTCAGGTGGTCGAACAACTTTTTGATGAGGAACTTCCCAAGGAGTCCTCCGCGTTCATTTCCCGCGACTACAAGTCCGAATTGCAGGAACTGGTGCAAAAACTGCTCAGCACCCTGTGCCTTTACGAGCTTGTCGGAGAGGAAGGTCTGGACCATGAGAAGGAATTTGAGATGGCCGTTCTCATCAACAACCGGGAGTACGGGCGCGGGAAAGGCACCAGCAAGAAGGAGGCGAGTCAAACGGCAGCCAGAACAGCCCTGACTCAACTGCAACAAGAATCCAGCAAGGCCGGATGAGCACTTCAGCGAAATCNAAATCGTCTTNNAAAACCACNCCNAAAANCCGGGTCCGGCTTCAGAAGGTGATCGCNCAGGCCGGAATCGCNTCNCGNCGCAGTGCCGANGAGTTGATNCAGNCGGGNCGCGTGACGCTCAACGGCGAAACCGTCTTGGTGTTGGGCACACAAATGGTTCCAGAAGTGGATGTGCTTGAAGTGGATGGCGAGCGCGTCCGCATCGCGCAGGCNAGGGATCAGGAGGTTTATGCGCTCTACAAGCCCAAGAATTGCATCACCTCNCTCCATGACCCGCAAGGCCGGACCACCATTCGGGAGTTCTTTCCAAAAACCAATCGGCGGTTGTTTCCGGTGGGGCGCTTGGATTATGATGCCGAAGGGCTGATCTTCGTCACCAACGACGGGGAGTTGGCGAACCAACTCATGCACCCCAAGTTCAAGGTCTGGAAGAGTTACTTTGTGAAGGTCAAGGGCAGNGTGGAAGACGCGCAACTGGCTCCCATTCGTCGGGGCATCACCCTTGAGGAGCGGCGGCGCCAACCCGCGAAAGTGAAAGTGCTGCACTTTATCAACGACAAGACGTGGCTGGAGGTCTCGCTCCGGGAGGGCACCAATCAGCAGATCAAAAAGATGCTCCTGCGCGTCGGCTATCCGGTCCTCAAGATCAAGCGCTTCCGGATCGGGACACTGACACTGGGAGAGATGAACCCCGGAGAATCACGGCGACTCAGTCAAGANGAACGGGATGCCCTGCTCACTGCTACAAGCTGATCCAAANGCACACGCGACATGGCCAAGGCCGAGCTTTACAAGATTTCCATTTCCGACAGTAANATTTTGCTGCGGGTGCCTCCCCAACTCGTGGGAGCAGAGGTTCCGGATTTGGACGAGATCCAAACGGATTTGCACGTCATGGGGGCGGACTACCTGCCTGAAACCCTGCTGGAAGTTTTCGAGAACACCTCCGGGAACTTCGAGTACCTCTGCGATGAGAAGACCACCGAGTTCATCGTCTTGGTCGAGATGAACGAGGACGAGTCGCAAGTGTTCCTGAACATCGTCCCGCCGNAGGAACCGACCCAGCCCGTCACGCTTGAGCGTTGTTTGGATGCCCTCAAGGAGCAGGGCATTCAGCAAGGCATCGAAAAAGACACGATNCAGCGCATGATTGGCGAGCAAGTGCATTACGAACCCACCGTCGTCGCGCAAGGCCGGGTGCCCGTGCATGGGCAGGATGGCTGGGCCGAGATGTCCTTCCTCAAGGAAGCTTCGCGTCCCAAGCCCGGAGTGCAGGTAAATCTCCGGGAAATGCCGATGCTGCAAGAGGTCANGGCCGGAGACACGCTCGTCAAACTCACTCCGTCCACTGCAGGGGCGGATGGCTTCACCATCACCGGCAAGGCGATCACGGCGTTCAGCGGCAAAACCTATCGCATCCGTCCCGGACGCAACACGCGCTACAACGACGACCGCACCGCCATCATCGCCACCAAGGAGGGTGCGCTCTGNCAGTTCGGCTCCACCCTTTCGGTGGAGGATGTCAAGGTCATCGACAAGGTGGACGCCAGCACGGGACACATCCGTTTTGACGGTATCCTGAAAATCAAGGGCAGTGTCTCCGACCGCTACAGTGTCGAGGCCACCCGGATTGACGTGGGTGGCTCGGTGGGCAAGGCCAAGCTGCGGGCCAGCGGCGACATCCGGGTGAAACAGGGGATTGTCGGAAGCGTGGTGCAGGCGGGGGGNTCGGTGCTGGCCCAATCTATGGACGATGCACAGGTGAGCGCGGTGGAGAACGTGCTGGTGATGGACTACATCAGNGACTCTAAGGTGTTTGCCGGCGNCACCCTACGGATCGTGGGTGAGCGCGGCTATGCCTCCGGAGGCACACTCCAGGCGGGCAATCTGCTCTGGATTCCCAACATCGGAGAAGAACTTCCGGAAGACCAACCGGAGGATTCTGAAGAGCAGCCCCCCCAGACATTCCTTGATGCGGGCATTTCCATCAACGCCCGGAAAAGTTTCAACACCCTCAAGGAGAGCCTGCAAAAATCCCACATGCAGTTTGAAGACCGCCACAAGGAGTTTGGGGAGACATTGGAACNCTTCAAGAACCAGCAGCTTCCGGACGATCCGGAGGCNCTTCAGGAGCAGGTCAGCGGCCTTCGCAAAAATCTACGGGGACTTTTCAATGACATCCGCAAACTGGAGTTGCAAAACGACATCAACCAGCTCAACAATGAGATGGACGGNGGCATCGTTTTTGTCACCAACAAGGTGCAGCCGGGAACGGCGATCAATGTCCGCCGCATGCGCTACAATGTCCTCACTCCGGCGACAAAGGTCGCGTACTTCTTTGAGCAGAGCGGGATTCAATCCCGGCCTTGTGGCGATCTGTTAGAGAAGCACCAACGACACTTTCCTCGGATGCTTCTCTAAGCAATCCTAACTGACTGAATGCGATGGCCGAGATCACCAAGGTCGAAGTGCAGCGGCGTGTGAAACGCCGCGAAGTTCTCAAAGAGATGGACCTCAGCGGGTTGCACTTCGAGGAAATGAACCTCGATGGCGGCGACTTCCGGAAGTGCAAGCTGGAGGGCAGCACCTTCAACGGCATCCCCATGAGCTACACTCGCTTTGAAGCGTGCAACCTCAGCCACTGTGAGATGCGCGGAACCAGTCTCCGGGAATCTGCAATCGTTGAATGCGACCTTAGCGACACCAATCTGCAGGACAGCGACCTGACGGAAGCCAATCTGCGGAACAGCACACTCGTCCGGACTAACATGAGCGGCTGCCGCCTTGTGAAATCCGTGATGCTGAACGTCAAAGGGCACCTCTCCAATTTCTCTCAGGCGGTGCTGCACAACGTTCTGCTAGGAGGAGCCAAGCTGCAAATCTGCGATTTCAGCGCCTGTGACGCGAAAGAACTGCTGGCAGCAAATGCCGACTTCAGCGGATCACACTTCATCGGATCACACCTCCGGGCGTCTCTGCTGACTGGGGCAATCCTCAATTTTTGTGACCTCACAGCGGCCTTGCTGGAGGAGTGCCGGCTCGAGAACGCNTCCCTGTTTGCGGCGACCTTGCATCACGCACGCTTCAACATGACCGACCTGACATCCTCGCTGCTCGTTCACGCCCAAGGGACGGAGGCGCTGTTTCAGGACGCGACGCTCGACAACGCCAACTTCTCCTTTGCCGACTTCACCAGCAGCAATTTCAACGGAGCAGGGATGTCCGGGATTTACGAACACGACACCGTGTTTGAGGGCGCGAGCTTTGAGGGGGCCATGCGATGATCACCCGTGCCTTCGGCATTGTGCTGGGAGTGCTCCTGCTTTCGGCAACGCTTGCGCAGGCGGAGTACCGTGCCTACGAGTTGGAGGTGTTTGATCGCGTCAGTAACATTTCCCAAAAAGTCATCACAGCATTTTCACCGTCCGACTACATTGCTGCGTATGGGGGTCCGGAGCGTCTGGGCGTGACCATTCGCGCCTCTTGGATTTGCTACGGGGACACGGCGAGCTACAAGCCGGTCTGCCCCATGCCCAAGGCGATCAACCCACAGTTTCAGGAGGGCGACCGCATCCAGATCATGCTCCCCAAGCATCTCACCGATCAATGGGTCGGCGTCGTTGAAAACAGTTTTTTCCGTCCGGGCCTTCGCAGTAATGTGTATGGAATCCGCTTTCCGGAACGCGGAAATCTCTACTCGCGCTACTACGAAGCGCATCTGCAAAAAGCACCCTGAACCTCAGCCGAGCCATTCCAAATGCAACGCATCAAGTCCGCTAGTCTCATGACCGCCATCAAGACCCCGTACACCTCAGACGGGGAAATGGATATCGACACCTTCGACCAACTCGTGGAGGCCCAGATTGCAGCAGGGGTGGAAGGCTTGATCATCGCCGGAACCACCGGGGAGGGACACCTGATGGACTGGGAGGAGGAGTTGATGCTCATCGCTCATGCGGCGCAACGCTTTGGAGATCGGCTCTTGATCGTCGGCAACACAGGCAGTAACAACACCCGTGAAGCCGTCCGGGCGACTCGTTTCGGCTTCTCGGTGGGAATGCACGCCGCTCTGCAAATCAATCCCTACTACGGCAAAACCTCCGACCGTGGACTCCGCGAGCATTTCCAACGTGTGCTCGATCTCGGCCCGACAATCATCTACAATGTGCCCGGCCGCACCGGACAGGACCTCCAGCCTGTGCTGATCGAAGACCTCGCCCAGCATCCGAATTTGCTTGGCGTGAAGGAATGCGCAGGCAACGAGCGCATGGGGCATTACGAGTCCAAGGGCATTGCCTGCTGGTCCGGAAACGATGACCAGTG
>PANO01000058.1 GCA_002707655.1 Deltaproteobacteria bacterium
CCTGTTTTCGGGAACCCTGACGCTGCTGCTGCTGGGGCGCTTTTTACAAGGCTTCGGCAGTGCCGCCTTCCGCATCGTCACAGTCGCCATCATCCGGGATCGCTTTGAAGGACCTACGATGGCGCGGGTCATGTCCTTCGTGATGACAATCTTCATCCTCGTGCCGGTTGTTGCTCCGGCCATTGGACAGGGGGTTCTGTGGCTGGCCGGGTGGCGGGCAATTTTCGCAATGTTTTTGGTCAATGGGCTGCTGCTGCTGCTTTGGTTCCTCATGCGTATGCACGAAACCCTGCCTCTGGAAAAGCGTGTGCCGCTTTCCTTCACACGCTCGCTGAACGCCGCACGAGAAGTCTTCCGGATTCGTGCCGCACTCGGCTACACGCTTTGCATCGGACTGATGTTCGGTCCGTTCATGGCCTACCTCAGCACCGCGCAGCAACTCTTTGCGGACGTCTTTGACCGGGGCGAGGAACTACCCGTGTTCTTCGCCATTCTGGCCTTGTCTTTTGGAGCCGCATCTTTGACCAACGCAAGCCTGGTGATGAAGTTTGGCATGTACTCGCTGTCCCTCTGGAGTGCGTGTACGTTCACGGGGGTCGCCCTCCTAAGCTGGGTGGCGTTGCAAACCGTGTTGCCCGAACCGCCACTGTGGGGCTTCATGGCTTGCCTGATGCTGACCTTTTTCTGCCAAGGCTTGATGTTCGGGAACCTCAACGCGATGGCCATGCAACCGTTGGGACACATTGCGGGCGTGGGGGCCACCATGGTCGGGGCGCTGTCGATGCTGGTGTCACTGCCTGCGGCCTACGTCATTGCTCAGGCATTCGACGGCACAGTATTGCCGCTGGTGACAGGCTACGCCGTGTTCGGCGTGGCCGTGGTGGCAACCATGCTCTGGACGAAACGGGGAATCTGCCGCCGCCCTGTGACGCAAGCCTCGGCGGGATCGTCATCCGTGGAAAGCTGAATTCCAAACGGTAGGGGGGGGCGGGATCACCGGAGTCGGTCAAGCCGACATCAGCACGTCCAGACTGAATCCTGCCACGGAATGCTGGCCGGAAACGGATTCGCCACTTGAAAGGGAGGGAAGCGTGGAAAGCACCCGCTGCCATGCTCCTGCCGGAAGCCGGAACTCGACGGGGTTGTCGTAGCAGTTGATGTGAATCCGCAAGCAAGCGGGTTGGTCGAAGGACGGTGAATCCTTGCGGACCTCCAATACCAAAGTCCGGACCATCTCTGAAAAATCCGCAGCAGCGTTTTCGGTGTTGTGCCACTCCCACTTGGAATTTCGCGCAAACAGGAATTCGGCGAAGTGCTTGCGGAACGCGATCACTTTTTGCGTGAACCCCAGCAGGCCACAGTTTTGCTCCACGAGTTGCCAATCCACCCAAGTGAGTTCGGAGTCGTGGCAGTAGGCGTTGTTGTTGCCGTGCTGAGTGCGTCCAAACTCATCTCCGGCCACCAACATGGGAGTACCTTGGGCGAGGTGCAAAAGCGCGTGGAAGAGTCGTAGCTTCCGCTGGCGTAACTCCAGCACCACCGTATCCTCGGTGGCTCCTTCGATTCCACAGTTCCTCGAAAAATCCGGAGTGTGTCCGTCGCGGTTGTCTTCGCCGTTGGCGTGGTTGTGTTTTTCGGAATACGCCACAAGATCGTGCAACGTGAGGCCGTCATGCGCACTGAGAAAATTGACACTCAAGCACCGCCGCTGTGTTGATCTGCCGAACACCTCCGGACTTCCGGAAAGGGCGTCGGCAAGTCCGGCCATCTGCCCCTTGTCGCCCCGCACCGCTCGCCGGATGGTGTCCCGGAAGCGATCGTTCCATTCGGCCCACTCCGCTTGGGACGCTTGCCCAAGTTGATAACCGCCTCCGGCATCCCACGGTTCTGCGATCAGCTTGATGCCCGCGAGTGCGGGATCATCCTGCAGTTTCCGGAAGAAATCCGGCGTGTCGCGCAGGTTTCCAGCAGAGTCTCGGTTGAGGATCGGGGCGAGGTCGAAGCGAAAACCGTCCACACCCATCACCTTCGCCCAATACTCCAAGCTTTCCCGCAACAAGCGCCGCACGAGCGCATGGTCAGAGCGCAAGGTGTTTCCGCATCCGGAGTGATTGACGAGTTTTCCGTCGGAATCGTGCAGGTACCAGCTTTCCAGATCGAGCGCCTTGAAGTGATCGCTTGGCCCCTCCTCGTCCAGTTCCGCCGTGTGGTTGAGCACGACGTCCAGCCAGACTTCCAACCCTGCTTCGTGGACGGCATCAACCATTTCCTGAAACTCGGCAGTCGCATTGCGGGGATCGGCGGCGTAGGACGTTTTGGGGGCGAAAAACAGCAGCGGTGAATACCCCCAATAGTTGACGATCGGCTGGTCAGTTTCCGGATGCTTCCGGGGATTCTCACACTCGTCAAACTCAAAAACGGGCAGCAGTTCAATGACCGTCACGCCCAGCTTCCGGAGTTGGGGCAGCACTGAAATCAAACCTCGGTAGGTGCCACGCTCGGCGGGCAAAACCGGGGAACTCGCATGGCGGGTCAGCCCCCGGAGGTGAGTTTCGTAGACGATGCTTTGCTCCAGCGGGAGTTTGGGCTTGGCCGGACGATGACGGGATTCCGGCTCCGGACGGACTGTAGCCAACCGTCGCATGCCCTCAAAGCGAAACCCGTGTGGGCGCACCCGGATTTGCAGGTCGCCGTTGGCCGTTTGCACAAACGCAAGCGGCTGCTCCCAGCGTTCGCCGCCCCAGCATTCCCGTGCCCACGGATCGAGGATTCGATGGCGGGAGCCGTCCGCGTGTTCGATTTCGATGAGGTAGGTCAGCCGTTCCGGAAGCGGCGCACCGTCCGGCCATTCGGTTTCCCACGCCCAGCAAGCGTCAGAGCGGTGCTGTTCCGGATGGAGTTCTACAGTCACCAAGCACGGCTGGCAGGTTCCCGGCTCCGGAAGCGGGTTGCCGTCGTAGAAGTGGTAGGAAACGCGCTTCGCAAGTCGGGCGGCGAGTGCGAATTGTAAACGACGACCGACCCAGCGCGAACCGAATCGGGCGTCAGGGCATGACAGGGGTTGGAGGATGAGCGGGGTTCCGCTCATGTGGATTCGACGAGGGAAACGTGACGTTCCCCCATTTCAGTGGCGGGCCTGACGGCGGTTGAACTGCTGCATGGTCGTAGAGGCTTCCTCCTTGACGGGTTTGGCCTTGGGCAGCACAGACTGGATCAGCGCAATCCAAGAGTCCAAGCTGGCCTCCGTGACCCTTGTGCCGTGGCGATAGGCGTGGTGCGGATGGGATTCCTTGTAGCGGTTCTTGAGTTGTTCCAGCGTCTTGAGGTTTTGCTGATCGAAGATGGAAAAACGCTGAATCAGGTCGGCGGTTGCAAAGCGGCTGGGATTGTGAAGTAGCTTGATGACGTCCGGCTCAATGTCCTGCCCAGCAGCTTCGTATTGCCCAAAAATCATCTGGCGGATGCAGATGCTGGTGATGTTGTCCTGATCCTGATGCCGAGTCCACAGCACCTCCAGCAGCACCTCTCCGGACTTGCCGCCGTCTGGATTCACCTCCAGCCGGACCTGACAGCCGGGTTTGAACTCCTGCTCCGTGTAGAGTCCGGCTCCGGAGGTGGTTGTGTCTTGCAGGGCACCGTCGCCCTTGTACTCCATTGGACTCAGGGAACCATCGGCAGCGGGGGTGAGCCACTCGATCAGTTGAGCGGAGATGCCCTCGAAGCGGTCAGAAGAAGTGGAGTCTTTGATGAAGTGAAACATGGTGGCGGTGGTACTCCGGGTTGACGAAACCAAGCGTTTGATCTGGCAAGACCATCCAAGCATCCCATAATCGTCTTCATCCCGCAAGGATTATGTGCCGAGGCTAAAGTTTTCGCTCCAATTGCCGATGACAGGGATGACAGGAGTTTCACCTCGGCAGAAGGCCATGAAGATTCTCAACAACGCCCTTGCGCTCAGTACCCTCCGGGAGACAAACAACGCGCACAAAGGGGTGACCGACAGCATCAAAAAACTCAGTTCCGGGCAGCGCGTCAACACACCCGTGCAGGCTCCGGCGGCACTGATTGCGGCCAATCAACTCAATGCGCATCAGGTGGGCACCCGGCAGGCCTTCCAGAACACGGAGGAGTCGGTCACGTTGATCCAGACCGCAGAGGGCGGGCTGTCCAAGATCAACGACATCCTCACCAAGATGAAGCAGATCGCGCTGCATGCAGCCAACGGTGCTGTCAACGATTCCATGATGCGTGAAGCCGATCAGGTGGAAATCGAGTACCTCTTGGAATCGGTGGACCGCATCACACAAAACACGCAGTTCAACAACAAGCGCCTGCTCGACGGCTCGATGGGGACCAATGGCACGGTCGTCGGAGATCACCTCCGTTTTGTCGGTGCCACTCCAGAGTCCCCCTCGACCCCGCTGGAAGGCTTTCCCATCGACATCACCCAGATCGCCACCCGGGCCTACAAGGCGGGCACAGTGCCTGTGACTGTGGATAGCTTTGGCGAGGGCTTTCAGATCACGCTGCTCGAAAGCGGCAAGATGGTCACGATGGACTTCCGCAAGGGCAAGCTCGACGAGCAGATTCAGCACCTGATCAGCAAGCATAAGGAGGTTCCGGAACGCTTCCCTGCGGCAGACACCTCCCGGCAAATCCGGAAAATCATCGAACATGCCCTGCGCGAGGAGGCAGAAAACCAGCAGCTAAATTTGGAAATCCTCTTTGACGAGCAGGGAGTCCTCAGCATCCAGCACAAGAAATACGGCGACCACGCCAGCTTCTCGGTGGCCTGCACCACTCCGGGCATCATCACCGCTCAGGCCCTTGCCTCGGAACCGAGCGAACCGGGACAGGACGTGCAGGGCCGCATTGCCGGAGACATGGCCAACGGACACGGGCAGTACCTCACCGCACCTTTAGGAACCACGGCCCAAGGAGCCTCCATTCGCTACACGCTCCCGGACGAGTTGGCCACCGTCCCGGTCCTCAACGAGGCTGGGCTGGTGGTGGGGCACCGCCGCATCAAGACCAATCCAGAGCAAATCATCGGCTCGAACAAGAACCCGATCATTGAGGGCTACCTGCATCTCACGCAGCAGTCTCCGACCTTCCAGATTGGCTATGAAGCCTCTGAACAGAACGCGGTCGTCTCGCTTCCGGACGTGAAAGTCTTCAAACTCGGACGGGATCTTGACAATCAGAGCAACTTCGAGAGCCTTGGGGACATTGATGTCTCAACGGTGCAGGGCGCGTTCGATGCGTCCAAGGTCATCAACAAGGCGACCGACGAACTCTCGATCATGCGCGGAGAACTGGGTTCCTTCCAGCGCAACCGCATCGAGCGCACTTTGGACTTGCTCTCCAAGAAGAACGAGAACCTGGCGGCGGCGCAATCCACAATTCAAGACACGGATATCGCCGTAGAGGTTTCCAACCTTGCCCGCGAGCAACTCCGGCTCAACGCCTCTCAGTCCATGCTTGCCCAAGCCAATCAGGAACCCGGAAAAGTCCTCAGCCTCTTGCGTTGAGGGGACTTCCCTTTTCTGACAATCCCCGCTAAAATTCTTGGGAAGTGAACCGAACTTCCCAAACCTTTATGGACACCCTCGCAGAGTGGATTGGCCAGCATCGCATCAGCGAGGTCGAATGCCTCACCCCGGACCTCACCGGCATCGCACGCGGCAAGATCATGCCCGCGAGCAAATTTCTCAAAAACGAAGGGCTGCGGCTTCCGGAAGCCGTTTTTCTGCAAACTGTCACCGGCGAGTGGCTGCCGTTTAAAGACCTCTTCCAGGTCGATCCCGCAGAAATTGACATGCAACTCCGTCCGGACCCGGAGACGATCTGCCTAGTGCCGTGGGTGGAGGAACCAACCGCACAGGTGATCCACGACTGCTTCCACCACGACGGCATGCCCGTGGAGCTTTCTCCGCGCAACGTGCTACGCCGCGTCCTCAAACTTTACGAAGAAGACGGGCTGCGCCCCGTGGTGGCTCCGGAACTGGAGTTCTACCTCACCAAGATCAACAAGGACCCCGACTACCCGCTGACCCCGCCGGTGGGACGCTCCGGGCGCCAGGAAGTGACCGGGCAGTTTTACGGCATTGATGCCCTCAACGAGTTCGACCCGCTCTTTGAGGAAATGTACGAATACTGCGAGGCGCAGGAACTCGACATTGATGCTCTCACCCACGAGGCAGGCAGTGCCCAGATGGAGATCAACTTCATCCACGGCGATCCCATGCGCCGCGCCGATCATGTGTACCTCTACAAGCGCACGATGCGCGAGACCGCCTTCCGGCACAAGGTCTATGCGACTTTCATGGCCAAGCCGATGTCGGACCAGCCCGGCAGCGCGATGCACGTCCATCAATCGGTCATTGACGTAAAGACCGGACGCAACCTCTTTGCGCAGGAGGACGGTGCGAATTCGCAGGAGTTCCTCGCCTACATCGCCGGACTCCAGAAATACCTGCCCTCGGCAATGCCGCTGCTGGGGCCGAACGTCAACTCCTATCGTCGGCTCTACCCGGACAACTCTGCGCCCATCAACGTGCAGTGGGGCGTGGACAATCGCACTGTCGGACTGCGCGTTCCTGTCAGCGGGGCCGAGAACCGCCGCGTGGAAAACCGCCTCGCCGGAGCCGACGCTAATCCTTACCTCGCGCTCGCCACCACCCTCGGTTGCGGACTGCTCGGCATCCGCGAAAAGCTTATTCCCACCGAGGCGGTCAAGGGGAGTGCCTACGATTTTGACTACGAACTGCCCCGCAATCTTGAAGAAGCGCTGCGGGCGATGGAGGATTGCGAGAAGTTGGAAGAGCTTTTCGGAGAGAAATTTGTGAAAGTCTATGTTGCACTCAAGCGTAGCGAGTTTGAAGCGTTTTTTCAGGTCATCAGCACTTGGGAGCGCGAGTACTTACTGCTCAACGTTTAACGTCAACCTCTTAACACCAAATCATTCCATGTTGCTCCAACGCTCCACTGCCGAATGGCAGTCGCTGGACACCCGCCACCTCCATCCCTTCACCGATTCCAAAACCCTCGCCAACAAGGGTTCCCGCGTGATCACCAGCGCGGAAGGCGTGTACCTCTGGGATTCGGAGGGCAACCGCCTGCTCGACGGCATGGCCGGATTGTGGTGCGTGAACGTCGGCTACGGACGCAAGGAACTGGCGCAGGCGGCCTATGATCAAATGCAGGCGCTGCCCTACTACAACACCTTCTTTCAAAGCTCTCACCCGCCGGTGATTGAACTGACGCAAAAGCTGATTGAAGTCACACCTCCGCAGTTCAACCATGTCTTCTTCGTCAACTCCGGTTCAGAAGCCAACGACACGGTGCTGCGCATGGTGCGGCGTTTTTGGTCGCTTCAGGGACAGCCGGAAAAGCGCGTCGTCATCAGTCGCCACAACGCCTATCACGGCAGCACGGTTGCCAGTGCGAGCCTCGGTGGGCAGCAGTTCATCCATAAGATGGACCAGCTTCCGATTCCTGACATCGTCCACATCGAACAACCCCACTGGTTCGAGAATGGTGGCGACCTTGCTCCGGAAGAGTACGGCCTCAAGGCGGCACGAGCCTTGGAAGAGAAGATTCAGGAACTCGGCGTGGAGCGCGTTGCGGCGTTCATTGGTGAACCGATCCAAGGCGCAGGCGGAGTGATTGTGCCTCCGGACAGCTACTGGCCGGAAATCCAGCGCATCTGCGACGAGTCCGGTATCCTGTTGATTTCCGATGAGGTGATCACCGGATTCGGGCGCACGGGAGAGTGGTTTGGAGCCGAGTGTTTTGGCATCACCCCCGATCTCATGCCCATTGCCAAGGGACTGTCCTCCGGATACCTGCCCATCGGTGGGGTGTTGGTGGGCGACCGTGTCGCCGAGGTGCTGATCGAACAGGGTGGGGAATTCGCGCACGGCTTCACCTACTCCGGACACCCGGCGGCGTGCATGGTCGCCCTGTGTAATGTGGAAATCCTCCAGCGCGAAAAGATCGTGGATCATGTCCACGATGAAGTTGGTCCTTATTTCCAGAAATGCTGGCAGGAGTTCCGGGAGCATCCGCTCGTTGGCGAGGTGCGCAATGTCGGATTGCTCGGAGCCATCGAACTTGTGCAGGACAAGGCCACCCGGAGTTGCTTTCCCGAACGCGGCAAGACTGGCACCCGCGCCCGCGAGTTGTGCGTCGAGAACGGACTCGTCATGCGGGCCGTGCAGGACACCCTTGTGGCCGCCCCGCCGCTTGTCATCTCCAAAGCCGAGATTGACGAGATGCAGGACAAAGTCCGGCAAACCCTCGATCAACTCGCTGAAGAGCTTGGGGTGAGTTGAAGGGGGCAGAGGCTTTAGCTTGATTTTCTGAACAAGCGGTTCATAATTCATTCGGTTTGATTGCACAATCCCTTTCCCGGAGACTCGAAATGATCCCGAAGAACTTCACTCGACGAAACTTCCTTGCCGGACTCGGCGCGACCGCCGCTGGCGTTTCCCTGCTGCCCCGCGACAGTTGGGCAGCCGAAGAAGCCAAGCTCAACTTCTACAACTGGGACACCTACATTGGTGAGACCACGCTCGACGATTTCAAGAAGGCGTCTGGCATTACGGTCAAGATGGACTTGTTTGCGGACAACGACGAACTCTTCGCCAAGCTCAAAGAGGGCAATCCGGGTTATGACGTGATTGTACCGACCAACGATTATGTAGAGCAGATGATTGTCGCCAAGATGCTGGAGCCGGTCGACCTGAGCATGATTCCCAATCTCAAGAACCTCAACCCAGCGTTTCAGGACAGCGACTTCGATCCGGGCCGCAAGCACAGCATCCCCTACATGTGGGGGACGCAGGGCATTGGCTACCGCAAGTCGCGGGTCAACGGTGTTCCGAACAGTTGGAATGTGATGCTCGACTCCGCCGAGTACTCTGGACGCATTGCCCTGCTCAACGAGGGCGTGTTGGGTGTGGCCCTCAAGTACCTCGGCCACTCCTACAATTCGAAGAATCTTGCAGAAATCAAGCAAGCCGAAGAACTGTTGATCCGGCAGAAACCGCACATCAAGCTCTTCGCAGAGGACAACGGGCAGGATCTGCTGCTCTCCGGAGAGGTGGATCTGGCGATGGAGTGGAACGGGGACATCCTGCAAGTGATGGCCGAGGACGACGACATTTCCTATGTCGTGCCCAAGGAAGGCTCGCTGGTGTGGCAGGACTGCCTCTGCATTCCGACGGGCGCCCCGCATCCGGAGAACGCTCACAAGTTCATGAACTTCATCCTCGACGCCAAGGCCGGCGCAGCGATTGCGGATTTCATCCAGTACGCCACCCCGAACGACGCGGCCCGCAAGCTCTTGAGCGATGACTACAACAAGAACCCGGCGATTTTCCCCAGCCAAGCCACACTGAGCCGTTGTGAGTCCGGCATCTATCTTGGCGAGGACATCAAGCGTGTGCGCGACGAAGCGTGGACCCGCGTCCTCTCCTGAGCAAGTGATCTCGGCGGGTGGCTCTGTGCGTACCCGCCTA
The DNA here is from genome assembly GCA_002707655.1 of Deltaproteobacteria bacterium. Next base: position 9,525 of record PANO01000058.1, read on the forward strand.
GACTCCGGAACCACTTTGAAAGGATGAACAGTTGGAGAGTTGGCGTCGAAATCCGCTGGTCTTCTGGATCTTTCTGGTTCCTCCCACCATCTGGCTGCTTGCGTTTTTTCTGATCCCGCTAGGGCTGATTTTTGCGTTCAGCTTCAGTGAAAAACGCGGGATCATCGAAATGGCCTTCACCGGCACGCTCGATAACTACTTGCGGGCGCTCGATCCACTCTACCTCGGCATCTTCCTCAAATCCTTCTGGTTCGCAGGACTGACCACCTTGGCCTGCCTCGTGGTGGCCTTTCCCGTTGCCATTGCCATCACCTTCGCCAGTCCACGCTGGCGACCTGTGCTGCTGCTGCTGACGATCCTGCCATTCTGGACCAACCTACTCATTCGCACATACGCGCTGATTGCAGTCTTGCGCACTCGCGGCTACGTCAACTTCCTGCTGGAGGATTTGTGGAACGGGGGAAATTGGTTGTTGAACCTCGTCGGGCTGGGCAGTCTGCAACTGCTAGGGGCACGGTTCGAGCCGTTGCAGATGCTCTACAACAACTTCGCCGTTGTCTTCGGGCTGGTCTATGTCCACCTGCCCTTCATGGTGCTGCCGCTCTACGCTGCACTCGACCGCATGGACCGCTCCTATCTTGAAGCGAGTCTCGATCTCGGCGCAGGACAAATTCGCACCTTTTTCTCGATCATCGTCCCGCTGGCGATGCCCGGCATCATCTCCGGACTGATCATCACTTACATCCCGGCCCTCGGCTCCTACCTCACTCCAGACCTGCTGGGCGGCACCAACAGCCAGATGATCGCCAACGTGATCGAGCGCCAATTCAAGTCGGCAAACGACTGGCCGTTTGGCTCGGCACTTTCCTTTTTCCTGATGTACCTCACCTTCTTTGCACTCGCGCTGCGGACGCTGTTCTCCAAAAACGGATCGTCGCTGGGGGCTGCATAAAGAATCCTATTGCCCTCGCCACGGGCCACGCGGATCAAAAAAGGAAGCCGCTGATTTCACGGAAACCCATGGATAAAAAACAGCAAAACCATCCACGTCCATCCGTGAAAATCCGTGGCAAACCACCAAAATCCTTGCCTTGGCGGCGACGCTATACCTGTCTGGAAAGTACCGTGCACTAGTGATGATCGGCACGACGACGACTCACCGTCCGCGTAAGCGCGGGTCGAGTGCGTCCCGGAGGCCGTCACCAACGTAGTTGACGCTGAGGACAGTGAGGGCGATGAAGAGGCCAGGCCAAATCACGCGGGCTGGGGTGATCTGGATGAAGTTTGCACCGTCGTAGAGCAGCCGTCCCCATGTTGGAAAATCCGGGGGAAAGCCGAGACCAAGGAAGGAGAGTGCGGACTCGGTGATGATCGCGTTGGCGATGCCCAAGGTCGCAGACACCATGATCGGGCTGAGGATGTTGGGCAGGATGTGTCGGGTGATGATGCGTCGCTGTCGCGTGCCAATGCTGTGAGCGGCAATCACGAACTCCCGTTCCTTGATTCCCAAGACATCGCCCCGCACAATCCGCGCTGTGTGCATCCAACTGGTGATGCCGATTACAAACACGATCAGCATGAAGATTCCCATTTCCGGACCATAAAGTGAGCGCAGTGTGTCTCGGAAAAGCATAATGATTACTAAGAGCAGGGGGAGGATCGGTAAGGCAAGAAAGAGGTCGGTGAGTCGCATCAACGGGCCGTCCAGCGCTTTGAAAAATCCCGCCAGCACTCCGACAAAAGTGCCCAGCAAGAGCGCAATCAGCATGGCGAGAAACCCCACCGCCAGCGAAACCTGACCGCCTGCGAGCATCTGCGCCAACGTGTCATGTCCGATGTTGTCGGTTCCTAAAGGATGCTCCCAATTCGGCGCTAGGTTGCGCTCCCGGAAATTGATGGTGTTCGGATCAATACCATGCAGTTTGGGTCCGATTGAAACCGCCATGAGGATGAACACAAACACCAACACTCCAAGCATCGCACCTTTGTGTTTGCGGAACTGACGCCAGACATCTCCCCACAAGGAGCGATGCACGGTTTCGGATTCAACGATCTCACTGGCAGCATTTGCGTCAATCATAACGAATCCGTGGGTCGAGAATTCCGTAAAGCACGTCCGCAACTAGATTGAACAGCACGATCAACACAGCAAAGAGGAAGGTCAGCGTTTGCACCAAGGGGATGTCCGCGCCTTCGATGGCGATGATCAAAAGCTGCCCCAGTCCGTTCACCCGGAAGATCTGCTCGGTGATGAGAGCACCGCTGAAAATGGTGGGAATGCCCAAGGCGATCAGCGTGACCACTGGAATCAGGCTGTTGCGCAAAACGTGGACGAGCAGCACCACGGTTTCCGAGCGTCCCTTGGCACGGGCCGTGCGCACATAGTCGAGGTTGAGATTGTCCAGAATGGAGGCCCGCATGAACCGGCTTAGCTGGGAGGCGTTGTAAAGTCCCAACACCATCACGGGCATGATCATCTGCTTGACCTGTAGGACGAAATTCCCCCAACTGTCCACGACAAGGGTGGTGTCGTAAATCATTGGGAACCACTGGAGTTGCACACTGAAAAGGATGATCGCCACCATGCCCGTGAAGAAGGTGGGCACGGAAAACCCGACCATCGAGACAAAGGTGCCGATTTGGTCAAACCACGAATACTGTTTGTAGGCAGAGGCAATGCCGATGGGAATCGCGATGATGATGCCAAACAGGTAGGACAAGCCGACCACCCACAAGGTCTGTGGGGTGCGCTGGATGATCAGATCCACCACCGGACTGCGGGTCGCCCAAGACAGGACGCGGGTACGGTTTTCCACATCCCCGATGGAGATCCCCCAACCTTCGTGCAAAAGGTTCAGAGGTTCATTGATGAAAAACTGGTTGAGCCACATCCCAAAGCGGATGTACATGGGTTTGTCCAACCCAAGCGAAATCCGGATCTTCTCCCGCACCTCTGGAGGAACCGTCATCGGCAGGTTCCCGGTGGGGTCGTTCGGGGCAAGGTCGAGGATGGCGAAGATGATGAAGCTGATCACCAACAAGGTGGGAATGGCAATCAGCAAACGCCGGATGATGTACTGGATCAATGTCTAAAACATCGGTTGTTTGAAATGAACAGAACTTCCACCGTTCCACGAATAACGACTAGTCGTTCCCCCTTTGGAAAGGGGGAAGACGATTTGTCACATTATTGAATGCGGCATGCGGGCTGAACGCCTGCAAACCGCATTGACAGCAAAAACTCTGTGGATTACCTCCGAGTCCAATCGGCGATGTTCCAGAGTTCCGAATCCCAAGCGTTCATTTGAACGTTTTTGAGGGAATTGGCGTGGGCCGAGACGCTGCCACGGTGGATCAGCGGAATCATCGCATAATCCTGCATCAGCATGTCGTTCATCTGCTTGGCCAGTGTGATCCGGTCTTTGAGCGCCGCCGTCTTGGACATTTTTGCAGAGAGGGCATCGTAGTCCGGGTGACACCAGCGCGGCATGTTGCCACCGCCCCACTTGTTGGCCCTGCGGGAGATTTCCTTGCAGGTCCAGCCGGACATGTAGGTCTCCGGGTCCGTGCCGCTGAAATTGTTGGTGTACATCTCGATGTCCGCGAAGAACTTCTGGTAGGTGTCAGGACTGGCAATGTCCCCGCCGAAGAACACGGACGCGCTGAGGTTACGCAACTCGGTTTCCACACCAATCTGCCTCCACATCTCCTTGATGAAGGCCTGCGTGGCTTGGCGCACGGAGTTGGTGGAGGTTTGGTAAAGGATCGAGAGGCGCACTCCGTCCTTTGCGCGAACGCCGTCCGAACCGCGCTTCCAGCCCGCTTCGTCTAGGAGTCGGTTGGCTTCGGCAGGATTCGGGGTCTTGCACTCGTCGTTGGCCGTTGAGGCGTAAATAGCCGGTGCAGGCAGCACATTGCAACTGATCTTGCCTGCCTGACCGTAGCCAGCCTCCACCAACACTGCGCGGTCAATGGCGAGCGAGAGGGCGCGGCGCACCGCATAGTCTGTGAGGAACGGATGCGGATTGCCGTTGTTGTTGCCGCCCATGTACTCTGCACGGTTTTCGCCTAAGGCCGGATCCGGGTTGGTGAAGTTCACCATCAACCGTTCCACGGAGGTGCCAAAGGCCGAGACGACAGTCCCTTTTCCTGCCTTTTCCATTCTGGTGAGGATCTCCGGCTCAACCTGAAGGTTCCAAGCGTAGTCCATCTCGCCTGTCTCCAAGACCGAGCGGGCGGAGGAAACCGCGTCGCCCCCACCCTTGAAGACCAAGGTGTGGAACGCCGGCTTGTTGGAGTCGCGATAGTTCTCGTTGGCTTCAAAGACGATCACGTCGTTCGGCTTGAAGTCCTTGACCTTGAACGGTCCCGTTCCAATCGGGTAGAAATTCTGCCTGGTGCAAGCCTGAGCCTTCTGACCTTCACAGCCCTTGAACTGGGCCTTCTGGAGGATCGGTCCGTTGTAGCCGACGAAGGCACTGTACGGGAAAGGCTTGGCGACCGTGAAGTCAATCCGAACCGTGTGGGCATCGACGGCTGTGACCGACTTGATGTCATTGTAATAATTCGACTGTGTGCAACCCGTGTCCGCATCGGTGCAGTATTCGTAGGTGAACACGACATCAGCTGCGGTTAGTGCCGAACCGTCGGACCACTTGATGCCCTGCTTGAGTTTCCAAGTGATCGAGGTCAGGTCTTCCGCCACACCGCCATTGGCGACTGTGGGGATTCCCACGGCGAGATACGGGACCAGATTGCCGTTGTGATCGTAGCGAGCCAACGGCTCAAGCACAACCGAGGACGCTTCGAGTTCCTTGGTTCCCCCCGAAAGATTGGGGTTCATGGTTGAGGGCGCCTGCCAGTAGAGCAGGTTGAGTTGACCGTCCCGGCCCCGCTGGGCTTGGACTGTGCTTGCCAACGCCACGGCGAGCGCCAGGGTCAGCAGAGCAGCGATTGTTTTACGCATTACGTTCTCCTTGAAAAGGAACAAGGTCGGCAACCAAATGTCGCCCACCCTTGGTTAAGAACTCCGGAACTCCGGGGTTCCATGAACCCAGAGCCTCCCCTATGGAAACTCCGGGGTGAAAACTCCAGATCCTTATGAATTTTGATTTTGAAAACGGGTATTTCTGGTAGCACGGGGCGGCACACCCGTGCCGAACGTTCGCGAGCGCGGGTAGCCACCCCGCGCTACCATTTGGAAGTTCATTACCCAAATTTGCTTGTCAAAACTCATTAGAGCAACTCGCAATGACTTGCGAGCGGCCATTGATCTGAAGCTGAAAAACCATTGCCAAATTGCGAGAAAGTCGCAAGCCCCTCCTGTGCTCCTTCCCCCTTCATTTTGAAAAATGGCAGGCCACTTGGTGTCCAGACCGCAACTCCCGCCACTCCGGAGGCTCGTAGTAGCACTGCTCCTGCGCCACTGGACAGCGGGTGCTGAACGGACAACCTGGGGGCGGATTCGCCGGACTGGGCACATCCCCCATGAGGATCACACGCTCACGCTGGGCCTCCTTCAGCGGATCGTGAATCGGCACTGCCGAAAGCAGCGCCTGCGTGTACGGATGCAGCGGTTCTCGGTAGAGCGACGCGCTGGGGGCCAATTCCATGAGCTTGCCGAGGTACATGACCGCGACGCGATCCGCGATGTGCCGGATCATGCTGAGGTCGTGGGAGATGAACAAATAGGTGAGGCCGTACTGCTCTTGGAGGTCTTCGAGCAGATTGACGACCTGCGCCTGAATGGACACGTCCAAGGCGGCAATGGGTTCGTCACAGACAATGAACTCCGGATTGAGCGCAAGCGCCCGTGCAATGCCGATGCGTTGCCGCTGGCCTCCGGAGAACTCATGGGGGTAGCGGTTTGTGAACTTGGGGTTCATGCCCACCGATTGCAGCAATTCCTCCACCCGTTCCCGGCTTGCCTTGCCCTTGGCGATACCGTGTTCCTCCAGCGGTTCTCCAATGATGCTGCCCACCGTCATGCGGGGATTGAGGCTGTCCTGCGGATCCTGAAAGATCATCTGCATTTTGGGCCGCAGTTTGCGCATCCCCTCCGTGCTTAAACGAGTGAGTTCCTCACCCCGGAAGGCAACATTGCCCCCGGTGGCCGGATAGAGTTGCAGGATCACGCGGCCTGCGGTGGATTTGCCACAACCACTCTCGCCGACAAGCCCAAGGGTTTCGCGCTCCCTGATCTCGAAGGAGATGCCGTCCACCGCCTTGACAGAACCCACCTCCCGCCGAAAAACCCCCTTGGTGATGGGGAAGTGCTTGGTGAGGTTCTCCACCTTGAGCAAAACGGGATGTGCTGCGCTCATGGTTTCGCCTCTCCTGTTGCCGTGTCCCACCAGCAGGCCAGCTCGTGTCCGTCTGCAACGCTTTCCAAGAGTGGGTTTGCTTGCAGGCAACGCTCGAACACATGTGGACAGCGCGGCGCGAAGGGGCAACTGACGGGTTTGTGATGCAAGTCCGGGGGCTGGCCTTTGATGCTTTCCAATCGTTCGGAGCGGTCGCCGTCCATGTCGGGAAGCGTGCGCAGCAGCGCTTGGGTGTAGGGGTGTTTGGGGTTGCTATAAAGTTCTTTGACACCCGCCCGTTCGACCACGAAGCCGCCGTACATCACCATCACGCGATCCGCGATTCCCGCAACCACGCCTAAGTCGTGGGTGATCCAGATGATCGCCATGCCGAGTTCCTGCCGGAGCCGCTTGACGAGATCGAGAATCTGCGCTTGGATCGTGACGTCAAGCGCGGTGGTCGGCTCGTCCGCAATCAGCACCTTGGGGTCGCAGGCCAGCGCAATCGCAATCATCACCCGCTGCCGCATGCCTCCGGAAAACTGATGCGGGAAATCGTTCAGCCGACTCGCCGCCATCGGAATGCCCACCAATTCCAACAATTCTCCCGCCCGTTGCCTTGCCACCTTGCGGGGCATCTTCAGATGCTCCCGGAGCGATTCCGTGAGTTGGTAGCCGACCGTCAGTACCGGATTCAGCGAAGTCATCGGATCTTGAAAAATGAAGCCGATGCGCCCGCCCCGGATGTGCCGCATCTTGTTCGGGTCGAGCTTGAGCAAGTCCTCGCCTTCAAAGTGGGCTTCTCCGGAAACGATCTCAGCAGGGGGCATGGGCAGGAGCTTGAGCAGCGACATCATCGTCACGCTCTTACCCGAACCACTTTCGCCAACGATGCCGAGCAGTTCCCCTTCGTTCAAACTGAAGCTGATGCCGTTGACCGCATAGACCATTCCGTCCTGCGTACGAAAACGGGTCACCACGTCCTTGACTTCAAGCACGGGCGAAGCTGCGGTGTGCTGCATTCCTGTGGGGAATTCTGGATGTGTGAGTGTTCAGAACTTGGAGGACAGTCCGTGTTGGTCTCCAACTGACAAATTGTGGATGAATGTTACAGGACACAAATCGATTGTCAATGCTGATCGGTGATTATTTCTACATTCTTGTTCCTCTCCGCTCCAAGTACGCAACTCGCTCACCCCTTGGGCCAAGTGTCGCTGAGGCGGTAGCCGTCGGGCCAAGGGTCACGAGGATCGAGCATGAGGGTCTTCATGCCCGTGATCCACGCCCGGCCTTGGATGGAGGGCAGAATCGCCGCGTGGTCGCCGCAGCGTGTCTCAGCCTCGATGCGGCAGTCGAAGCGTGAGTCGATCAGGGAGAGACCAACGTAGGGTTCGTTAACGGCCAACTCGCCTCGCGTGTGCAACACTGCCATGCGGGCCGAGCAGCCTGTGCCGCAGGGGGAGCGGTCCAGTTTTCCGGGACGGATGACCACGGCGCTGCGCCCAGTTTTCACGCCGTCCACGACTTGCACCGGGCCCGTGATTTCGCAAAAAGACAAATGCCGCCACTCCGGAAGTTCCGGATGCGAAAACCCCAACTGCTCGTTGGCCGCAGCGGTGATGCGCGTTCCAACCGTCGCCAAATCACGGGCCTCGTCCGGAGTCAGCGAAAATCCCAAGCTTTGGGCTGCAATCAGCACAAAGGAATCGCCTCCAAACGCGGTGTCCACGGTCAGCGTCCCGATGCCTTCCACTTCCAGCGAAGCCTCCAGTCGATCCGCAAACGAGGGCAGGTTGCGCACCCGGATGGCCTCTACACGCCCGTCTCGGCAAGTTGCCCGCACCTCGACCACCCCGCCCGGAGCCTCCAGTTTCATGAGGGTTTCCGGTTCCTGCATCGGCACCCGTCCCGTTTCTAGCAGCACCGTCGCCACGCAGATCGAGTTGGACCCGGACATCGGCGGGGTGTCCGCCGGTTCCATGATGATGAACGCGGCGTCCGCCTCCGGATGCTTGGGAGGAACCAGCAGGTTGACGTGCCGGAAGACCCCACCTCGCGGTTCGTTGAGAACGAAGTTACGCAGGGTTTCATCTTTGGCAATGAACCGCGACTGTTCCCAAATCGTCTTGCCCGGAGGGGGCGTGATCCCACCGACGATGACGTCTCCGACTTCCCCTTCGGCGTGGCATTCGACAAGGTTGATGGCCCGTTTGCTTTGCATTGTTTGCTTTACCTCAAAAGGTGCAGAACGTAGGCATCGCCCGCTCCCACAGTTTCTTGAACACGGGCTGAGAAAATTTAAATTGTAGCATACTGTCGAGCGCGGCTCCACTTCCCCAAACTCCCCTACTTGCCCTTCTTGGGGCAATGTGCTGTCCTGTTTTTTTATAAAGTCCCTCGCCGAGGGAACCCAGCAACCCAAATCCGTGAAGAGGCAAATCGTGGCAAACGAAGAACGAACGAGTGTGAAAAAATCCGTGGAAGCAAGCATTGCAGAGGGCGTGAAGTGGCGCTGCATCGGACCCTCCCGTGGGGGGCGGGTGGTGGCGGTGGCCGGAGATCCGGTCAACTCACAGATGTTTTATTTTGGTGCGGCGGCAGGCGGTGTTTGGAAAACCGAGGACGGCGGCACTTACTGGGAGAACATCTCGGACGGTTTCCTCGGCAGTGCGGCGGTCGGCGCCCTTCAGGTGGCGCCTTCGGACCCCAATGTGATCTACGCGGGCATGGGAGAAAGCACCATCCGGATTGACGTTTCCTACGGAGACGGCGTTTACAAATCCACCGATGCGGGCAAATCGTGGACCAATCTCGGACTCAAGGAAACCCGGCACATCGGCGAAATCCGCATCCATCCGGACAATCCGGACGTGGTCTATGTTGCTGCGTTGGGACATGCCTTTGGCCCCAACAAAGAACGCGGGGTCTATCGTTCCAAGGACGGCGGACAANCGTGGGAGCAGATTCTCTTCCGCAGTGAGAAGGCCGGGGCGATTGACCTGACGATGGATCCGAACAACCCGCGCATCCTCTACGCCTCGTGCTGGGAAGCGTACCGCGACTTCTGGAGCCTCAACAGTGGTGGACCGGACAGCAGCCTCTATCGCTCCACGGACGGGGGTGACTCTTGGACGGAAATCACCAACAANCCCGGACTGCCAAAGGGGACTTTGGGCAAGATCGGCGTGGCAACGGCTCCGGCACAAAGCGGGCGCGTCTGGGCGATCATTGAAGCCGAAGACGCCGGACTTTACCGTTCGGACGACGGCGGAGAGAGTTGGATTCGCACCTCCGGGAACCGCGACCTCATCCACCGCCCGTGGTACTACTGCCACGTCTTCGCGGATCCACAACACGCGGACACGGTTTATCTCACCAACCTGCAAATGTGGAAGTCCTCCGATGGNGGCNCCACCTTCAAGGAAATCACCACCCCGCACGGCGACAATCACGACCTCTGGATTGANCCGAACAACCCACAACGCATGGTGCANGGCAACGACGGCGGCGCGAATGTTTCCTACAACGGCGGAAAAACGTGGTCCACGATCTACAACCAACTCACCGCGCAGTTCTACCGCATCGACACCGACAACCAGTTTCCTTACCGCGTGTACGCGACGCAGCAGGACAACACCAGCATCAGCGTTCCCAGTGCCAGCGAGTACGGAGCGATCACGCTCAACGAAACCTTCCTGCCCGGAACTGGCGAGAGCGGCTTCATCGTCGTCAAACCGGATGATCCGGACATTGTTTACATCGGCGCCGTCGGCAGCTCTCCCGGAGGCGAAGGGGCGCTCCAGCACTACAACCACCGCACCAAGCAATTGCGGCTCGTCAACATCTGGCCGGAAGAGTGCTTCGGCTGGGCGNCCAAAGACCTCAAGTACCGCTTCTCATGGACTTTTCCGATCAGCTTTTCACCGCATAACACCGGAACGGTTTACGCCTGCGGGAATCACGTTTTCTGCACCCAAAACGAAGGACACAGTTGGGAAACCCTCAGCCCCGATTTGACCCGTGCCGATGCAAACAAGCTTGGTGTTTCCGGAGGATTGACGGTGGACAGTAGCGGCGCCGAGCATTACGGCACCATCAGCNCCTTCGTCGAATCACCGCACCAACCCGGAGTGTTCTGGACCGGAAGCGACGATGGACTCGTCCATGTCTCCCGCGATGGCGGAGCAAACTGGGAGTCGATCACGCCTCCGGATCTGCCGGAGTGGGCGCTGATTTATTGCATCGANGCCTCCGCGCACGATCCGGAGACCGTGTACCTCTCCGCCACGCGCTACAAGCTCGACGACTACCGACCCTTGCTCTACAAGACCACCGATGGTGGCAAAAGCTGGTCGAGCATCAACGGTGACTATCCGGAGACTGAAATCAGCCGTGTGATCCGTGCAGACCCGACCTGCCCCGGATTGCTTTTTGTCGGCTCGGAAACCGGGATTTTCGTGAGCCTCAACGACGGGGAAAATTGGCAGCGGTTGCAAGGCAACCTGCCGGTGGTTCCGGTCTATGACCTGAAAATCAAGAACGGCGATTTGGTGGCTGGAACCCACGGACGCGCCTTCTGGATTCTNGACGACCTCACGCCGNTACGCCAACTCAGCCAGCAGCAAGCCACGGAGGGCATCCGTAGCTTCCCGCCACGCCCGACGTATCGTTACACCTTGCATTGGAGCACGAACATTTTCCTCGGCGACGGCAAGAACTACAGCCCGGCCTTTGGCTTGTCCGGAACCACTTACGAGGTCAGAACTCCGGAAGGTGAGAAATCCTTCAAGCACCTCGACCTTGGAGAGAATCCACCGCAGGGTGCGATCCTTCACTACCACTTGGACAAGGAACCAGAGGAGCCCATTGACATCACGATTTTTGATGCGAACGGCAAGGAGATCGAAACCTTCTCCAGCAAGAAAACGGATGATGCAACTGCCGATCAATCCAAGGAGGATGTGGAGGACGAGGACGACAAGAAACCCGTCGTTCCGGCGCAGCCGGGACTCAATCGTTTTGTCTGGAACCTGCGCTANCCCGGACCCAAGGAAANACTCNACAAGTCGCTGGAGGTACCCGGCTACAAGCCTCTGGGACGCGGCGAAGGCGGTGGGGTCAGAGGTCCGGTTGCCACGCCCGGAACCTATCAGGTGCGGCTCAAATGCGGAGAGGCAGAAACCACCCACGCCTTCGAGATTCTGAAAGACCCNNGGCTGGACACCACTCCGGAGGATTTTGCGGAGCAGTTCGAGTTGTGGACAAAAATCACCGAGAAGGTGTCCGCTGCGAACGAAGCACTCAACCGCCTGCGCCGCCTCAAGCAACAGCTCAAGGAGTTGTCCGGACGGGACCGTCTCAAAGGTTCCGAAGGCGAGATTTGGCAGGCCATCACGGCTTTGCAGGAACGCTTGGAAGCGGTGGAGAACATGCTCGTGCAGACTCAGCATGAAACTCCATCGGATCGGTTGCGGCATCCGGCGATGCTCAAGGATCGGCTGGAGGGTTTGGTCTGGTCGGTCGCGGTGGCCGATGCCCGGCCTCCGGAACAGGTGCAGGCGGTTTACAAACACCTCAGCGGACAGATTGACGAACAACTGGCCCTGCTGAAAAAACTGGAGTCTGCGGAAGTGGTTGCCCTCAACACTCNACTAAAAACCGAGGAGGTTCCGGCCCTTGAAGGCTGAAGTGCTGCGGTTCCCAGTCGATTCATCACAGCTAACCGGAAANCCCACGTGACCCANCGCGACCCTCGTTACGACATTCTCTTTGAGCCGGTGCAGATTGGTCCGGTGACGGCCCGGAATCGCTTTTATCAGGTTCCACACTGCAACGGGATGGGGTATTTGCGTCCCAACACGCTGGCGGCCATGCGCGGGATCAAGGCGGAAGGGGGTTGGGCAGTGGTCTGTACGGAGGAAGTGGAAATCCACGCCACCTCAGACAACGGTTCAGCGGCGGAAGGGCGTCTGTGGGATGACGGAGATATTCCGGCATTGGCAAAAATGACGGAAGCCGTACATGAACATGGTGCANTGGCCGGAATAGAATTGGTGCATGGCGGTTATTCCAACGCCAATCACTACAGCCGGATTCCACCAATTGCACCCAGCGGGATTTCTGTCAATTCTTACGATCCAGTGCAAGCGCGGGCGATGAACAAAGCCGATATCCGGAACTTTCGCAAGTGGCACCGTCAGGCGGCTTTGCGAGCCAAGCAGGCTGAGTTTGATTTGGTTTATGTCTATGCCGGACACAGCCTGACTTTGTTGATGCACTTTCTTTCCCGCCGCTTCAATCAACGCACAGACGAATACGGAGGGAGTCTGGAAAACCGGGTGCGCCTCTTTCGAGAAGTGCTGGAAGACACCAAGGAGGTAGTGGGGGAGCGTTGTGCTGTTGTGGTGCGTTTTGCAGTTGATGAACTACTCGGCCCCCAAGGNATCACCTCCGAAAATGAGGGGCGAGAAATTGTGGAAATGCTGGCAGAATTGCCCGATCTTTGGGATGTCAATATCAGTGAATGGCACAACGATTCGGCGACCTCTCGTTTTGAAAAAGAGGGCTATCAGGAGCGTTACATCAGTTTTGTAAAATCTCTGACCTCCAAACCAGTGGTGGGCGTGGGACGCTATACTTCTCCGGACACGATGGTCTCACTGATTCAGCGAGGTGTGATGGACATGATCGGCGCAGCGCGGCCATCCATCGCTGATCCGTTTCTGCCCAAGAAAATCGAGGAAGGACGCCTCGATGAAATCCGGGAATGCATCGGTTGCAATATCTGCGTAGCAGGAGATTGGCTCGCGGTGCCGATGCGTTGCACACAAAACCCCACGATGGGGGAAGAGTGGCGGCGCGACTGGCATCCTGAGAGGATCGCAGCTCGTAAAAGTGACGATGGTGTGTTGGTGGTTGGCGGNGGGCCTGCCGGATTGGAATGCGCTCTGGCTTTAGGAAAACGCGGATACCGTGTGATTTTGGTGGACGCCTCCGCAGAACTTGGCGGACGAGTCAGTCGAGAATGCCAACTNCCCGGGCTTGCTGAGTGGGGGCGTGTCCGCGATTACCGGGTGGGGCTTTTGGACAAGTTGGAGAATGTGACGGTTTACCCGGAAAGTTTGCTGAAATCAGANGACATTCTTGAGTTCAGCGGGAAGGATGAATTTGATTTTGCNCATGTCTTTCTGGCAACCGGCGCCACTTGGAGACGAGACGGAATTGCACGACAACACCGTGAGACCATTTCCGGATTNGAAGCAGTGACCGTGTTGACTCCAGATGATCTCATGNATGGTGTACCCGCAAACGGGCAAGTGGTCATCTTTGATGATGAACACTACTACATGGGCGGAGTGCTTGCCGAAAAACTGCGTTTAGAGGGGCATGATGTGCGGTTGGTCACTCCAGCTCCAGATATTTCCACTTGGACGCACCAGACGATGGAGCAAACCCGCATTCAGACGCGGCTGCTGGAACTTGGTGTGGAACTCACTCCACAACACAANCTCGTCTCGGTTCATCCGAGTGCCGTCGAACTCGCCTGTGTGTTCACGGAACGGAGAGTCAGNCTCGCTTGCGACACCTTGGTGTTGGTCACGGAACGCTTGCCCAACGACAACCTCTACCACGCTTTGCAGGCCAATCCGAAAGAGCTTGTCAGTGCCAGCATCAAGACNATCCAGTCNATCGGGGATTGCCTCGCTCCCGGAATCATCGCCGCCGCAGTGCATTCCGGACACCTCGCTGCACGGGAGCTTGAAGCGGAGCATCCGGGAGAAGTTCCGTTTAGNCGCGAACGGGTGATGGTCTGAAAGGGGGTTGACATCATGGAAACTAGACNTTATNGCAAATAAGCACGTGAGTCGGCGCGGAGTTTTTCCGTTTCGGTTTCGGGGTTCATGCCGCCTTGAGCCAGGCCTCGATGGGGAAGTCGCTCCTGAGATTGTGCAGTCCGCAGGCGGTTTCGATGAGGGTGTCCTCAAAGCCCGCCTTGAAGTTGCGATAA
>PANO01000059.1 GCA_002707655.1 Deltaproteobacteria bacterium
GCTCCGAGCAGGATCTCAAGCGCATGGAACTCGCAGTCACGAACGCACAGCTTGCGCTCAAGCGCTCGGAACAGGATCTCAAGCGCATGGAACTCGCAGTCACGAATGCCGAGCTTGCGCTCAAGCGCTCGGAATCCGATGTCGCCGGCGCCGAGCTTGCAGTTGAGAACACCAAGCTCACGCTCAAGGGCTCCGAGCAGGATCTCAAGCGCATGGAACTCGCAGTCACGAATGCACAGCTTGTGCTCAAGCGCTCAGAATCCGATGTCGTCGGTGCCGAGCTTGCGGTCGAGAACACCAAGCTCACGCTCAAGCGCTCCGAGCAGGATCTCAAGCGCACCACGCTCAGTTTGGAAAACGCACAGCTTCAAGTGCAGCTTGCCCAAAAGGAGGTTGCCATCCGCAAGGATGCCCTCGCCGACCGCACCATCCGCGCCAAGCTGGCCGGGTTTGTCACCAGTAAGCTGGTGGAAACCGGGGAGGTGATTGGTTCCGGAGCACCGCTGTTTGAGTTGGTCAACTTGGACGAGGTGGAAATCCAAGTTCAGGTTCCGGAAGAGGACCTGGCGCAAGTCCATGACGGGCAGCCCGTGGTGTTTACCACCCCAAGCTATCCCGGCAGAGAATTTTCAGGTAAAGTGAAGCGGATAGGCCTCCAAGCGGATGCCCAAACCAACCAGTTCCCGGTTTATGTCCGCGCCGCCAACCCCAAGTTGGCGCTACGGGCCGGGATGACCGCACGGCTCTACCTCCTCACCCCGTGATTCCATGATCGATGGACTCGCAAGCAGTCAGAGCCCAAAGATCTGCAGAAATTTCGAGTTCCCATGCGTGTCGCAGTCACAGGTTCTTCCGGATTGATTGGCCAAGCCTTGTGTGAGCGACTGCGGCAGGAAGGCCACACCATACTCCGCATCGTGCGCACCCGCTCCGCACAAGCCGACGACACCTGCTACTGGAATCCGGAAATCCGGGAAATTGACGCGGGGCGACTCGCCGACTCCGACGCTGTGGTGCATCTCGCCGGAGAGTCGGTGGACGGACGCTGGACTTCCGGAAAAAAATGTCGCATCCGGGAGAGTCGGGTGGAGGGCACCCGTTTTCTCTGCGAAAAACTGGCCGCCCAATCGACACCTCCGAAAGTTCTGATTTGCGCGTCGGCGATGGGAATTTACGGAACTCGTGGCAGCGAGGAACTCTCGGAGCAAAGCGACTCCGGGCGAGGTTTTCTTGCGGGAGTGGTGCGGGATTGGGAAGCGGCAGTGGAACCCTTGCAGGAAACCGAAACGCGAATCGTGCAGTTCCGGACTGGCCTTGTGGTCGCCCCACACGGCGGGGCGCTCAGAAAAATGCTGTTGCCGTTCCGTCTCGGCCTCGGTGGCAAACTTGGTTCCGGAGCGCAGTTCTGGAGTTGGGTTTCGCTATGGGACGTGACACGGGCCTTCGCGCAGGCACTGACCTCCGGATCGTGGTCTGGTGCTTACAACCTCACAGCTCCGTATCCTGTCACCAATGTTCAATTCACCCAAATCCTCGGACGAGTTTTGCGCCGACCCACACTGTTCCCTGTCCCGGAATTCATCCTCAAACTGATCTTCGGAGAAATGGCTGGAGGCACCATGCTCGCCAGTCTGCGGGTGCTGCCCGACCGACTGCAAGCCTCCGGTTTCAAATTCGAGAATCCTGAGTTAGAAGCCCTGCTCCTCACTCTGCTGGGAACTCATCAATCCGATCGGCCAAAATAACGTCGGTCACTCGATCAGTATTCATCACCGACTTCAGATTACAACCTTGCGGGTTAGTCCAACTGATGCTGCCAGCTAGGTCGTCACAGCCACCGCTTGCCGGAAGCGCAACTGATTGAAGCCAATCAACACGAGAGCGACCACAAACGCAGCCCAATGCACGGATGGCCAAATCACCAGCAGCAGCACGGTCAGGGCAAAGCGCAGCAGAACTTCCGGAAGCTTGAGCGGGGTGGCATCGTAGCGGCTGAAGGCGCTGTTGAGCAACCAGAGCGCGAGGGCGAGTCGTACACAAATCGAAAGCAGGGGAAGCAACTCGTAACCGCCCACCTCATCAACCAGCAGCAATTCCGGATAGTAGGCAAAGGCAAAAGGCACGATGAACAACGCCAACCCAATCCGAAAGGCGGTGAATCCGGTATGCAACGGCCCCGCCCCGGCAATCGCGGCGGCGGCGTAGGCGGCAATGCACACGGGAGGGGTGATCGCCGAAGCCACGCCAAAGTAGAACACAAACATGTGCGCCACCAGCAAGGGCATCCCCAACTTCAAGAGACTTGGCCCCAAGATGAGAATGATCGTCAGGTAGGCGGGCAGAGTGGGCATGCCCATGCCAAAAACTAGGGCGGCCAAGCCGGTGACAATCAGGGCCATCAGCAACGACTGCTGCATCACGCTGTCCACTAAAATGGCGAGCTTGACGGGCAAACCAGTTCCAGACAACACGCCCAACACCACACCGACCACCCCAAGGGCGATCAGCAAACGCCCAAACTGGTCGCCTCCACTAATGAACCCCTTGACCACCTTCCACGGGGTTTGGCGGATTTCTCGGGTCGCAAAACAGGCCACCACCATGTACAGCACGGCAAAGACCCCGGCGGCGGCGGCGGAAAGCCCGTAGAGCAGCGTCCAAACGATGACGATGATCGCACCCAGCAGCACAAACAACTTTGTGTAATCTTCCCCAGACAGGGTGGTGTCCACACCAAGGGTGCCCGTCTGGATGTCCATGCGACGGGCTTCAAAGATGACGTTGAAGAACAGGGAAAGATAGTAGAAGAAGGCGGGCAGCAGGGCGGCCATGATCACTACGAGGTAAGAGACCCCCAACTGATCGGCCATGATCAACGCCGCGGCTCCCATGATCGGCGGCACGATCTGGCCCCCGGTGGAGGCCGTGGCCTCAATCCCTCCCGAAAAATGTGGACTAAATCCACGCTTCTTGATCATCGGAATTGTCATCACACCCGTGCCCACCACATTGGCAACCGCGACCCCGGACATAGTGCCGAACAGGCTGGAAGCCAGCACTGCGGCATGGGCGGGACCACCTCGGGTGCCTTTAGTCAGGCCGAATGCGAATCGAATCAGCGCATCCCCTACTCCAGTTGCTTCTAAAAGCGCCCCGAAAATGATGAAGGGGAAGACCGTGTAAATCACGGATTCATAGAGGAATCCGAGCATGCCGCTTCCAAGGTTGAAGAGGATGTCCTCCGGAAATGAATCGACAAAGGAGCGGGGAATGATCTTGAGCAATCCGGGCCACCACTGTCCGGTGAAGTAGTAGAGCGCAGAAACCACTCCAAAGATGGCTAGCGGCACCCCCCAAACCCGCCAGCACAAAATCAGCACCACCGCTACTGCGGACAACGTCACCCAGCCGTGGTAGTCATCAAAGAAAAACAGCCCATCTTGAATCTCGATGTTGACCATCGCAAACTCATAGCCCGCCCAAATCGACAAGCCCAAGACCGCAAGGTCGATGAGTACCGCGATGAACAGAGGAAGCCTGAGTTTGCCACCAAGCGTTTGCAGGGTGAAACCCACGCTGCAAAGCACCACCACCACCGCCCCAGTGAACATCCCGGACCGCAGGTACTCCGCAGGCAAGGGGCCGAACTTGGGGATGATCCAGACGCTGGGCATGGAATTGACCATCGCGGTCAACGACATGCCCAAACACACCAGCGCTGCGATGAACTTGGCGACAGTGGCAACGGGGGTGGTGGCCATTTTTTTGAACTCTTGGTTACTTGAGTTCCGGCGGAATCAGGTTCGCAGGAACGTCAAACCCCGCTTCCTTGTAATACTTATACGCCCCAATGTGCAAGGGNATGTTGAGTCCGGTGAAGGCGGTTTCCTTCGCCAGCTTGCCGAGGGTGCGGTCGCCCGCTCTGATCTCAGCAACATTTTCCCAGAACGCCTTGGTCACGGTGTACACTGCGTCTTCGTCAACATGATGCCCCACGATCTTGATGAGCGCAAAGGCCGGAAGCCGGATTTCAGTGGTTTCGGTGAGAACCCCATCCCCGTAGTGCTTTTTCACGTTGATCTTGCCGGGATAGCGACCCACGGCGCCGATGTATTTCTTCATTGCCGGGCTTTCTAAATCGGCCTCGGAAATGGAGAGGAAGCGCAACTGGCGGATTCCCATGAGTTCCTCGACCATGGCGGACGGCACCTGTAGCGGACGCATGTAGACGTCCAACTGCCCATCACGCATGGCCTGCTGTCCGCCACCCCATGCCAGACGAACGGCTTCATAGTCCTTGTTCGGNTCGAAACCCGTCATCACCCGAATGAACTGCTCGGAGTTCTGGGCGGCGGCTCCGGAGGGTGGCCCCGTGAAGATGCGCTTGCCTTTGAACTGTTCCCACTTGGTGATGCCACTGTTGGCCCAAACCACCGGGGTATAGACTCCGCACTCAAAGCCCAAGATGCCCCGCAAGTTGGCGGCGAGTTGCTTGCCTTTTTCCGCGCCCAGCTTCTTGTACATGGCGGCGCCCCGCTGCATCAGGACATAGGGAAATGGGACAAAGGTGGAGAAATCCAACTTGCCCTGCGCGACCAGAATCCCGGACTTGGTCAGGGTTTTGCCCGTAGCCAACTGGATGTCCACCCCGGCGTGTTTGGCGTATTTCACCAACGGCATGCCNGTGGAGACCGTACAGCCGCCGGGACCCGCGATTTCCATCGTAAAGGTTCGTGCGCTGGCCCCGGTGGTCAGCGCCACAGAAACGGCANGGCCGGCAGCCGCCGCTAAACTCTTCTTCNATAAGGTTTTCATTCGTCTTCCCTCGGATTNTTGATTGAAAAAAAGCGCCCTGTTCGCGGACACGTTGGTTATGTCAACTCCCTTAGTTAACATATTAAACCGTGTGGACTATACAACGGGCACAAGGATTTGCAACTCATTTCGACTAAATTCTTGGATTTTTCTTCCGTGAATTCACGTTTGCTTTCGCGCCAGCGGTCGTTATCATAGGCACACCCTTGGCTTTGCTATTGTCCGTCAAGAACTTGGCTCTGAAGCATGGAAAGGGTTCTGCCCTCTAGCTGTAGGCTGGGTTGGGGCATCTCATCTTTGCAGTCTCCCTGTCCATGAATCACGAAATCCCCATGCTCAACGACCTCTTGGTCGTGATCCTGTTTTCCTTGCCGGTGCTGTTTTTGTTCCGCAGAATCGGTTTGTCGCCGGTGGCCGGGTTTGTCGCTGCCGGGGTGCTGATTGGCCCGCATGGACTGGGTTTGGTCAGCAGTCTTGATAATGTCGAGATCGCTGCAGAAATTGGAGTCGTGCTGCTGTTGTTTGTGGTGGGGTTGGAGCTTTCGTTGACGGGTTTGATGAAGACTCCGTGGCGCATCTATTTGACCGCGATTCTGCAAGTCTTGCTGACCTCCGCCGCCGGATTCTTTGCCGGAAGGGCGTTGGGACTTGCAACCGGGGCGGCCCTTGTCACGGGCTTTGCGCTCGCGGTGTCTTCNTCCGCCATTGTCCTGAAAGGTCTTGTTGACAAAGGGGAACTCCGCACCCCTCTTGGACGCGGAGTTGTGACCATCTGTGTGGTGCAGGATTTCGCGATTGTGCCGATGATGCTGGTCGTTAGTATCCTTGTTTCCGGACAGGCCGACCTGAACACCATCGGCATCAAAGTTATCAAGGTCGCCGTTCTCGTTGCCGCTCTCTACCTGTTTGCCCGCTTCATCCTCCCGGCCTTGATGAACTGGATGGTCGGCATGCGTTCTCCNGAGGTGTTCCTGCTGTTCACGATTCTGGTGTTACTTGGCACCACTTGGGCCACTTCTCTGGCCGGGCTTTCTTNGGCGTTGGGCGCCTTTGCGGCAGGGTTGATTCTTTCAGAGAATGAATACTCCGCACAGATTTTAGCGGAAATCGTGCCCTTTCACTCGCTGTTCTCCAGCCTCTTCTTTGTCTCCATCGGCATGCTGCTCAATCTTGAATTCGTGATGCAGCATCTGGCTCCGGTCCTTGCGGTCGCCGTTGGAGTGATCCTCGCCAAAATGCTCATCATCGTCATCGTCAGCACACCGCTGGGCATCTCGCTACGTGAAAGCATGCAGGGGGGGTTCTACCTAGCACAANTCGGGGAGTTCTCCTTCCTGTTAATGACNGCGGCTCTGATTGGCAACTTGATCAGCGAAACGAATTTCCAGTACTTNATTGCAGCCTCCAGCCTATCCCTCGCCGTCACTCCTTTGATCATGCAGTTGGCCCCTCATATCGCGTGGTACGCTCACTCCCGTTTTGGCGCTGGGGTCAAAAACAAGCAAGACGCGCCAACGACCCAACCCTCCCGCCCTCACCCGGCGGTACTGATCATCGGCTATGGCGTGAACGGACGCAATGTGGCGCGGGTGCTGCGCGAAGCCGGCATCCATCATGAAATCCTTGAGTANAATCCCAANACTGTGCGGGACATCCGCGCCTCCGGAGAGCTGGCTCATTACGGAGACGCCACCCGTTCCGAGGTGCTGCGGCATATCCGCTTCACCGAATTCGACAGCGCAGTCATCGCCATCCCGGAAGCGGAAGCGACCCGCCGTGCGGTCTCCATCATGCGCAGTTTGCATCCCGACGTGTACCTCTTGGCNCGCACCCGCTTCGTCACCGAGGTCGAACAGCTTCAGAAACTTGGGGCGAACNTCGTGGTTCCNGAAGAATTCGAGACTTCGCTGAGGCTCTTTTCNGAACTGCTGACCCACTATCATCTGCCTCCGCATATCATTGCGGTGCAGATGGACCTGGTGCGCCGACGCAGCTACGGGCTGTTGCGATCCGATGACGAACCCGGAAGCCTTGACCGCNCACTGCAACCCCTCTTGATGAAACGCTTGGTGGAAGCNGTNCCNATTGCCCCGGATTGCAAGCAAATCGGCAAAACACTCGGCGAACTTGGTTTTCGGGAGGGAGAACGCTGTTCGGTGATTTCCGTCATCCGAGGTTCCCGCCCCCTCCCCGCTCCCTACGAGGACAACGTCATCGCAGTCAACGACCTCGTAGTCCTCTACGGGGATCACGCCGCGCTCGACTCCGCCCTGAAGCGGTTTCACTGACGAGGCCTCAACTCGGTCTTTTCTTGTACGGCTGGAGCTGCACGTTCAGGACGGCAGCAGCCAGTTTTCCAGAACCAAGCCCTCAACCCGAGAGAACTCGTTGGTGTTGGCGGTCACCAACACAAGCCCCTCGGTGAGGGTTTGTCCCACAATCAACAGATCGTTTGCGCCAACCGGTGTGCCGTTTCTTTCCAGATGGGTGCGGATGCGGGCGTAGTGGTGGTCGGTTTCGGGGCGCAATGGCAGGATTTCCAGCACACCCAACAACTGCTCGACTTTGCGGGTGAGATTGGGTGCGTTTTTCTTGAAGGCCCCGTAGCGGAGTTCGCAGGCCACAATGATGCTGGTGCAGACGAAGCTTTCCGAAACCTCGGCGATGCGATGGAAAACCAGCCCCTCCGGATTCCGGATCAGGTCAGAAAGGATATTGGTGTCGAGCAGATAGCGCCGTTCCGGCATGTCTCAACTCGACGGGTTCGGGAAGGAAATCCGTCACTTCCGGAAAGTTCTCACTGGAGCCTTTCCATGAGTGAAGCACCTCAAACAGGGATTGCTTTGGGAGCGGTTCCAGCACCAAGCGATCCCCCTCCTTCCGAAGGATCGCCTCGTTGCCGGGCAACTCAAAGCTGCGGGGAATGCGCACCGCTTGGTTGCGACCGTTTCTGAAAAGTCAGACTTGGCGTTCAAGCATCGTATCTCTCTATTTCCGCAAAATGGCCTATGCTAATTGCAACCATCGAGGTTGTCAAAATAAACCACGCCCTCAAAGAGCTTGCGGGCAGTCCGGAGGATCGCGGCCTTGCGGACATTGAGGGTTCCTCCTTTCCAGCAAACGTCCATGATCACGCTGGTTTCGCCAAGGGGATGCTCCACCGAAACCTTCAGTTCTGTACCTTCCGGAAGTTCGGCGAGTTGTCCGGCGGGGGATTCGGTGAACATGCAGGCCGTCGCCACGCTCACGGCCCCCAGCACACCAATGGAGGCGTGGCAGCGGTGCGGGATGAAGGTGCGGGTGGTGATGGCTCCGCCGTTGCTGGGTGGGGACACGAGCGTCATTTTTGGCACCGACTTTTCCCGAACATCGCCGAGATTCATGAGGGGTCCGACTTGGAGACGAATGGATTCGAGCTTCTGTTTAAGAGCTTCATTTCCATCCAGCTCTTCACGGCTTTCAGATCCAGAAATCCCCAAGTCCTCTGCCCTCAGCACCACGACAGGCATTCCGTTGTCGATGCACGTCACTTCAACGCCATCAATCACGTCCACAGCGTTTCCGGTGGGCAGCAAAGCTCCGCAGCTTGATCCGGAGGCCTCCGGGAAGTTCTGCAACACGGGTGCAGCCCTGCCCGGAACCCCGTCAATGTAGGCGTCTCCAGCGTAGGTCACGGCGCGTCCGGGAGTTTGGATCGTCACGGTCGCCACCTGAGCGCTGTTGACGAGGTAAACCTTCACATCCGTGCTACCCTCGTCCAACTTGATCAGCTTTTTTTCTGCGGCGAACTGCGCCACTCCGGAGAGGATGTTTCCGCAGTTTTGCGTATCCGTGACGATGGGTTGATCGACAAACACTTGCAGGAACAGGTAATCGACATCCACTCCCTCGCGCATGGAGCGGGACACCATCGCCACTTTGCTCGTGAGAGGATCGGCCCCGCCGATGCCATCAATCTGTCGGGGATCGGGTGAACCCAGCACGGAGAGCAACAGGGCGTCACGCTCAGCGATTTCTGTGGGCAAGTCCTCTTGCAGAAAGAACGCCCCCTTGGAGGTTCCGCCCCGCATCCAAGTGCAGGGGATGGCCTGTGGTTCTGGCATGGGACTCCGTTAGATTTAGCGACTCAGCCGCGTGGTGAGTCGGCTGAAAACACGACGTGAATTGCCCTCGAAGATCAGCTTGCGCTCCGTGTCGTTCAGTTTGGGGTTGCCATCGATGTAGCGTTTGGTGTCATCAAAGTAGTGTCCGGTTTCCGGATCAATGCCACGCACCGCACCCACCATTTCCGAGGCAAAGAGAATGTTTTCGGTAGGGATTACTTCGAGCAGCAGGTCAATGCCGGGCTGGTGATAAACGCAGGTGTCGAAGAAGATGTTGTTGAGTAGCAATTCCTGCAAGGGCGGCTTGCCCATCATGTCCGCCAAACCCCGGAAACGCCCCCAATGGTAAGGCACGGCCCCACCGCCGTGCGGGATGATAAGCTTGAGCGTGGGGAAATCCTTGAAGAGGTCCGANGTCATGCACTGCATCACCGCCGTGGTGTCCGCACCGAGGTAGTGTGACCCCGTGGTGTGGAAGCACGGATTGCAGGNGGCGCTGACGTGGATCATCGCCGGAACGTCCAGTTCCACCAGCTTTTCGTAGAGCGGNTACCAGAAGCGGTCACCTAACGGTGGATCGGTCCAGTAGCCTCCGGACGGATCCGGATTGAGGTTGCAACCGATAAAGCCGAGTTCATTGACGCAGCGTTCCAATTCTGCGATGCAGGCCGTGGGCGCGACTCCGGGGGACTGCGGCAATTGGGCCACGCCGACAAAATTCTCCGAATAAAGTTCGGTGATGCGATAGATCAAATCGTTGCAGTGTTCCGTCCAGCAGACGCTTGTGGATTCATTGCCGAGGTGGTGCCCCATCCANCTTGCACGAGGCGAGAAGATCGTCAAATCAGTGCCGCGCTCGCGCTGGAGCTTGAGCTGCGCCCCTGTGAGGCTGTCCCGGATTTGATCGTCCGAAATGCCAATCAGCCCTTTGATGTGCTGGTGCAATGGGTCTTTGGCGAGGTCAGCTTTTTGTTGCTCGCGGTACTCGCCGAGTTCCGGTGGGGTGGTGGTGTAATGTCCGTGGCAATCAATGATCATCAGGAAGCGTTCAGTTCTTCAGCGTTTTCAAAGTAAACCAGTCCGGCCTGTTCCAGCCGACCGCGCATGTTGTACATGTCGAGTCCAAGTTCTCCGGAGGCCAGCCGAGTGCGTTTTTCCTCNTCGTTGGCAGTTCGAGCCTGAGCTTTTTCCAACACGGCTTTCGCGGACTTGCGAGCAACGACCACCACTCCATCATCGTCGGCCACCACCACATCCCCCGGATGCACGGATTGTCCCGCGCAGACCACCGGCACATTCACGCTACCGAGGGTTTCCTTCACCGTGCCCTTTGCAGAAATGGCACGGGACCAGACCGGAAATTTCATCGTCCGCAGGTCGCTGACATCCCGGACTCCCGTGTCGGTGATCAAGCCCCGCACCCCGCGTGACTGGCAGGAAGTGGCCAACAGATCGCCGAACATGCCGTCGGTGTTATCCGCTGTGCAGGCGACCACCAGCACGTCTCCGGGTTGGCAGAGTTCGAGGGCGACATGCACCATCCAGTTGTCTCCCGGTTGAGTCAGAATCGTGATCGCGCTTCCAGAAATGCTCGCACCCAGATAGATCGGACGCAGATACGGCTTGAGCAAACCCACGCGACCCTGCGCCTCGTGGACAGTGGCGACTCCGAGTTTGCCAAGTGAATCAATGATTTCAGAATCCGCCCGTTCGATGTTGCGGACGGCGACAGATTTAAACATGGTTCAATTCCGTTTGTTTCTGAGATTGGATGAGGCGGTCACAATTTGTGACCGCCTCTGCCTTTGAATCCATACAAGCGCGCAGGATTCTCGACCAAGACCTGCTGCCGCAGGGTTTCCGTGTCGCAGAGATCGAGGATGCGGTCCACCAGTTGACCGTCATCCGGCATGTGGGATTTCATGTTCGGGTGCGGCCAGTCGGTTCCCCACAGCACCCGCTCCGGGACCGCTTCCAACAGTGCCCGCGCCACGGGATCAACATCGGTGTAAGGCGGACCTTGCTTGGAAAGCCGCTCGGCACAACTGATCTTGATCCAGAACTTTTCGTCCGAGACCAGCAGATCATGCAGCAACCCAAAGGCCCGACTGTTCGTGCCTTCCTCCACGGGGACACGCCCCATGTGGTCGATCACCACCGGAACCAGAATCTCGCGCAGAAAGGGGGCAAGTTCCTCTAAATCTTCCGAGTCGAAATAGACCACGACATGCCAGCCCAGCGGCTTGATTTTAGCAAGAATGCTGCGATAGACACTCAAGGGTTTGCCACCGCCAAGCCGCTTGACAAAATTGAAACGTACCCCACCTACTCCCGCTTCGTCCAGCTCAGTGAGTTCGGAATCGCTGATGTGATCGTCCACGATGGCGATACCCTTGTAACGACTCCCCCCCTCCCGGAGGGCATTGACCATAGCCCGATTGTCTGTGTCGTGACAACTGGCCTGCACGATCACCGCACGCTCCACGCCAAGCAAATGGTGCAATGCAAACAGCTTTTCCTTGGGCGCGTCTACCGGAATGTAAGAACTACTGGCGGCATACGGAAACACAGTTCCGGGGCCGAAGACGTGGCAATGGCTGTCGCACGACTGCGGCGGCAAGGCGTGATCCGGCTGCTTTGGATTGGGATGAAACGACAGGTAGTCCGGACTCGTCATCACTGCCCCTCCAGGCATTTTTCGAGGCGATCCAGCGTCTGCATCGCGCTCAGGCACTGTTGGAAACTGGCGTTGGGTTCACGGCCTTCCCGGATGGCAGCGATGAATTCACGATCGATCAGTTCGATGCCGTTCATAGAGACAGCCACCTGTGACACGTCAATCGGTTCTTCGCGTCCGTCCACCAAATCATCGTAACGGGCGCTGTAGGTGCCGTTGTCGCAGATGTAACGGAAAAAGGTGCCCAGTGGTCCATCGTTGTTGAACGAAAGTGAGAGGGTGCAGACGGCTCCGGACGGCACTTTCAGGCCGATGCTCATGTCCATCGCAATGCCGAGTTCTGGATGCAGCGGCCCTTGCAGGGCGAAGACCTCGGAGGCGACTTCCCCAGTTTGGTATTGAAACAAATCGACAGTGTGGCAGGCATGGTGCCAGAGCAGGTGATCCGTCCAACTACGGGGCTGGCCGAGCGCATTGAGATTCTTGCGGCGGAAGAAGAAGGTCTGCACGTCCATTTGCTGAATGCTCAATTCGCCTGCCTTGATGCGATTGTGTACCCACTGGTGGCTTGGATTGAAACGGCGTGTGTGGCCGACCATGCCGACCCTGCCGGTTTCCTGCTGAACCGCCACCAGTGCTTCGGCATCGGCAAGATGGTCGGCCATCGGGATTTCCACCAAAACATGCTTGCCGGAGCGCAAGACCTGTTGAGCCTGACTGGCGTGCAGCGGAGTCGGCGTGGCGAGGATGACCCCCTTGATTCCTGGCTGCGACAGCCCTTCCTCCAAGTCGAGCGTCCACTTGGGAATGTTGTGCTTTTCGGCGGCTTGTTCCGTGGCCTCGGCCACGCCCCCAACGAGGGCGGCGACTTCCACACCTGCGATGTTGGCCAGTGCGTCCAGATGCTTGTTGGCGAAGGCTCCCTCGCCNACCATGCAAAGTTTCATCGGTTCAATCCTGTGCTGCGTTTTCAAGAAGGGTGAGTCCGTAGTGTGTGTTGGAGACGGGAACATGGGTGAAACGGTAGATTTCCCGGACATTCGCCTGAAGCGCCCCACGCATGATGAGCCACATGATCAGTTCAATGCCCTCCGAACCCGCCTCACGCAAGTACTTGGTGTGCCCNATGCTTGTGATCGCCTCCGGATCATTGACNAAGTTGTCGAGCCAACNCTGATCAAACGCNACGTTCACCAGTCCGGCTCGTTCCCCCTGAAGTTGGTGCGACATGCCGCCTGTGCCGAAGACTGCCACGGTCAAGTCCTCCGGAAAGGATTCGACCGCACGGCGGATCNCTTTGCCCAACTGGTAGCAGCGATTCCCGGTGGGTTGCGGATACTGGATCACATTCACGCACAGTGGCACCACACGGCAAGGCCACGCTGCAGGTTGGCCGTAGAGGATGCTCAGGGGCACGGTCAATCCGTGATCCACTGGCATCTTGTTGATGAGCGTCATGTCGAANTCAGCGAGGATCAACGACTCGGCCAAGTGCCACGCGAGTTCTGAATGTCCCTGCACCACCGGAACCTGCCGGGGGCCAAAGCCCTCGTCCGCGGGCGGAAACTCCNGGGCCACCCCAATCGCAAAGGTGGGGATCGTTTNCAGCGAGAAGGCGGAGGCGTGGTCGTTGTACACGATGANNCACACNTCCGGCTNNGTTTNNGCCATCCACTCGCGGGCGGGCACAATGCCCTTGAAGAACGGCTGCCAGTAGGCTTCCCCCGACTTGCCGAAGTCAATGGCAACTCCGATAGCCGGGATGTGGGAGGTGCCAATTCCGGCGATAATCTTAGCCATGTTGCTGCTCCTGCTTGCTGAGGTTTCCAGCAACTGAACGGCCCCCGTCCAGCATCATCTGCCGAAATTCCTCGACGGTCATTCCGGTTCCGGACATCCCCGCCCCGACATGCTGCATGGTGAGGCCGTCATAGGCCGCGATTTTGAAGGTGTAGTAAATGTTCCCACCCAGCCGCAGCAGTTCCAGCCAGTCACGATCCAGCACGGCCTGCTTCTGCTCCGGAGTGATCCGATAACGGTTCAGGTAGGACGCTTCGTCCTCGCGGAATTTTTCGCGGTTCTCCGCTTGGTTCAACGACATGCAGAACATGTTGAGGTCGTAGCCCTTGCGCGAATGCTCCCCGTCAAACACATAGGTTCCGGGAATGTCGTCGTAGTCTCTGGGTTCTCTCATGGGTTCTTGTCCGTGAGCAAGATTTCAAATGGATATTACCTCTAAGGTTCTCCCATGGAAGCCAGCAAATCACAACAGGAGAATGCAGAGAGTTCTGTTCATGAGTGCAGATGCGGATGTCGTCACTTGCACTTTTCTCCTTGCGGTTGCCCGGTAAAAGCATTTGAATATCTTGCCGTTAGGCTCTGTCCCGACTGACTGGGGTCAGGGTTTCCAGCTACGCATTCTAAGGCGACCCTTTAAATAACTGATGTTACGCAACGCATTTAACATATTGAAATAACTTACTAAAAACAGTATTATTGTGTTTCGGCGAGTTTGGTTTCACATTATTTTTACGAACAATTTCAGTAATCCAGGTTTTTTATCAAAAAGACAATCGCATATTCAGCGTGACAAAAAACGTTGTATTTTTCGAGAAAATCGCTTTTCATGCTGACTGCTGATTTTGCTGATCCTGAAATTGAAACTCAAATGATTCTTGTGAGGTTTTTATGATTCGTGCCCTTCTGGAAGTGTATTCGGACTACCTGATTATTTCCTCATCCCAAACCACGGC